>CANBSV010000066.1 GCA_947372225.1 Burkholderiales bacterium | reverse complement strand
GGCCATCCTGGGCAACCAGACCAACTACACCGCGGGCAGCTATTTCGGCACGCGGGTGTTCCACTGGGAGAACTCGCGCTGGTTCAACAAGCGCGCCTTCGAGCAGGCGCACGCCTTTTACGAAAAGTACGGCGGCATCACCCTGATCGCCGCGCGCTTCATGCCTTTCTTGCGCACCTTCGCGCCGTTCGTGGCGGGTGTGGCGCAGATGTCGCGCACCAAGTTCACGTTCTACGACGTGAGCGGCGCGGTTTTGTGGGTAGGCAGCCTCACGATGGCCGGTTATCTGTTTGGCAACGTGCCGTGGATCAAGGCGCATTTCGACCTGATCATCTGGTCGGCGCTGTTCATCCCGGGAGCGCTGGTGCTGGCTGGCGTGTGGCGCGCGGGACGCAAGCTCACGCGTTGAACCCTGCCCTGCCGGCCAGCAGCGTGGCGACCTCGGCGCTCGAGCGCACACCCAGCTTGGCGTAGACCCGGGCGCGGTGAACTTCCACGGTGCGCATCGACACGTTCATCTCGTCGGCGATCACCTTGTTGAGCTTGCCCGCGGCCACCCGAAGCATCACCTCGCGTTCGCGCTCGCTCAGGCTGGCCAATCGCGCTTCGCGCTCGTCGCCGCGCGCCGCACTGGCTTGCTGTGCGGCTTCGACGCGCAGCGCGCGTTGCACCCGCTCGACCAGTGCGTCGCCGGAAAAAGGCTTCTCGACGAAGTCGAAGGCGCCTTTTTTCAGCGCGTCCACCGCCATGGGGATGTCGCCGTGGCCGCTCAGGAAGATCACCGGCAGGCGCACGCCGCGGTCGACCAGCGCGTCGTGCACCTGCAATCCGGAATGCGGCTCCATGCGCACATCGAGCACGATGCACCCGCGCAGAGGCCCGGAGTCCAGCGCCTGCATGAGGGCAGGGCCGCCGTCGTAGCTGCGCGTGATCAGGCCATGCGATTCGAACAGGAAGGCCAGCGCATCGCGCACGCTCGCCTCATCGTCTACGAGGTGGACACACGGTTCAGTCGTCGCCATCGGCCGCCTCCTCGTGCGCGGGCAGGGTGAACGAGATGCAAGCGCCGCCGAGCAGTGAGGGGCCGGCGTCCATGTTGCCGTGGTGCGCTTCGACCACGGAGCGGCAAATGGCCAGGCCCATGCCCATGCCTTCGGGCTTGGTGGAATAAAACGCCGCGCTGAGCTGCTCGATGCCGCGCCCGCGCAGCCCCGGCCCATCGTCGTCCACGTCAACACGCACGAAGCGTGAACCCGCCGGCGCCAGCGTGATGCGGATGTGCCCACCTTGGCCGGCCGTGCCGATCTCGTCGGCGGCGTTGCGCACGAGGTTGATGATCACCTGCTCGACCAGCACCGGATCGGCATGCACGGCCGGCAGCGCGGTGGCGATCTGCCAGTCGAGCTGCACGCCCAGACGCTGCAGGTCGCGGCGCAGGAGTTCGGCGGCACGCCGCGCGATGGCCGGCAGCTCGCATCGCTCGCGCTGCGGCGAGCGGCGTGTGAGGAACTCGCGGATGCGCTGCACGATGAGCCCGGCCTCGCCGGCCTGCTCGCCCAGGCGGCGCACCGCTTGCAGCACGGCGGGCTCGGCGAAGCCGGCTCTTTCGAGTGAGCGCAGCACGCCCGCGTTGTAGCCGGCGATCGCAGCCAGCGGCTGGTTGAGCTGATGCGCCAGCGCCGAGGCCACCTCTCCCAACGTGGTCAGCCGCGCCTGATGGGCCATGGCCTCGACCTGACGGCGTTCGCGCTCCTCGAGCCGCTTGCGCTCGGTGATGTCGATGATCGATCCCATCCAGCCGATCTGGCGGCCCGCCGCATCGACCAGCTGTGACTCGAACACCATGACATCGATCATTCGCCCGTCGCGGTGGCACCAGCGGGCTTCGTAGCCTTCGCGCGGGGCCTGGCCGGCGAGGTTGCGGCGGCTGCGCAGCATCACCTCGTCGATCGCGTCGGGCGGCCAGTAGGGCATGGGCGGCGCCATGCCGATGAGCTGCTCGGCCTCCAGCCCGACCAGGTCGCAAAAGGTGCGATTGACATAGAGCAGCCGGCCATCGGCATCGCGCGCACGCAGCGCCACCAGCGCCGAGTCTTCGATGGCGTTGCGCCAGGCCAGCTCGGTGCGCCAGGCCGCTTCGGCCTGGGAGACCTGACGCACCTGCCTGCGCAGCAACGCGGTGGCCACCCCGATCAGCAGCAGGAACCCGCTCACCAGCACCATGGGCAAGGTTCGCCACCACGGCGTGGGCCCGTCGCGCTGGGTCAGCTCGAGAAATACCCCGGACATGCCTGCAGCCATCTGGACGCGGTAGCTGTCCCCGGCGTTGGCGTTGGCTCGGGCAGGCGTCTCGTCGAGCGCGGCCACGACTTGATCGGACACATCGACCAGCCGCACCTCATAGCGGCGCGCCAGCCACCACGGCACGCCGCGCTTGAGCAGCGCCGCCGGCGCATAGCGCACCACGACTTTCTCGCCCGAGACGTCGTAGGGGTTGGCCTCGAAACTGGCGCGTGCGCCCACGGGTGCCACCAGGTGCGAGGACAAACCGAGCGGCTCGTCTTCCGCCTCGATGGGCGCGGCAGGCAGCGGCGCCACTTCGGGCACGTGGGCGAGGATGCGGTTGCTGGCGTCGAGCCAGGTCACGCTCAGCCAGAAGCGCCGAAAGCCGGCGCTGACTTCGGCGTTGGCCGCCAGCGCCGCTGCGGTGTGCTCGGTGTTGACGAGCTGCCCGGCCAGCAGCCGCAGGTGCGCGGCCTCGATGTCCAGACGGGCGCGGACCTGAGCCTCGGCGCTCAGGGCGTCGGAGATCATGGTGCGGCGGGCCTCGTCGCGCTCGTCGCGCTCATTGCGCTGCGCCCACCATGCCACCCCCGCGACGAACATCAGCGACAGCAGCAGCGGCAGCGCCCACAGGCCCGGGGCATGGCGCTGCAATGGCAACAAGCGGTTCAAAGCGGGCCGGAGGAGGGCGGCGGCATGGGGCATCGGGCCAGTCTAGCGGTGGCCTGCGGGGCGCAGCACCCGCCGCACTGCGGTATGTGGAAGTCCACACTGGTGCGGCTTCAAGGGGCGCCGGATACTGCTTCAGACCCTTTGCCCGTCGACCCGAACAACTTGAAACGGAGACCCCACCATGCTGCTCATCGCCCGCCGTCTGCTTTTGGGAACTGCCCTGGCTTTGAGCCTGCCGCTGGCGGCGCAGGCCCAGTCGCCCATCGTCATCAAGTTCAGCCACGTGGTGTCGCCCGAGACCCCCAAGGGCAAGGGCGCGCAGCGCTTCAAGGAACTGCTCGAAGAGCGCAGCAAGGGCCGCGTCAAGGTCGAGGTCTACCCGAACAGCCAGCTCTACAAGGACAAGGAAGAGCTCGAAGCGCTGCAACTCGGCTCGGTGCAGATGCTCGCGCCCTCGCTGGCCAAGTTCGGCCCGCTCGGCGTGAAGGAGTTCGAGGTGTTCGACCTGCCGTTCCTCTTCAAGGACGATGCAGCGTTTCGCAACACCACGGCCACGCTGGGCCTGGAGCTGTTCAAGAAGCTCGACGCCAAGGGCATCACCGGCTTGTCCTACTGGGACAACGGGTTTCACGTCATGACCGCGAACAAGCCGTTGCACAACCTGGCCGACTTCAAGGGTCTGAAGATGCGCATCCAGTCGTCGAAGGTGCTCGACGCCCAGATGCGCGCGCTCGGCGCCGTGCCACAGGTGATGGCGTTCTCGGAGCTGTATCAGGCGCTGCAGTCGGGCGTGGTGGACGGCACCGAAGGTACGCCGTCGAACATCTACACCCAGAAGGTCTTCGAGGTTCAAAAGCACATCACGCTGTCCAACCACGGGCACTTGGCCTATGCGGTGGTGATCAACAAGAAGTTCTACGACGGCCTGCCCGCTGACATCCGCACCGTGTTCGACAGCTCCATGCGCGACGCCACGCTGTACGCCAACGCCATCGCCGCCACCGAAAACGCGATGTCGCTCGACAAGATCAAGGCCAGCGGCAAGTCGACCGTCTACACCCCCACCGAGTCCGAGTTGCTGGAGTGGAAGAAGGCGCTCATGCCCGTGCACAAGGACATGGAATCCCGACTGGGCAAGGCCACCATCGACGCGGCCTACAAGGCGGCCGGCTTCGTGGCGCCGAAGTGATCCGGCACGCGCACTGAAGGAGAAGCCAGCGTGATCAATCGCATCCTCAACCACCTGGAGGAGTGGCTGATCGCCTTCCTCATCGGCGCGGCCACGCTGCTCATCTTCATTGCCGTGGTGCACCGCTTCCTGTGCGGCGTGCCCTGGGTCCAGGACTATGCGGTGCGCCTGAACCTGAGCTGGGCGCAGGAGCTGTGCATCTTCATGTTCGTGTGGATGGCCAAGTTCGGCGCGGCCTACGGCGTGCGCACCGGCATCCACGTGGGTGTGGACGTGATCGTGCGCAAGCTCACGGGCAAGTCGCAGCGCGCGCTGATCCTGTTCGGCTTGCTGGCCGGGGCGCTGTTCACCGGCACGGTGGCCAGCCTGGGGGCGAACTTCGTGTGGCACATGAGCCAGACCGATCAGACCTCGGCCGATCTGGAAGTGCCGATGTGGTGGGTCTACCTGTGCGTGCCGCTGGGCTCGTCGCTGATGTGCTTGCGCTTCCTTCAGGTGGCCTGGGCCTTTGCCCACGGCGCTGAACTTCCACACCACGACCACGGCCATGTCGAAGGCGTGGACGACTTTCAGGTTGACGAATCGGCGGCTGTGGCCGGCGCCAAGGCAGGTCGCGCATGAACTCCGCCATCATCTTCGTGCTGCTCATCGTGCTCATGCTCACGGGCATGCCGATCAGCATTTCGCTGGGCCTGACGGTGCTGACCTTCCTGTTCACCATGACGGATGTGCCGGTGCAGTCGGTCGCGCTCAAGCTGTTCACCGGCATCGAGAAGTTCGAGATCATGGCGATCCCGTTCTTCATCCTGGCCGGCAACTTCCTGACCCACGGTGGCGTGGCGCGGCGGATGATCCGCTTTGCCAGCAGCATGATCGGCCACTGGCACGGCGGGCTGGGCCTGGCCGGCGTGATGGCCTGTGCGCTGTTCGCTGCGGTGTCGGGCTCGTCGCCGGCCACCGTGGTGGCCATCGGGTCGGTGATCCTGCCGGCGATGGTCAAGCAGGGATTTCCGCCCAAGTTCGGCGCGGGCATCCTCACCACCTCCGGCTCGCTGGGCATTCTGGTCCCGCCGTCGATCGCGATGGTGATGTATTCGGTGTCGACCAACGTGTCGGTCGGCGCCATGTTCATCGCCGGCATCGTGCCCGGCATCGTGCTGGCCATCGCTCTGGGCTTCACCACCTGGAACATCGCGCGCAAGAACAACTACCCGCGCATGCCCAAGGCCGATGCAGCCGAACGCTGGCTGGCCTTCCGCGAAAGCGTGTGGGGCCTGCTGCTCATCGTGGTGGTGATGGGCGGCATCTACAGCGGCATCTTCACGCCCACCGAAGCCGCCGCGATGGCCGCGGTGTATGCCTTCATCGTGGCCGTGTTCGTCTACAAGGACATGCCGCTCAAGAAGATCCCCAAGGTGCTGCTGGATTCGGCCAGCATGAGCGCGATGCTGCTGTACATCATCACCAACGCGGTGCTGTTCAGCTTCCTGATGACCAGCGAGAACATCCCGCAGGCCATGGCCGATTGGATGATCAATCAGGGCTTCGGGCCGGTGGCTTTCCTGCTGGTGGTCAACGTGCTGCTGCTCCTTGCCGGCAATGTGATGGAGCCCAGCTCGATCATCCTGATCCTGGCACCCATCCTGTTCCCGGTGGCCATCAAGCTGGGCATCGACCCGATCCACTTCGGCATCCTGATCGTCGTCAACATGGAAGTCGGCATGTGCCACCCCCCCGTGGGCCTCAACCTCTACGTGGCCTCAGGCATCACCAAGATGGGCATCAGCGAGCTCACGGTGGCGGTGCTGCCATGGCTGCTGACCATGCTTGGGTTCCTGGCGGTGGTGACGTACTGGCCGGGGTTGACGTTGTGGTTGCCGCACCTGCTGATGAAGTGAACTGTGGTGATGGCGCTGCCCGCGCGGGGGGGGGATTTCGCTTCCCGCGTGGGGCGCGCTCTGGGCGAGAGCGCGCCGGGTCTCGGCCCGGCTGCCGAGTGGCTTTCATTTGTGGGCCCAAATGAAAGTCACCAAAGCAAAGGGCCTTGAACACCAGCCCATTTGAGTTGTTCGCTTCGGCCACACGCCTACTTCAAAGGCTCTGGCTCGAGAACATTCAGCGAGCCACTTTGGCGGTGACCTCGCTCACGCTCAACCGCTCAAGTTCGTTTCGCCTCGACCCTGCGGGTCCACGGCGTGGGGGCTTGCCGAACGTGTCCCCGATCTGTCTGGTTCTCAGTGCCAGTTCTCGTGCAGCGTCCGAGACAGTCCGCCTGTAGCCGCAGCGAGCCAGCCAAATGGTCTGGTGTTCGGGCCCTCTTCTTTGGTGACTTTCTTCTGGGCCAGCAGAAGAAAGCCACTCGGCAGCCGGGCCGAGACCCGGCGCGGTCTCACGCAGGGACCAAGCTCCATGCAGGCACCGCAAACCTGGCCTCAGGTTCCCCTGGACCTCGCCAACGCCGGATTCCTGGCGAAATACCGCTTGATCCCCACCGTCAACGCATCCACCAGCTGCCCTTGGTAGCGTTCGTCGCGCAGCTTGGCTTCTTCCTCGGGGTTCGAGATGAAGGCGGTTTCGACCAGGATGGACGGGATGTCGGGTGCCTTGAGCACGGCGAAGCCGGCTTGCTCGACGCTGGCCTTGTGCAGCTTGCCGACGCGGCCGATCTGGCCGAGGACTTCGCTGCCCAGACGCAAGCTGTCCTTGATCTGGGCGGTGGTGCTCATGTCGAGCAAGGCGTGCATGACTTCGGCGTCCTTGGCCTTCACGTTGATGCCGCCCACCAGATCGGCGGCGTTTTCGCGGTTGGCCATCCAGCGTGCGGTGGCGCTGCTGGCCGCACCCGAGCTGAGCGCGAACACCGACGCGCCGCGTGCCTCGGGTGTGAAGAAGGCATCGGCGTGGATCGAAACGAACAGATCAGCCTGCACCCGGCGCGCCTTGCGCACGCGGTCTTGCAGCGGCACGAAGAAGTCGGCGTCGCGCGTGAGCATGGCGCGCATGCCGGGCACGTCGTTGAGGCGGTCGCGCAGTTGCAGCGCCACGGCCAGCACGACGTCTTTTTCGCGCAGGCCGCTCGGGCCCACGGCGCCGGGGTCTTCGCCGCCGTGACCGGGGTCGAGCGCCACGATCACCAGCCGGTTGACGCGCCCGGCAGATGACGCGCCCGGCTCGGGTGGCGTGGCCGCGCTGGCTGAGGCGGCCGGGGTGCCCGGTTTGGCCGTCGCGTTGCCGCTGGCGGGCTTGTCGGGTGCTACCGCGCCGGGGCGGTCGACCTGGCCGATGAACTCGCCCAGCGCATCGCGCACCGCCTGCGCAGCTTCCTGGCTGGTCTGGTCGCGGCCCTGAATGAGCGCGAGCAGCGGGTCACGCTCTTCGGTGGGGTACAGGTCGAACACCATGCGGTGCCGGTAGGCCGCCACCGGCAGCAGCGAAAACAGCTGCGGTTTTGTCGACTGTTTGAGGTCGATGACCAGGCGCACCACACGCGGCTGGTACTGACCGATGCGCACGCCGGCGATGAACGGGTCGTCGGCGCGAACCTTGCCGACGAGTTCGCGCAGCTCGGCGCTGAGATCCAGCCCGTCGACGTCGATGACCAGCCGCGACGGGTTCTCGGCGATGAAGTGGCGTGCCGACAGCGCGCTGTCGGACTCGATCGTCACGCGCGTGTAGTCGGCCGCCGGCCACACGCGCACCGCCACGATCGTGGCCCCGCGCGCCAGCTCGGCGGCACCCAGCGACAGCACCAGCAGGCCCATGCGGCCCAGCGCGCGGCGCCTTGCGGGAAGGCGGGGTGGCGAAGGTGCTGGTTGCGCCATGGTCAGTTCAGCAGTGCAGCGCCGAGTGGCGTGAACGCCTGGAGACGCACTTCGCGGCTCGGATCGCGGCTGTCGTCGGCCGGGTTGGCGTCCAGCAACTCGATGTCGATGCGCAGGTCGCACTGCGGCAACAGCCCGATGGCGCGCTCGGGCCATTCGGCGAGTTTCAGCCCGGGGGTGGCGAAGATGTCGCGAAAGCCGGCGTCCTCGAATTCCTGCGGGTCTTCGAAGCGATAGAAGTCGAAGTGCCAGACCTCGAAGGCTGCGGTCGCGTAGGGCTCGACCACCGCGTAGGTGGGGCTCTTGACGTGGCCGGTGACGCCCAGCGCTCGCAGCAGGTGTCGCACGAAGGTGGTCTTGCCCGCACCCAGCGTGCCGTGCAGCTCGATGAAGGCGCGGCCGATGCCCGAGTGCCCCGCCAGCGCCTGCGCCGTGCCGGCACAGGCAGACTCATCGGGCCATCGCACGGTGCGCGCTTCTAAGATCGGCATGCCGGTCGTCGGGGTCGGGTGGAAGGTTGCATGGTGGCTGCGAGTGAGGTGCAAACGGGGCTGGAGGCGTCGGCGTTGTGGCTTCGTGTGCAGCAGTGGGCCACTGAACTTGGATTTTCCCAGATCGGGGTGGCCGACATCGACCTTGGCCATGCCGAACCGGGCTTGCAGGCTTGGTTGGCTGCGGGCTTCAATGGTTCCATGCATTACATGTCGCGTCACGGCATGACCCGCGCGCGGCCGGCCGAACTGGTCAATGGAACGCTGCGCGTGCTGACTGCGCGCATGGATTACCTGCCGCGAGCGGGCGGATCGAACGAGGAGCGGGCCGGCGGCGACTGGCAGGCCATCGAATGGCAGCGGCTGCGTTCGCCCGGGCAGGCCACGGTGTCGATCTACGCCCGGGGCCGTGACTATCACAAGGTGCTGCGTCAACGGTTGCAGGCGCTGGCCGATCGCATCGCACAGGCGGTAGGGCCGTTCGGGCACCGCGTGTTCACCGATTCGGCCCCCGTGCTCGAGGTGGAACTGGCCACGCGCAGCGGCATCGGCTGGCGCGGCAAGCACACGCTGACGCTGCACCGCGAGGCCGGGTCGATGTTCTTTCTGGGCGAGATTTACCTCGACTTGCCGTTGCCCGTCACCGAGGGGCTCGAAGCGCATTGCGGCAGCTGCACCGCTTGCATCGACGTGTGTCCCACGCAGGCCATCGTCGCGCCGTACCGGCTCGATGCGCGCCGCTGCATCAGCTACCTGACCATTGAGCACGACGGCGCGATTCCCGTGGAATTTCGCGCGGCAATCGGAAACCGCATCTACGGCTGCGACGACTGCCAGCTGACGTGCCCGTGGAACAAGTACGCGCAGCGCAGCGCCTTGCCCGACTTTGACGTGCGCACGCCGCTGGGCGACGCCACGCTGCTCGAGTTGTGGCGCTGGAGCGAGGCCGATTTCTTGCGCCACACCGAGGGCAGCGCCATCCGGCGAATCGGTCATGGCCGTTGGCAGCGCAACCTGGCGGTGGCAATGGGCAACGCGCTTGGGTCGCACGCTTCAGCCGAGATCAAGGCCGCCCTGCGCACGGCGCTGGTCGATGCGTTCGACAGCGCCAGCGAGTTGCTGCGCGAGCATATCGACTGGGCGCTGGCGCAGCACAACGTCGGGGCTAGCGCAGCCCGCCCAGCGACAGCCACACCGGCACGCTGACCATGCCCAGCAGGGTGGACAGCGTGACCAGCCCGGCCACGAACGGACCGTTGCCGCCCATGCGCACGGCCAGCACGTAGGCGCTCGAGGCAGTGGGCAGCGCGGCAAAGCCGACCACCACCGCGCGTTGTGCAGGCGGCAGCTCCAGCAGCCCAGAAAGGACGATCGCGATGACAGGAAGCGCCACGTGGCGGATGCCCAGCAGCGCTGCGGCGAGCGCCGGTGATTCGCGCAGACCGCCGAGTTTGAGCCCCGCGCCCACGGCCATCAGGCCCAGCGGCAAGGCGGCCAGACCCACACGGTGCAAGCTGGTGCCCACCACGTCGGGCAACTGCAGCCCGCTCAGGTTGGCCAGCAATCCGGCCAGCGTGCCGAGGATGAGCGGGTTGCGCGCCAGTTCGCGCAGGTAGGACTGGCCGCCGTGCCGCGCCAGCGGCCACACCGCAGCCACGTTGCACAGCGGCACACACAGCGCGATCAGCAGCGCCATCGAGGTCACCGAGCTGGCGCCGCCCAGCCGCTCGGCCAGCGTCAGCGCGATGAACGAATTGAAGCGGAAAGCCGTTTGCGCGCCCGATGCGTGCATCCTGGCATCCAGCCCGGGCCAACGTCCGATGGCGTAAGCCAGCGCCACGCCGCTGGCCACGGTGCCCACCCCCACGAGTGCGAGGCCGGCGGTATGCGAGGGCTGCAGCGGGCTCTTCATGATCGAGCTGAACAGCAGCACCGGAAACAGCAGGTGGTAGGTGAGCCGCTCGACCGCATCCCACACCGGGCGATTGAGCTGGGTGTGACGGCAAAGCACCCAGCCCGTGAGGATCAGCAGCAAGTCGGGCAGCAGCACGAGGGCGTTGGGCATAGCCGCCGAGTTTGCCAGCCGCGAGAATGGCATCGAGCCCCGGCGCGTGAGCCGGGGCGCTTTTTCGAGGCCCATGAACCCCATCCAGATCAGCGGCGCGGCGATCGATCGCTTCATCGATGCGATGTGGATCGAGGACGGGCTGGCCGCCAACACGCTGGCCGCCTACCGGCGCGACCTCACGCTCTATGCCCACTGGCTGGCCGATCACGCCGGCGCTGCCCTGCACGTGAGCACAGAGAGCCACCTGCGCGAATACGCGCTGGCGCGTCACGCCGGCAGCCAGGCCAGCAGCAGCAACCGCCGGCTCACGGTGTTCAAGCGCTACTTCCGCTGGGCGTTGCGTGAGCGGCTGATCGACGCCGACCCCACACTCAAGCTGCTGGCCGCACGCCAGGCGTTGCGCGTGCCCAAGACGCTGAGCGAGGCGCAGGTGGAAGCGCTGCTGCGTGCGCCTGACGTGGTCACGCCGCTCGGCCTGCGCGATCGAACCATGCTCGAGCTGATGTACGCCAGCGGCCTGCGGGTGAGCGAGTTGGTGACGCTCAAGACGGTGCACCTGGGGCTGGTCGAAGGCGCCTTGCACATCACCGGCAAGGGTGCCAAGGAGCGGCTGGTGCCGTTTGGCGAGGAGGCACGCGCCTGGCTGGTTCGCTACCAGGCCGGGGCGCGCGCCGAGATCCTGAAAGGTCAGGTCAGTGACGCGCTGTTTGTCACCGGCCGCGGCGCGCCGATGTCACGTCAGATGTTCTGGAAGCTGATCAAGCAGCACGCACTGCGCGGCGGTGTGGCCGTGCCGTTGTCGCCGCACACCTTGCGCCATGCGTTTGCCACCCACTTGCTCAACCACGGCGCTGATCTGCGCGCGGTGCAGTTGTTGTTGGGCCACGCAGACATCTCGACCACCACGATTTACACCCATGTGGCCCGTGAGCGGCTCAAAGCGCTGCACGCCGCACACCACCCGCGCGGGTGATGCGCTCAGCCGCGCAGACGCTCGACGCCCAGCCCGTCGACGTCGATGTCCGGCGTGCGCTGCGTGATGGCGTCTGCCAGCACGCGAGCCGATCCGCACGCCATCGCCCAGCCCGTGTCACCGTGGCCGAGGTTGAGCCAAACGCCCGGGATACCGCTCGCCCCGATCAAGGGCAAGCCATCGGGCAAGGCGGGGCAGCTGCCGGCCCAGTGCTGTGACTGGCTGACGCGGGCGCAGCCCGGAAACCAGTGATCGAGCGCGCGGTAAAGCCGCTGTGAAGCGGCACGTTCGTCCGCGACCGGCTGGCGCCCCAAGCGTGAGACTGCGGCCACACGCACCCGCGAACCCGAGCGCGTGATCGAGATTCGCTCGCCAGCGTCAATCACCGCCGAACGCGGCCCGACCGACTGCGCGGTGACGTCGTCCAACCGCAGCGGCAGCGTTACCGAATGCCCCTGCAAGGCCGCCATCGGCAGCCGCAGTCCGCAAGCGGCCAGCAGAGGGAGTGAACCGAGCGCGCCGCACACGACGATCGCATCGAACGTCGCACGCTCGACAGTTGCTGCCAGGTCATGAGCCGGGCCACCGGTTGCGCTGGGAGCTGTCGAGCGCAGCGTCAGCACCGGTCGTTCGCCTGCAGAAATGGCGGCGACCTGGGTGTGGAACACGAAACGCACCCCCAGGCGGTCGGCGTGCTGGCGCATCAGATGGGTGAACTCGCGGCAGTTGGCCGTGCCCTCCTGCGGCAAATAAGCCGCCGCATCAGGCGGCGATTCGACATGCAGGCCCGGCTCGACGACCAGGCATTCGTCAACAGCCACTCGCCGATGTGGCACGCCGAGTTGTTCGAACGCCGCGAGGGCGGCGTTCATGCGCTTGGTCTCGGCTGCGCTGCGGCTGAGCACCAGCACGCCGGTGGAATGCTCGAATTCGAGCTTGAGCGATCGCGTCAGCTCCTGAGTGCGCTCGAGGCTGTAGACGGCGAGGCGCCGAACCCGCTGCTGCAACAACGGCAGGGCCGATCGGCGGTGGGCGTGAAGCCACCTCGCGCCCCACACCCAGTTCTGGGGGTGGGCGCCGAGGCTCACGCGCGGCAAGCGACCACCACAAGTCGACAGCGCAGACCAGCCCAACGCCCAGCCGGGCCCGTCCATGCCGGCCGGTGCAAAGCTGGCGGCCCCGCCGATCGTGCCGCCGCGCTCAAACACGCTCACCGTGTGACCGGCCGCAGCGAGTTCGTAGGCTGAGGTGACGCCGACCACGCCGGCGCCGATCACGGCGATGTGCTTGGTCATGTCAGCGCTGTTGCGCCGTGCGGCGCACCGTGAAAGGCTGAGCAGATCTCGGGGCGGGCCAAAGGCGAGTCGGGGCTGCTATCATCGACGGGTTTTTCCGGGGCAAGTCAGTCGACCCAACCGCGAACAAACACATCCGCAAATCCGGCTATCGAAAGGTGTTGCATGTGCGTTGGCCCAGTGCCAAGTGACATGTCAATTTCAGCCGGATTTTAGAACCAACCTTTGGAGATAGTCATGTCAGTAAGCATGCGCGAAATGCTGGAAGCCGGCGTTCACTTTGGACACCAAACCCGCTTCTGGAATCCCAAGATGGCCCCGTACATCTACGGCCATCGCAACAAGATTCACATCATCAACCTTGAAAAGACGCAGCCTCTTTTCAACGATGCGCTGAAGTTCATCCGTCAGTTGTCCGCCAAGCGCGGCTCGATCCTGATGGTGGGCACCAAGCGTCAGGCACGTGAAGTGGTGGCCATGGAGGCCGCTCGTGCCGACATGCCTTATGTCGACCAGCGCTGGCTCGGCGGCATGTTGACCAACTTCAAGACCGTCAAGGGCTCGTTGAAGCGCCTGAAGGACATGCAAGCCCAAGTCGAAGCCGGTACCGAAATCCGCATCAAGAAAGAAGCGCTGATGTTCCAGCGCGAGCTGATCAAGCTTGAAAAGGACATTGGCGGCATTCAAAACATGAGCGCCTTGCCTGACGCCCTGTTCGTGATCGACGTGGGTTACCACAAGATCGCCATTGCCGAAGCCAACAAGCTCGGCATCCCTGTGGTCGGCGTTGTGGATTCGAACCACTCCCCCCTGGGCATTGACTACGTCATTCCAGGCAACGACGACTCCGCCAAGGCCGTGGCCCTGTACGCGAAGGCGGTTGCCGATGCCGTGATCGAAGGCAAGGCCAACGCCGGCAACGAGGTGGCTCAAGCCGCTGCAGGCAGCGACGAATTCGTGGAAGTCGACGAAGCACGCTGACCCGGCGACCTCTCACTTTGGTGGGATCCAAAGGGGCTGTTTCAGCCCCTTTTTTCAATGTGTACCGAACGGCCGACCCGCCACGCGTGGGCAACGGCCAAGATCTGAGGAGAACAGCAAATGTCCGCAATCACAGCAAGCATGGTGGCAGAACTGCGCGCCAAGACTGACGCGCCGATGATGGAGTGCAAGAAGGCTCTGACCGAAGCCGCCGGCGACATGGAGCGAGCTGAAGAACTGCTGCGCGTGAAGCTCGGCAGCAAGGCTGGCAAGGCCGCATCGCGAGTGACCGCTGAAGGCGTGGTGTCGGCCTGTGTTGATGGTCGCCTGGGTGCCTTGGTGGAAGTCAACTGCGAAACCGACTTCGTGTCGAAGAACGATTCTTTCCTGGCCTTCACCAAGGCCTGTGCCGAGTTGGTCGCCAAGCACAACCCGGCCGATGTCGCGGCTTTGTCGGCGCTGCCGTACGAGCAAGACAGCTTTGGTCCGACGCTCGAAGATGTGCGCAAGGGCCTGATCGGCAAGATCGGCGAGAACCTCTCGATCCGTCGCTTCAAGCGATATGCCGACGGCGGCAAGCTGGCCAATTACCTGCACGGCACGCGCATCGGGGTGATGGTCGAGTTCGAGGGTGACGACACCGCCGCCAAGGACGTGGCCATGCACGTGGCCGCGATGAAGCCGGTGTCGCTGGCTGCGTCCGACGTGCCTGCCGCTCTGATCGAAAAGGAGCGCTCGATCGCGTCGCAGAAGGCCGAAGAAGATGCCGAAAAGGCCGTGGCAGAAGGCAAGGCACCTCAGTCGGCCGAAATCGTCGCCAAGCGCGTCGAGGGCTCTGTTCAGAAGTACCTCAAGGAAGTCAGCCTGTTCAATCAGGCCTTCGTCAAGAACGACAAGCAGACCGTCGAGGCCATGCTCAAGGCCGCCAACACGCAGGTCAAGGGCTTCGTGCTGTATGTCGTGGGTGAAGGTATCGAGAAGAAGGTGGATGACTTTGCAGCTGAAGTCGCTGCGCAAGTGGCCGCTGCAAAGGGGGCCTGATCCCCGGGCGATCTCCCCGCAGCGTCGTCTGCGGGGAGGCTCCGTTTAGACTCTCGCG
>CANBSV010000065.1 GCA_947372225.1 Burkholderiales bacterium | reverse complement strand
GCCATCGCCAACCAGGATTTCGCGGTGGTGCGCACGATGGTGTTCCTGGGCTCGTTGCTCTATGTGCTGAGCTACATCGCGATCGACATCGCCTACACGTGGATCGATCCGCGGGTGCGGCTGTCTTGAGAGGCGACTGACGACCATGCTGCCGAAGTTTGTCTTGCTGTGGACCGATGCCGTGATGTGGGCGCTGGTGCTCGCCATGCTGGTCTACGCCCAGTTCGTGCAGCGCCGCGCGCCGCTCAAGGCCAGCTGGATCCGGGTGTTTCGCGATGCGCCTGCGTGTGCCTCGGCCATCGTGCTCGCGCTGTGTCTGCTGGTCACGTTGTGCGACAGCGTGCACTTTCGCCGCGCGTTGCCCACAGCAGCGGCAGGCGAGGGTGGGGCCGCGAAGACGGTGGCCTACGACACGCGCACGCAGTCGGGGCTCGACGCGCTGCTGAGCGGGCTGATCGAATCGCGTGAAGCGACCTACTCGCGTCCGCTGGCCTACCAGAGCTTTACGCTGCAGTCGTTGAGCATCGACGGGCAGGTGCGCCGCGTGCCGCCGCGCTTGCTGCATGGCGGCGTGCACCTGAAGGACCCGGCGCAGGAATGGGGCGCCGACATCGCCAGCCGCACCGCGGCGGGTCTGGTGTTGGGCGCCGCGCTGGGCGCGTTGCTGTGCTCGATGGTCGTGCTGGCGCTGGCGCGGCGTGGCGGCATCGGCTGGCGAGTCGCCGCGCGTCAGGTGTGGCGTGACGAGACGGTGCTGCGCTGGCGCGCCGCGCTGGGCACGCTGTTCGCGCTGAGCTTGCTGGCGGGTCCGGCGCTGCTGCTGATGAACCACTACCACCTGCTGGGCACCGATCGCACCGGCAACGACGTGTTCTATCAGGCGCTCAAGAGCATCCGCACCGCGTTCGTGATCGGCACGCTGGCGACGCTGGCCACGCTGCCGCTGGCCGTGGGTCTGGGGCTGATGGCCGGCTACTTCAAGGGCTGGGTGGACGAGGCCATCCAGTACTTCTACACGGTGCTGTCGTCGGTGCCCAATGTGCTGCTGATCGCAGCGTGCGTGCTGATGGTTCAGGTCTATCTGGACCAGCACCCCGAGCTGTTCGAAACCGGCGCCGAGCGCGCCGACCTGAAGCTGTTCCTGCTGTGCGCCATCCTCGGGCTGACCGGCTGGGCCGGGTTGTGCCGGCTGCTGCGCGCCGAGGCGCTCAAGCTGCGCGAGCTCGAGTTCGTGCAGGCGGCGGTGGCCTTTGGGGTGGGGCCGTGGCGCATCATCCTGAGGCACCTGGTGCCCAACGTGATGCACCTGGTGCTGATCACCACGGTGCTCGAGTTCTCGGGGCTCATCCTCTACGAGGCGGTGCTGTCGTACGTGGGCGTGGGCGTCGATCCGTCGATGAACAGCTTCGGCGGCATGATCAACCTGGCGCGCAGCGAGATGAGCCGCGACCCGGTGGTGTGGTGGTCGTTTGCGGCGGCGTTCGGTTTCATGGTCACGCTGGTGCTGGCGGCCAACTTCTTTGCCGATGGCGTGCGCGATGCGTTCGACCCGCGCGCCCGCGTGTACCGCGCTCGGCGCCCGGTGGTGGCACCCGCCGCCTCGTCCACGGCCAGCGCCGACTGAGCCGCCATGCTGAACATCGACAACCTCGGGGTGGTGTTCGACGCGGACGCCGGTCTGGTGCGCGCGATCGACGGGCTGTCGCTGGCCATCGAGCGCGGCGAGACCTTTGCGCTGGTGGGCGAATCAGGCTGCGGCAAGAGCCTGACCGCGCTGGCGCTGATGCGTTTGCTGCCCGATGCCGGCCACATCACCGACGGACGTATCGACATCGAGGGGACGGACACACTGGCACTGCCCGAGGCGGCCATGCGCCGGCTGCGCGGCGGGCGCATCGGCATGATCTTTCAGGAGCCGGCGACCAGCTTGAATCCGATCATGCGCATCGGCGCGCAGATCGTCGAAGCGATCGAGACGCACACCGCCGTGCGTGGCGCGGCGGCGCGCGCCAAGGCCATCGACTGGCTGGGCCGTGTGGGCATTCCCGAGCCGGCCCGGCGCATCGACGACTACCCGTTTCGGCTCAGCGGCGGCCAGAAGCAGCGCGTGATGATCGCCATCGCGCTGGCCGCCGAGCCTGACTTTCTGGTGGCCGACGAGCCGACCACCGCGCTCGATGTGGTGATTCAGGCGCAGATTCTCGAATTGCTCAAGGACTTGCAGCGCGAGCAGGGCATGGGGCTGCTGCTGATCACCCACGATCTGGCGGTGGTGGCGGGCATGGCGCATCGCGTGGCGCTGATGTACGCCGGGCAAATCGTCGAGGTGGCGCCCGCCGCTGAATTCTTTGCCGACCCAAAGCACCCCTATGCGCGGCTGCTGCTGGAGTCGCTGCCGGGGTTCGGCAAGCGTGGCGAGCCGCTGGCGGCGATCGGCGGCAGCGTGCCGCCGCTGTCGCAGATGTTCACCGGTTGCCGCTTTGCGCCGCGCTGCGACCGGGCGTTCGACCGCTGCCACCGCGAGGTGCCGGTGCTGGCATCGCCGGGCGCCGAGGATGCGACCGCAGTGGGCGAGCGGCCGCGCGAGGTGCGCTGCTGGCTGCACGTGCCCTCGGATGGCGGCGGTCCACAGGGCGAGTCCTTGCCGGATCGCACGACGCCCGCGACAAGCCCGGTTGCCGCCTCAGTCAGCCCGTTGGCATGGAGCGCGAGTGGCAGCCCCACGCCACTGCGTGCCGAATCGTCGCCCGAGCCTTCGCCGCTGCTGGATGTGCAGTCGCTCAGCGTGCGTTTTCCCATACGCGCCGGGTTGCTGCAGCGGGTGACTTCGCATTCGGTGGCGGTGGCCGACGTGTCGCTCACGCTGGCTCGCGGACAGACGCTGGCGCTGGTGGGCGAGTCGGGTTGCGGCAAGACCACGCTGGGCAAGGCGATCGTGCAGTTGTTGCGTGGCCAGGCGGTGATCGAAGGTCGTGCGCTGCTCGACGGGCAAGACCTGTTCAGCTTGAACGGCGAAGCGCTCAGACTGGCGCGCCGCTCGGTGCAGATGATCTTTCAGGATCCCTACGCGTCGTTGAACCCGCGCATGCGCGTGTACGAAGTGCTGGAGGAGGGGCTGCTCACGCTGCGTCCCGAACTCGACGCCGATGCGCGCCGGCAGCGGCTCGAGTCGCTGATCGAGCGTGTGGGCTTGCGCGCTGACGCGCTGCAACGCCATCCGCACGAGTTCTCCGGCGGGCAGCGCCAGCGTTTGGCAATCGCCCGCGCGCTGGCGGTCGAGCCACGGTTGATCGTGTGCGACGAGCCCACGTCGGCGTTGGATGTGTCGGTGCAGGCACAGATCCTCAACCTGCTGCTCGAGTTGCAACGCGAACTGGGGCTGTCGTACCTGTTCATCACCCACCACCTCGGCGTGGTCGAGTACATCGCCGACCACGTGGCGGTGATGCAGCGAGGACGCATCGTCGAGTCGGCCGCCACTGGCGCGTTGCTTGCTGATCCGCGCGAGCCTTACACGAGAGACCTGCTGGCGGCGGTGCCCCGGCTCGTGTAACCCCACTCTGGAGCCGATGGAGCCGCGATGAAGTCCCTCAAAGCCCCTGCCGCTGCCGCTCTTTGCCAGACAGGTTTGCTGTTGTGCACCGCGCTGGGGCAGCCCGGTGCTCAGGCCCAGCAAACGCTTGAGCGTGTCGAGATCACCGGCTCGTCGATCCGGCGTATCGACGCCGAGTCGGCGCTGCCGGTGCAAGTCATCAAGCGCGAAACCATCGAGCGCAGCGGCTACACGTCTACGGTTGATCTGCTCAAGAACCTGCCCGCGCTGATGGGCGGCACTTCCGAGTCAGGCTCGGTGGGGCTCGAGAGCTATGGCTTTGCGGGCGCGTCGATCCACAACATTGGCGAGACGCGCACGCTGGTGCTGCTCAACGGGCGCCGCCTGGCACCGTTTGGCGGTCAGTCGCTCACCGGCTCCAACAACGCGATCGACCTCAACAGCATCCCGATCTCGGCCATCGAGCGCATCGAGTTGCTCAGCGACGGGGCTTCGGCGTTGTATGGCTCGGATGCCATTGCCGGCGTCATCAACTTCATCACCCGGCGCGGCGGCACTGAGGGCACGGCGACGGCAGGGGTGTCGTTTCCGCGTGGCGGGGCGCGCGAGACCCACGTCAGCATGACCAAGGGCTTCGGCGACATCGAGGCCGATGGCTTCAGCGTGGTGCTATCGGCGAGCGCCGACAAGCGCACCTCACTGGCGGCCAAGGAGCGCAAATTCGCCCGCAGCGGGGAGTTCTTCTTCACCGAAGGCGGACAGAAATACCGCTTCCAGACCGCGTCGAGCCGCAGCATCCCGGCCAACGTGTACGACCAGAACTTCAACCGCTTCAACCCGTATCTGCTGGCCAACGGCACGTGCCCGGCGCACCACTTCGTGGTGTCGAACCCAGATGAGCAGGCCTGCACTTACGACTTCACCAGCGACCTCGAGATCTACCCCGAGCGCAAGCGGCAAAGCCTGACAGCGTCGTTCGACCGCAAGCTCGGAAGTGGCGACACCACGCTGTTTGGCGACATGGTGTTCACGCGCAGCAAATCGCTGTCTACCGTTTCGTACAACCCGAGCGAGGTGGTGATCGCGCCGAGCTCGCCGTACTTTGGCCAGGCCGTTGCGGCCGGCGGCTACAACGACCCTGATTTGGGCGGCGTGCTGGCGAGTTATCGCTTCACCGATCTGGGCAAGCGCGTCACCGACGACCGCGCCGAGTCGCTGCACATGGTGCTGGGGGTCGAAGGCAAACTGGGCTCGTGGGACTACAACCTAGCCTACACCCACTCGCAAAGCGTGGTCAGGGGCAGCCTGGCCGATGGCTATGGCTACAACAACCGGGTGCTCGACGCGCTCAACACGGTGGTCGATCCGTTCGCGTTGCCAGGACAGCAAAGCGACGCCGCACGCGCGGCCATCGCCAACGCGAGGTACACCGGCTACTGGAACGGCGGCAAGTCGATGCTCGATGGCATCGAGGCGCGTGTCAGCACCGAACTGACCGCGCTGGCTGACGGGCCGCTGCAACTGGGCAGCGGCGTGAGCGTGTTTCGCGAGCAGTACATCTACCAGCCCAGCGCGTTGGCGCAGGGCTCGGTCGGTGACACCCGTTTTGGCGATGACGCGGCCGAGGTGCCGCTGCGCGGTTCACGCCACATCTACGGCGCCTTCGCTGAACTGGTGGCGCCGGTGGCCAAGGGCGTCGAGCTGACGGCGGCGCTGCGCCACGACCACTACTCCGACTTCGGCGGCACCACCAACGCGAAGCTGTCGGGTCGCTGGACGCCGATGTCCGGTTTGCTGCTGCGCGGCTCGGTGGGCACGGGCTACAAGGCGCCGTCGATCTTCCAGATCAAGGCGGGCCGCCAGAAGTACGGTGTGACCGGCGGCAGCCTCGACTGTGCGCTGGCCGACCCCAACGGCATCACCCTCAACGACGTGGCGGCCTCGCTGGGCGCGACCTGCCTGGATGGCGCCCAAGCCGATGTGATCGCTTCGGGCAACGCGAAGCTCAAGCCCGAGCGATCGACGCAGGCCACGCTGGGCTTTCGCATCGAGCCCAGTCAGTCGTTCACGTTCGGCGCGGATCTGTGGGCGGTGGGCATACGCGATGCGATCGGGCAGATCGACCAGAACACGATCCTCAGCGACTACAGCAAGTACGCCGGCAGCTTCACCACCACGGTGAGTTCATCCACGGGTCAGACCTTGCTGGCGCTGTATCAACCCAACCTGAACCAGGGCAAAGAGCTGCGCACCGGCATCGACTTCGACGTGGCGGGGCGTACCAGCCTGATCCGCGGTGTCGATCTGACCTCGCAGCTGAACGCGACCTGGATGCTGCGCGACAGCTACCAGACGATGAAGGACGCCGCCTACGCGTCGAGCCTCGGACGCTTGGGCGACAACGGGCAGGTGACCTTTCGCTGGCAGGCGCGCTGGGTCAACACGGTGTCCGTGGGCGATTGGGTGCACACGGTGGCGCTGAACTACAAGTCGGGGTACCGGGACTTCGATGTGGCTGCCTCCGGGCTGGCCGACGTCAACATCGTCAACCCCGACGGGTCGATCGGCACCTTGGTTGACACGCTGAAGCGCCGGGTGGCCGACCACATCACCATCGACTGGCAAACGAGCTGGCGCCTGACGCGCTCCACTCACCTGAACATCGGCGTGCTCAATGTGTTCGACCGCGATCCGCCGCGCTCGCTGGCCGTGGGCGGCACCAACCAGGGCTTTCAAACGGGCTATGACGACCGCTACTACGACCCGCGGGGCCGCACCTTTTACGCCAATCTGGCTTACGGGTTTTGAGTCGCGCCGAATTTGAGACCGCTGGACACCCCGGCATTTGTTAGCCTTCGCGGCTTTGAAGCCCACAGGCCAGGACTCGATGGATTTTTCAACGCGGCAAGAGGACTCCCGCCGACGCTGGACGGGATTCGCTGCGGTGGTGTTGTTTCACTTGCTGCTGGGTTGGGCGTTGATGAACGGCTTGGCGCGCAAGGTGGGCGACAGCGTGAGCGTGCTGGTCGAAACCAGGATCATCGAAGAGGTCCAGCCGCCGCATCCTCCTTCCCCGCCGCCGCCGGACAAGCCCGCCGAGACCAAGCCTGTGGCAGCGCCCAAGGCCGTGGCGGCCGCCAGGAAGACAGAGCCGGCCCAGGCCCCGCAGACTGTCGTTCCGGCAACGCCGGCGCCGTTGATGCCTGTGGCTGTGCCGGATAATTCACCCGCGCCGGTGGCGCGTGAAATGGCACCTGCGCCTGCCGCGGTGGCACCGCCCAGGCCGGTGGGCCCCGTGGCCGCGGGCATCGCCTGCAGCCGCACACCGCCACCGCAGGCGCCCAGCGTGTCGAGCGAGGTGCGTGGCAGCATTTTCGTGATCGGGACGATCAAGGCCGGGCGGGTGGTGCAGGTGGACGTGGAACGCACGTCGCTGAAAGGCGTCACCGATCGCAGGGTGCTGCGCGCCTTCGTGCAGGCGATCGAAACGGCCATGAAAGAAGGCTACGTGTGCGTTGGCGACGACGTGCAGATCCGCCAGGAGTTCTACTTTGATATTCGCTGATCTACGGGAGAGTTGCCTCACCATGCTCAAGACCCTTCACAAGGCCGGGCGGACACTGACGCGTGTGGGCTGCCTGCTCGCCATCGCGGCGGTGCTGCTGCCCCTGCCGCCCGCTCTTGTCCAGAGCGCAGCTGCGGCGACCGAATCGGTGGCAGTTCCCGGTGACGGCGTGACGATCGCAACGTCAAACCCATCGGGCGGCTCCAACCCTTACGGGCTGGACGCGCTTTGGGAGCAGGGCGACCTCGTGTCCAAGACGACCTTGCTGATCCTGTTGCTGATGAGCATGGGCAGTTGGTACGTCGTGATCACCCGGCTGCGCACGAGCCTCAGGCTCGACAGCGATGCCCGGGAGGCGCAGCAGATGTTCGCCTCGGCGCTCACCTTGCACCAAGGCGCGAAGGCTCTGCGAGAGGGCAGCGCGTTTCGTTTCATCGCCGAGTCGGGCTTGCGAGCGCGTGAGCGGCAGGCGGGCACGGTCACCGCGAACATCGACCGGGACACCTGGCTCACGCTGAGCGTTCAACGCAGTGTCGAGCAGGTGCAAGCGCGTTTGCAGGGCGGCCTGGCGGTCCTGGCGACCGTGGGTTCGACGGCGCCTTTTGTGGGACTGTTCGGAACGGTGTGGGGCATCTATCACGCCCTCACCGCGATCGGCATTGCCGGGCAGGCCAGCATCGACAAGGTGGCCGGCCCGGTGGGCGAGGCGCTCATCATGACGGCCATCGGCTTGGCCGTGGCGGTGCCCGCGGTGCTGGGCTACAACTGGCTCGTTCGCCGCAACAAGGTGACGATGGACGCGGTGCGCACATTCAGCGCCGATGTTCACGCGATCCTTGTCAGCACCAAGGGTGTGGGCTGACCCCCGCTTTCACGGCATGGCCATTCATTTCGCATCGGGTGACGAAGACGACGCTGTCATCAGCGCCATCAACACCACGCCCCTGGTGGACGTGATGCTGGTGTTGCTGATCATCTTTCTGATCACCATTCCGGTGGTCACGCAGACCGTGGCGCTGTCGCTGCCCAAGGAAGTCAACCAGCCCCGCCAGACTCGTCCCGATAACGTCGAGATCTCGGTGGATCGCGAGGGCGCCGTTTACTGGAACGCTCAGAGGCTGGCCGATCAAGCGGCTCTGGCGTCACGGCTCGAGCAACTGGGCGCGCGCCAGCCGCAACCCGAAGTGCATGTGCGCGGCGACGAGGCCACGCGTTACGAAGCCGTCGGACGGGTGGTGCTGGCTTGCCAGCGGGCGGGCATCCTGAAGGTGAGTTTCGTCACCCAGCCGCCTGCCAAGGGTTGAGATGCGCACGTCCCGGACGATCTGTGAGGAGTCTGCATGGGGATGAATCTCGGGCCGGCCGATAGCGATGCCGAGGTGATGATGGACATCAACACCACCCCGCTGATCGATGTGATGCTGGTGTTGATCATCATGCTGATCATCACGATCCCGGTGCAACTGCATGCGGTCAACCTCAACCTGCCGCAAGGCAAGCCGCCACCGCCAAACAAGCCACCTGTCGTGGTCACCATCGACATCAACGCCGATGGCAGCGTGCTGTGGGATTCGGTGCTGCTGGCTGATCGGTCAACCTTGGACCTGAAGTTGCGCCAGGTGGCCCTGGCGGCAGAGCCGTCGGAGGTTCATTTGCGCCCGGATGGGCAGGCACCCTATGGCGCTGTGGCACGGGTGCTGTCCAGCGCTCAGCGCTCGGGGGTGACCCAACTCGGGGTCGTGGGCAACGAACGATTTGCACCTTGAGCGCCGCCGGTGCGAATCACCGGTTCTGGGTCAGGCGCAGTCAGCGCTCTGGCGCACAAGGGCGCCAGAGCCGGGCCAATCGGGCCCGGTCAGAAATCAACCCAGCGCTTGCAGGGCTCGAGCGGTGATTTCCTCGACGGTGCCGGTGCCGCTGATCTTGCAGCAGCGTGGAGCGACAGGGTCGCCCGAAGCCGACCAGTCGGCGTAGTAGGACACGAGCGGGCGCGTTTGCTTTTGGTACACGTCGAGGCGCTTGCGCACGGTTTCTTCCTTGTCGTCGTCACGCTGTACCAGCGCTTCGCCTGTGGCGTCGTCGATGCCTTCGACCTTGGGCGGGTTGTACTTGACGTGATAGGTGCGGCCCGAAGCCATGTGCACACGGCGTCCGCTCATGCGCTCGATGATGGCTTCGTCTGGCACGTCGATTTCAAGCACGAGGTCCAGATTGACGCCGGCTGCCTTCATGGCGTCGGCTTGCACGATGGTGCGCGGGAAGCCGTCGAACAGGAAACCGTTGGCGCAGTCGGCCTGGGCGAGGCGTTCCTTGACCAAGCCGATGATGATGTCGTCACCCACGAGACCACCGGAGTCCATCACCTTCTTGGCTGCAACGCCCAGTGGGGTTCCAGCTTTCACGGCAGCGCGAAGCATGTCACCGGTGGAAATCTGGGGAATGCCGAACTTCTGGCAGATGAAAGTGGCTTGCGTTCCTTTGCCCGCGCCGGGTGCTCCCAACAGGATCAGTCTCATCGGTGTCTTTCTAGTCTTGAGGTTGATATTGCGCAGCAGCGCCGCGCGGACTTTCCAGAATAGCATGGGCCCCGTGGCCAGCGCGACCCCGAAAAACGCGAGTCACGCCAGCATCTGCCGCACTCGCTCGAGGTCTTGAGGTGTGTCCACGCCGATGCCTGCGGGCATTTCGCTGCGATGCACGGCGATGCGCTCACCGTGCCAGAGAACTCGCAGTTGCTCGAGCGACTCAACGGTTTCAAGCGGGCTGACTTCGAGGGTGGGAAAGCGGCGCAAAAAGCCGGCACGAAAGGCATAGATGCCAATGTGGCGCAATGGAGCGACGCTGCCGATTCCGGGCGCGCCCGCCACGCTGCCGTCGCGCCACCAGGGAATGGGCGCGCGCGAAAAGTAAAGCGCACGGTCCTGGCTGTCGCACACGACCTTCACCACGTTCGGGTTGACGAGATCGACCGCGTCGCTCACGGCGTGTGCCGCGGTGGCGACGACGCAGTCGGTACGGGTGTGCATGAGCGCTGCCACCGCGTCGATGAGCGCGGGCTCGATAAGCGGCTCATCCCCTTGAACATTGACGATCACATCGTCACCGTCGAGGCCGAGCAACTCGCAGGCTTCGGCCAGCCGATCGCTGCCCGTGGCGTGGTCGGACCTCGTGAGTACTGCGGCCACCTGGTGAGCGGCACACGCGGCGAGGATTTCGGCGTCATCGGCAGCCACCACGACCTGCCTCGCACTCGACAGCGCGGCGCGGCGTGCCACTCGAACCACCATCGGCAAACCGGCGATGTCGGCCAGAGGTTTGCGCGGCAGGCGACTGGAAGCCAGCCGCGCCGGGATCAGCACCGAGTAGGTCATGTGGGTCCGGCTCGGTCGTCGAGTTGGGAGTCTGTGTAAGCGTTGGCAGGGTGCTCTCCACTGACCGTACGGGCCTCGCTTTCGAGCATCACCGGTATGCCGTCACGCACCGGGAACGCCAGCCGGTCGGCATGGCAGACCAGTTCGTGTTGCTCCTGGGCCGGGGGACGCCAGTGGTCAAGCGGGCCCTTGCAGATCGGGCACACCAGCAAGTTAAGCAGTCGGGTATCCATTGCGAATCCTGATCGTGGGGGGTGAGGGCAGTAGTGCCCGTAGTGCCGCATGGAAGCCTGCGTCGCACTCAAAGTCTAGCGGGGCAACCCAGATCTGCGTCCGCGCTCCGGCATGGCACCAGCGTTCCGGGCGAAGCTTGACCGCGTCTTTTTCAGTCACTATGACGTGAGCGGTGTCCCCGGACCATGGCGGTTGCTGGTAGTCGTGGTGGTCTGGCAGCGCCAGTGGGGTGAATTGCACGCCGGCTGCGCTCAGCGTGTCGAAAAAGCGCTGCGGGTGTGCCAATCCCGCCGCGGCTGTCAGGGGCTCGCCACATTGGGCGAGCGAGCGCAAAGCGGCACCGGTCGCGGGAAGACCTTGCCACCATCCGCCCAGATCCACCAGTCCACCGATTTGCCGGCGAGCCAGATGCCCTGGCCATGGTGTTGATGGCCTCGGGGCGTTGTAGAGCACCACCGTGCGCCGGGGCGGGTGTTCGCGGCGGGGCTCACGCAAAGGTCCGGCCGGCAGCAACCAGCCGTTGCCGTCGCCACGCTCGTCGAACACGATGACCTGCGCGCAGCGGGGCAGTGGCAGGTGTTGTAGGCCGTCATCGGCCACCAGGATGTCGACTTCGGGATGAGCAGCCAGAGCCATCCTGGCGACCGCGACTCGCTTGGCGCCCACAAAAACCGGCACGCCGGACCGCAGTCGCAACAGCAGCGGCTCGTCACCTGTCAGGGTGGCATTGGAGGTGGTTTGCACCTCCATCAGCAATGGGGCGCTGGGCAAGCGTGCGTAGCCGCGGGAGATGATGGCAGGCGTCCATCCTTCGCTTTGCAGCCAGCGCACGACGACCAGCACGGTGGGCGTCTTGCCGGCCCCGCCAGCGATCAGGTTGCCGACCACAACCACCGGGACTGGCAGGATGTCCGGCTTGAGGATTTCAAGCCCATAAAGAAACGACCGAATGCCGACCAGGGCGCGCAAGACCAAGGACAACGGCCACAAGGCGATCGCTATGGGCCCGCGGTTGAGCCATGCCCGTTGCAGCGCGTCTCGCATTGCGCTTGGCTCAGCCCCTGGTTGTTGGGTCGTCCGACACAGTGCCGGCTGATGGCGGCACCGCAGAGCGCCAGATCACTGCCCACCGCCCAATGGGCGCTGGGCTGCAAAGGTCAATCGAGCCAGACCGGCCTGACGTGCAGCATCCATCACGTTGATGACGCTTTGATGCGCAGACGTGGCGTCAGCCGAAATGATGAGTGGGATGTCTTGCTGTCCTGCTGCTGCTCGGGCCAGCGCAGCGCTGAGAATTTCTACGCTGCGGCCGTCCACCGCTCGCCCATTGACCGCGTAGCGACCGTCGGCAGCCACGACGACGGTGATCGATCGTGGGTGGTCGCGAGGCTGCTCCGCGTCCGCCGTTGGCAGGGTCACCTGGAGTTCGGTGAACTTCGAGTAGGTGGTGGAGAGCATCAAAAAGATCAAGACCACGAGCAGCACGTCGATGAACGGAATCAGGTTGATTTCCGGAGCCTCGGCGCGTGCCTTGCGGAAATTCATCGCCATGGCGTTGTCAATCTGCTGCCTTGTTGGTTGAAAAGCGCATCAGGTGAGGCGTGAGGCGCTCGCAGGCTTGCTCCAGTTCCAGCGTGTAGGCATCGACGCGACCCCTGAAATGCCGGTAGGCCATCAGCGAGGGGATCGCCACCATCAGTCCGAAGGCCGTGTTGTAGAGCGCCATCGAGATGCCGTGAGCCAACACCGCCGGGTTGTTCGCGCCAGTCGGTGCCTGGGAACCGAAGATTTCGATCATGCCGATCACGGTACCCAGCAAGCCCAGCAGCGGCGCTGTCGAGGCAATGGTGCCAAGTGTGTTGAGGTAGCGCTCGAGCCGGTGCACTGCGGCACGTCCAGCCGATTCGAAGACATCGCGAATTGCCGATTCGGTGATGCGAGGCTCGGCAATCACCGCTCGAAGCCCGCTCGCGAGGACGGCCCCGAGAACAGAGTTGTTGGCCAGCTTGTTGACGACATCAGCCGAGGGCAGTCGCGCACGCGTGACAGACACGACTTCGTCGAGTAGCTGGGACGGCGCGACCCTGACCGCACGCAGGCTGAACAGCCGTTCGATGATGAGGGTGAGCGCGGCCACCGAACAAAAAATCAGAGGCCAGATTGGCCAACCAGCGGCTTGTATGATCGAAAACACGTGGTGAATTCCCGCACTTTGGCTTGGGCAGAGGGCCCCAGTCGAAGGAGATTATGGACCGCTTCGTCTCGGGCAATCAGGTCGGTTGGGTCCCAATGGATGTGCACCGTTTCTGTGGATAACTTTGTGGGTAAGCGGGTCGGGATGGTCTCGGAACCGCGATTTCAAAGGCCCCGATATAAATTGCTCATTTCGGCGGCACGATTAAGCCCATGCGAATCAACCACTTGAGCGTTTTTGACAGATTCATGGCGGCTTGCATCAGGTGTCGCCGCTTGTGCGTTGCCGATGTGGAGTTGTCAGGTCTTGGTAACTCCGGAGGTGCGCTTGGTTGAGCCGCTTGAGTTGGTGCGGCCTCGCGTGATCTGGAGCGTCGCCTCACTGGTCCATGCGGTCGCCGATTCGCTCGCCGCGCGATTTTCGGCCTGTACGGTTGAGGGCGAGTTGTCGGGCTTCGCCCGGGCCTCCAGCGGTCACTGTTACTTCACCCTCAAGGACGCCAACGGCGAGACGGCGTCCCTGCGCTGTGCCATGTTCAAGCGGGCCGGGGGGCTGTTGCAGTTTCTGCCAGCCGACGGTCAGCAGGTGCAGCTTCGGGGTCGCTTGGCCGTGTACGAGCCGCGCGGCGAGTTGCAGTTCGTTGTTGAGTCGATGCAAAGAAGCGGCGAGGGCGCGCTCTACGAGAAATTCCTGCTGCTCAAGCGAAAGTTGGAGCAGCAGGGCTTGTTCGATCTTTCGCGCAAGCGAGTGCTTCCCCGGTTTCCCAAGCGTGTGGGCGTGGTCACATCGCTGGACGCTGCTGCCTTGCATGATGTGCTTTCTTCGTTTGGTCGGCGGTTGCCTCATGTGGAGTTGATCGTCTACCCCTCCCTGGTTCAGGGTCCACTCGCGCCGGAGTCGTTGGTGGCCGCCATCGTGAGGGCAGGTCTGCGGTGCGACGTCGACGTTTTGCTGGTGTGTCGCGGTGGCGGTTCGATCGAAGACCTTTGGGCCTTCAACGATGAGCGTGTCGTGCACGCTGTGGTGAATTGCCCGATACCCGTGATCAGCGGCGTCGGGCACGAGACCGACGTCACCCTGGTCGATTTTGCTGCCGACTTGCGCGCACCTACCCCCACGGCGGCAGCGGAGTTGTGCGCTCGGTCCGCGCTGGATGCCGCAGCCGACTTGGCTCGTGTTGCAGCCACGATGCGACGGCGCTTGCGTCAGGTGCTCGACACCCAAGCGCAGCGCACCGACAACGTGGCAGTCCGTTTGCTCAGGCCGGCGGATGCCCATCGACGGCAGAGCCGCTTGCTCGACGCGCACTCACATCGCATGCTGGTGGCAGCACACCGAGACATGAGCGCCAGCCGTGACGATCTGCGAGCCTTGTCCGTGGGCTTGAAGCGCGCCAGTGTTGGCTCTCTGCGTGTTGCCACGCACCGACTCGATCGCCTGGGCGAGCGGTTGCGGGGCCTCGACCCGGATACCGTCCTTAAGCGCGGCTATGCCTGGTTGGTGGACGACGATGCAAGGGCCTTGACCTCAGCGAAGCAGCTGTTTGCCGGCCAAGCGCTGCGAGCCATGCTGTCCGATGGTGAGGCCTCGGTGCTTGTCACTTCAGTGACGTCACGCGAGTGACCAGCGCCACTGCCTACAATGTTTCCAGTCGCTTCTTTAACTGTTTGAGTCTCACCCAGAGGACGAAGATGGAACACACACTGCCCGCACTGCCCTACGCCCTTGATGCTCTGGCTCCGTACCTGAGCAGGGAAACTTTGGAATACCACTACGGCAAGCACCACAACGCATACGTGGTGAACCTGAACAACCTGCAAAAAGGCACCGAGTTTGAAGCGCTCAGTCTCGAGGACATCGTGAAGAAGTCTTCGGGTGGCGTTTACAACAACTCGGCTCAGGTTTGGAACCACACGTTTTTCTGGAACTGCATGAAGCCATCTGGTGGGGGCGAGCCTCAGGGTGCGCTGGCGGCTGCCATCAACGCCAAGTTCGGAAGCTATGCGGCCTTCAAGGAGGCCTTCACCAAGAGTGCGGTGGGGAACTTCGGTTCTGGGTGGACTTGGCTTGTCAAGAAGGCTGATGGCTCTGTCGATATCGTCAACACAGGCGCCGCTGGTACGCCCCTGACCACCGCTGACAAAGCACTGCTGACAGTGGATGTTTGGGAGCACGCGTACTACATCGATTATCGAAATCTGCGTCCCAAATGGGTCGAAACGTTCTTGACGTCATTGGTCAACTGGACGTTTGCCGAAGCCAATTTCGCCTGATTTGCATCAGCACGAGTAAGTCAAACCGGCCAGTTGGCCGGTTTTTTCATGGGCGACGGTTTTCAGCGTGTGAACGGCTCGCCCCGGAGTCTGAAGCCCGCTCCGATCCCGCGCTTGGCAAACCACCCGTCGTT
>CANBSV010000064.1 GCA_947372225.1 Burkholderiales bacterium | reverse complement strand
CCTGCCGGCGGCACGACTGAGGCGCTCCACGAACGCAGCCACCCCGGCCTCCGCAGAATCCCCTTTGATCAACGAAGCCGTGGCAATCGCACCTGCGTTAACCATGGGATTGAACGGGCGCTTGGATTTGGGACACAACTCCACGGAGTTGAAAGCATCGCCGCTGGGCTCGACACCGACATGCGACAGTGTTTCGACGCGACCGTGCTGCTCGAGCGCCATCAGGAAAGCCAGCGGCTTGCATATCGACTGGATCGTGAACTCCTGATCCACATCACCCACCGAGAACTCCTGGCCGTCGGCGGTGACCAAACTGATAGCGAAGTGGTCGGGGTTGGCGTTGCCCAACTCCGGGATGTAGGTCGCCACCTCACCCTCATCATTCGAGCGGTGCTTTTCGTGAAGCTTCGTGACAAAACTTGCCAACTCGGAAATATTGATCATCAAGACACCAAATGCTGCTGATTGAAGTCCCCGACACAGTCGGGCGTGAACCGCTCCCCCGATAAGTCAGCCGAACATCAACGCCGAGGTCAGCACCGCTTGCAATTCCGAGAGGGTGCTGCTCAGTTCACGGCTGATTTCTTCCAGGTTGGCAATCTGGTTGATGCGCGGGCTCAAACGCTGAAACTCGCTGGTGCTAAGCAACCGTTCCATGATCCCGGTGGCCCTCAACAGGCCGATCAACAAAGCGTCTCGGGTATCAGGGATTTCGTCGTTGTTCAGCAGCGTCATGACGCGGCTTTTGACCTCGCGCTCTTCAAGTCCGCTGATGGGCGGGTAGACGCGCTCTTTGAACACCCAAAGCAACCTCCGCTCGGCGCAACGCAGCACACCGCGACTGACCAGCCCGCCAATCACCCGGTCACACAGCTCGGGCCCAGGCTGGGAAAGCCGACGCAACCACGCACCAGTCGGCTGCAGTCGGGGTTCGGCGATGATTTGAGTCAGGGCGTCATCCAGCAAAGCGCTACCGGTCAGTTCGGAACGCAACACGAACAATTTTTCGGGATCGGTGTCGATCCGTCCGATCAGGGTCAACTCCATGACCAAAGCCGCAGCCAAAGCGAATTCAAGTGAGTACCGCGGCAGACTGATGAGCGAGCCACTCTCGTCATCGAGCGCGATCAGCACCAGTTCTTCCGCCAACGTGAGCCGGTTATGCGTCGTCATGATGACGCTCAGGCCTGAATCGCGATGATCTTGTCGAACCCGCTGATCTTGAGTACTTCCAGCGTGGACGGCTTAGGTGCCAAAAGCGTGACTTTCCCGCCCTTGGCCTTGGCCGCCTTAGCAGCCGTCAGCAACACTCGCAAACCAGCACTGCTGACATAGTCGAGTTCTGACAGGTCTATGTCGATCGAATCCACGTCACCTACGAGCAGCGAGTGAAGTGCCGTCTCGTGCATGGAGGAACTCACTCCATCAAGACGGCCGACGAGTTTGTAGGATGTCGAACTCATGTTGTAACTTCCATGGAAGTGTGAGCCAGTGGGCAGTGGTGCGAATCTAGGCCGCTCGCAAGCGAGTTTCGCTTTTCAGTGCTTTTCCAACGCTTGGCACAAGCAATTTACAAGCCAACACCCAGACTTGGGTCGTCGCACGGCAGGTAACACCCAGGATCTGCATCCGTCAAGCGCCAGCTTTTCAGGCGCCAGTTGCCAAAGTCGCAGCGAGGAGCGGCGAAGCGTCCTTGCTGAACTTCTTGTGGAAAGTCGGTCAGACGCAAAGAAAAAATGCCGCGACTGCATGAGCAGTAACGGCATTTTTTGGAGGCGCGGCCCAGAGTCGAACTGGGCTAGACGGATTTGCAATCCGTTGCATAACCGATTTGCTACCGCGCCATGAGGGGGTGCCTCAGGGGCGAAAAAGGGAAGCATCAGCTTCCCTTTTTCAATTCTTGGAGCGGGATAAGAGACTCGAACTCTCGACCTATACCTTGGCAAGGTATCGCTCTACCAACTGAGCTAATCCCGCACTCTTCTACGCGAAACGCAGAGCCCACATTCTATATCGAAAAGCCATTGCACTTGAAGCAACAACGTCAATGTTTCAACGCGTCAGATGCAACCGCTGCCGCCGAACCTTCAGCCTTCACCTCGACTTTCGCCGGCTCATCATCTGGTAGCGGTTGAGGCAAGCTCTGCAGCGCAACCTCAAGAACCTGATCAATCCACTTAACCGGAATGATCTCCAGATTGCTCTTCACGTTCTCCGGGATGTCCTGCAGATCCTTGACGTTCTCCTCCGGAATGATCACCGTCTTGATCCCGCCTCGGTGAGCTGCGAGCAGCTTTTCCTTGAGACCGCCGATTCCAGTGACCTCGCCGCGCAAGGTAATCTCACCGGTCATGGCGACGTCAGCCCGCACCGGAATACCTGTGAGTGCTGAGACGAATGCCGTGGTCATGGCAGCGCCCGCACTTGGTCCATCCTTGGGCGTGGCTCCATCAGGGACGTGTATGTGGATATCGCGCTTTTCGAACAACTCGTCCTTGATGCCAAGGCGACGAGCCCGGGACCGAACCACCGAACGGGCCGCCTCAACGGACTCTTTCATCACATCCCCCAGCGAACCGGTTCGAATGATCAAGCCCTTGCCCGGCATCATGGCCGATTCGATGGTCAACAAATCACCGCCCACCTCGGTCCAAGCCAGACCGACAACCTGCCCTACCTGATTCTGCTTTTCCGCTTGTCCGTAGTCGTACTTGCGAACGCCTAAAAACTCGTTGAGATTTTCCCCACTGATCACCATTTTTTCGACGTACTGCTTGAGCTGGATGCCTTTGACCACCTTGCGGCAGATCTTGGAAATTTCGCGCTCGAGCGAGCGTACGCCAGCCTCTCGGGTGTAGTAGCGGATGATTCCCCGCACTGCCGACTCGGCGACTTCCATCTCCTCGTCCTTCAACCCGTTGTTCTTGGCCTGCTTGGGCAGCAAATAGCGCTGCGCGATGTTGACCTTTTCATCCTCGGTGTAACCCGACAGACGAATGACCTCCATCCGGTCAAGCAGTGCCGGCGGGATGTTCATCGAATTGGACGTCGCGATGAACATGGTGTCCGACAGGTCGAAATCGACCTCGACGTAGTGATCGCTGAAGGTGTGGTTCTGCTCCGGGTCCAGCACCTCAAGCAAAGCGCTGGAAGGATCACCACGGAAGTCCATACCGAGTTTGTCGATCTCGTCGAGCAGGAACAGCGGATTGCGCGTGCCGACCTTGCTGAGCGACTGCAGCACCTTTCCAGGCATTGAGCCTATGTAGGTCCGGCGGTGACCGCGAATCTCAGCCTCGTCACGAACGCCACCGAGCGCCATGCGCACAAACTTTCGGCCGGTCGCACGCGCCACGCTCTGCCCGAGCGACGTCTTGCCCACGCCTGGAGGGCCGACCAAGCACAAGATGGGAGCCTTCACCTTGTCGACGCGTTGCTGAACCGCAAGGTACTCAAGAATGCGGTCCTTGACCTTCTCCAGGCCATAGTGATCCTCATTCAGCACGCTTTCGGCGAACGCCAAATCGTGCCTAATCTTTGTCTTCTTGGTCCACGGCAGGTTGACCAAGGTATCGATGTAATTGCGCACCACAGTGGCTTCGGCCGACATCGGCGACATCAGCTTCAGCTTCTTGAATTCCGAATCGGCCTTCTTGCGAGCGTCCTTGGGCATCTTGGCGGAGATGATCTTCTTCTCCAGTTCCTCCATGTCGGCGCCTTCTTCGCCGTCACCGAGTTCTTTTTGAATCGCCTTGACCTGCTCGTTGAGGTAGTACTCGCGCTGACTCTTTTCCATCTGGCGCTTGACGCGACCGCGGATTCGCTTTTCGACCTGCAAGATGTCGACTTCGTGTTCGAGTTGCTCGAGCAATTTCTCAAGCCGCTTGTCGACTGCGAAGAGGTCGAGTACTGACTGCTTGTTTTCGAGCTTGAGGGGCAAATGCGCAGCGATGGTGTCGGCAAGGCGGCCAGCATCGTCAATACCTGCAATAGTGGTAAGGATCTCCGGTGGAATCTTCTTGTTGAGCTTGACGTACTGGTCAAACTGCTGCGTCACCGCACGGCGAAGTGCCTCAATTTCCGGTTTGGCGTCGAGTTCAGGCGGGCGCGGCGTCACCACCGAAGTGAAGAACTCGCCGTTGTCTGTGATGCTGTGGGTGTTCGCGCGCTGAATGCCTTCCACAAGAACCTTCACGGTGCCGTCCGGAAGCTTCAGCATCTGCAAGATCGTGGAGACACAACCCACCTCGAACATGTCGTCCGGCTTGGGCTCATCTTTGCCGGCGGCCTTTTGCGCAACGAGCATGATCTGCCGGCCGGCTTCCATGGCCGACTCCAGCGCCTTGATGGACTTGGGGCGACCCACGAACAGCGGTATCACCATGTGAGGAAACACAACCACGTCGCGCAAAGGCAACAGCGGCAGGGTAATTGGTTCAGCGGGTAGAACAGGGTGTCCGGACATGAAGACCTCTCTTTGTCGAACCTATTTACGGTTCGAGCTCTGAATTACAAGAAGCCGTCGGCGCTCAATCGGAAATTCAATTCAGGGCCATGGAGCCCTTCAGGCGCTGGCCTTGGCCTGCTCTCGATACACGAGCAGGGGCTTGGCATCATCCTCAACCGTGTGCTCATCAAGGACAACCTTGACCACCCCCTCAAGAGCGGGAAGATCAAACATGGTGTCATTGAGAGATTGCTCCATGATGGATCGCAAACCACGTGCCCCGGTCTTCCTGGCGAGAGCTTTGCGCGCAATTGCAGCCAGCGCTGAAGGCCTGATCTCGAGATCCACGCCATCCATGGTGAACAGCTTCTGATACTGCTTGACCAACGCGTTCTTAGGCTCGGTAAGGATCTGGATCAATGCGTCTTCGGTCAGTTCGCCCAAAGTCGCCATCACCGGCAAACGCCCCACCAATTCAGGGATCAAGCCAAACTTGATGAGATCCTCGGGCTCAGCATCACGGAAAACCTCGCTGACCTTGCGCTCGGCCTTGCTCTTGACATTGGCACCAAACCCAATGCCTGACTTCTCCGATCGGTTTTGAATCACCTTTTCAAGCCCGTCGAATGCGCCGCCACAAATGAACAAAATATTCGTCGTGTCAATTTGCAGGAAATCTTGATTCGGGTGCTTGCGCCCACCCTGTGGCGGCACGCTCGCCATGGTGCCTTCAACCAACTTCAGAAGCGCTTGCTGAACGCCTTCGCCAGACACGTCACGCGTGATCGACGGGTTATCAGCCTTGCGCGAGATCTTGTCGATCTCATCGATGTAGACGATGCCGCGCTGGGCCTTTTCGACGTCGTAATTGCAGTTCTGCAGCAACTTCTGGATGATGTTCTCTACGTCTTCGCCCACATAGCCGGCTTCGGTCAGGGTGGTGGCGTCGGCGATAACGAACGGCACATTGAGTAACCTCGCCAGCGTCTGCGCCAGCAGCGTCTTTCCAGAGCCTGTGGGTCCTATCAACAAGATGTTGCTCTTGGAGAGTTCGACCTCATCCTTGTTGACACTGATGTGCTTGAGCCGCTTGTAATGGTTGTACACCGCGACAGCCAAGGTGCGCTTTGCGGGCTCCTGCCCGATCACATACTGGTCAAGGCTCGCCTTGATTTCACTGGGAATCGGCAGATCAGATTTAACCGATTTGGCGTCTGGCAACTCGGAAGGGATCTCATCCCGGATGATGTCGTTGCACAGCTCGATGCACTCATCGCAGATGAATACAGACGGCCCAGCAATAAGCTTTTTCACCTCATGCTGACTCTTCCCGCAGAAGGAGCAGTACAGGACTTTTTCGCTCGAAGAGCCTTTTTTTTCGGCCATGAAATGGGTACCAGGCAGCGGACTTGCTGTTTTGATAATAGAGCAAAAGAAAACGGAGCCCTGCTGTGAAGAAAGGCCCCGTTGGGTGTGCTCATCGCGAGCTTGTGGTGCTCAACCCCGCTTCGAAATCACCTGATCGATCAGTCCGTAGTCGCGCGCCTCATCGGCCGACATGAAGTAGTCACGTTCAGAGTCAGCGCGGATCTTTTCAAGCGACTGGCCGGTGCGCTCGGCCAGGATCGTGTTGAGACTCTCGCGCAGTTTCAGGATCTCACGAGCCTGAATTTCGATGTCGGTAGCCTGGCCCTGAGCGCCACCCGATGGTTGGTGAATCATCACCCTCGAATTGGGCAGTGCGAAGCGCTTGCCCTTGGCGCCGGCCGCCAGCAGGAAGGCCCCCATGCTGGCCGCGATCCCCATGCACAAGGTTGACACATCAGGCTTGATGAACTGCATCGTGTCAAAGATCGACATGCCAGCGCTCACCGAGCCACCCGGCGAGTTGATGTAGAAGGAAATGTCCTTGTCCGGGTTCTCGCTTTCGAGGAAGAGCAACTGCGCAACCACGACATTAGCGGTCTGGTCATTCACCGGTCCGACCAAGAAGATCACCCGCTCGCGCAATAGCCTGGAGTAGATGTCGTAGGCACGCTCGCCGCGGCCGGATTGCTCAATGACCATGGGCACCATGCCCAGGCCTTGCGTGTGTATGGCGCTCATGGGTGCTTCCTTGTTGTCAAGTTCAAGGCGGTCAGTTCGCCGCCATCAGTTCATCAAAAGCCAATTGCTTGTCGGTCACCTTGGCTCGTGCCATCACGAACTCGGCCACGTTCATCTCAACGACCACGGCCTCGACCTCTGCCATGCGCTGGCGATCACCGAGATACCAACTCACCACCTCGCCGGGGTTCTCGTAACTTTGCGACATCTCTTCAATGTAAGCTTGGAGTTGCTGCGGCTTGGCCTGAAGGTTGTTGGCACGCACGAGTTCTGCGACCAGCAAGGCCAAGCGCACGCGACTTTCAGCCTGCGCCTCGAAAATCTTGGCAGGAATTTGCGCCTTGTCGACGTCCGGAACGCCACGCTTTTTCATATCGGCGAGCGCCGCTTCGACTTGCCGGGTCACTTCTTCCTCGATCAGGGTCGTTGGGGCATCGAACTGGGTGCTGTTGAGGAGCGCTTCCATCACCGAGCGCTTGCTGCGCATCATGACCCGAGCCTTGACTTCGCGCTCGAGGTTCTTTCCCACGTCCTTGCGCAGTGTTTCCATGGATCCATCCAAAGCGCCTAAAGAACGGGCGAACATCTCGTTGATCTCTGGAAGTTGCTGAATTTCGATGTTCTTCACGGTCACCAGGAAGTCAGCCTCCTTGCCGGCCACATCTTTGCTCTGGTAATCGTCGGGGAATCGCAGGGGAAAGGTCTTGGACTCGCCTTTTTTCATCCCGCGAACGGCCAAATCAAACGTCTCGAGCATCTGGCCCTCGCCGACCAGGAACTGGAAGTCGTCCGCCTTGCCACCGTCAAATGGCACACCGTCCAGTTTGCCTTCGAAGTCGATCGTCACGCGGTCGGACTCGACGACACCCTCAGATTCGGCGCGGGGGACAAACGTGCGCCGCTGCTTGCGCAGGATGTCAATGGTGCGGTCGATGGCTGCCTCAGTGACTTCCGAGGAAAAGCGCTCAACCTCAGCTTGACTCAGGTCACCGATGGTGATGTCGGGATAGACCTCGAACAGGGCCTCGAACACCATCAGACCTTCTTCGGACGAATCCTTTTCAGAAATTTGGGGTCGGCCAGCCACGCGAAGACCCGCCTCTTTGGTCGCATCGATGAAAGCCTGACTGACTTTCTCGTTCAAGACCTCGCCATGGACCGAATTGCCGAAGCGCTGCATCACAACGCTCATCGGCACTTTGCCCGGACGGAAACCATCGGCCTTGGTCGTAAGGGCGAGGCGCTTGAGACGACTGTTGACTTCGCTCTGGAGCGCATCAAACGGAAGCGTCAACGTGATGCGACGCTCAAGCTTTTCGAGGGTTTCGACGGTGACTGCCATGATCAGGAAACTTTCTTAAGACAATGCTGGTTGATGTGGCTGGTGCGCGGGGCGGGACTCGAACCCGCACACCATTGCTGGCGTCAGGACCTAAACCTGGTGCGTCTACCAATTTCGCCACCCGCGCGGGGCCAATTCAAACGACGGGAGCGGGCGCTGCCGTCCAACGAAATTTCCGCGCACCGCGGAAAGCCCTTGAGTTTAACCGCGGAGGCCACTGCAGGAAGTGCGCTTGATATACCGAGCGGGCAGGCGTAAGTTTCAACGGAACTGCAAGCGTCAGGTCCAGGGTGCCCGACAGACGCATGGACAATGCTGCCCGTGAGCGTTGACCATTACGAGAATTTTCCGGTCGCTTCCTGGCTTTGTCCCGCTGAACTGCGGCCGTCAGTCGTGGCGATCTACAGATTCGCCCGCACGGCAGACGACATTGCCGACGAGGGCAACGCGTCGCCCGCTCAGCGGTTGGCAGATCTGACCGCGTTTCGTGCAGATCTGACGGCAATAGAGAGCGGAAACGAAATCTCTACGCGTTGGCGTTCCGTGTTTGCTCCGCTCTCCACGGTCATCGCGCAGCGCCTGCTGCCTGTGTCCCTCCTGCACGATTTGCTGAGCGCTTTCGAGCAGGACGTCGTCAAGGCGCGCTACCACGACCGCGCCGAACTGCTCGATTACTGCCGCCGGTCAGCCAACCCGGTAGGCCGCCTGCTGCTTCACCTTTATGGGGTCAGCGATAGCGCCTCACTGACCCAATCAGATGCCATCTGCAGCGCCTTGCAACTGATCAATTTCTGGCAGGACTTGAGCATAGATACGTCGCGCGGGCGGCTCTATCTGCCTCAGTGCGATATCGAAGCGCACGCCGTTTCGTCACAGCAGTTGGTGGATCGGCAAGACAGCCCGGCTGCGCGAGCGCTGATTGCGGACGTGACCGCTTGGGCACGCGGGCTCCTGATGCAAGGCTCGCCGCTGGTGCATCGGGTACCCGGGCGGGCCGGCTGGGAACTTCGGCTTGTCGTACAAGGCGGGCTGCGCATCGTGGACAAAATCGAGCAGATGAACCACGGTACGCTGACCGTTAGGCCACGCATAGAAAAACTGGATGCTCCTGTGATGCTGTGGCGTGCGGCTGGCATGCGGCGGGCCCACCCTACATTGACCGGCAAGATCGCATGACCCCTGAAGCCTATGTGCAGGACAAAACCGCCAAGAGCGGCTCAAGCTTTTATTACGCCTTCTTGTTCCTGCCGCCGCCGCGACGAGCAGCCATCACGGCGTTTTACGCATTTTGTCGGGAAGTGGACGATGTCGTCGATGAGGCCACCGACTCAGGAGTGGCCGCAGCCAAACTGGCCTGGTGGCGGCAGGAGGTGGGCAACGCCTACAACGGGCAGCCCAATCACCCGGTGATGCGTGCACTGATGCCCCACACCCAGTCCTACGCCATCGAAGCGGGTCACCTGTTGGCTGTCATCGAAGGCTGCCAGATCGATCTCGAGCAGACGCGGTTCATTGATTTTCCAGGCCTGGCCCGCTACTGCCATCTGGTGGCCGGCGTCGTCGGTGAGGTGGCCGCGAACATCTTCGGGCGTACAGACGAAGAGACCGTTCGATACGCTCATCGGTTGGGGCTCGCGATGCAACTGACCAACATCATCCGCGACGTGGGGGACGATGCGAGGCGCGGACGCATCTACCTGCCGGTGTCCGAGTTGCAGCGGTTCGACGTGAAGGCGAGCGAATTGCTGCTGCGCACGGCGCCCCACGGATACAGCGAACGCTTCACGTCCCTGATGCAATTTCAGGCCGAGCGCGCCCATCAGACCTTCGACGAAGCATTCGCGCTGCTGCCAGCGGCGGACCGGGCTGCACAAAAGCCCGGTTTGATGATGGCCAACATCTACCGCACGCTGCTACGTGAGATTGAGGCGGACGGTTTTCAGGTGCTTCATCAGCGCACATCGCTGACGCCACTGCGTAAGCTTTGGATCGCCATGCGAACCCACTGGCAGGGTCGCTGATTGGGCGATAGCACCAACAGACGGGTGGCCGTGGTTGGTGGCGGGTGGGCCGGTCTGGCAGCGGCCGTCGAAGCCACGAAGGGCGGTGACCGGGTCACGCTTTTCGAGATGGCGCCCACATTGGGGGGACGTGCGCGAAGCATCCCGGTGGGGGCCAATTCGGGACACATTCCGCTCGACAACGGGCAACACATCCTGATCGGCGCCTATCGGCAGACCCTGCGCCTCATGGCAGAGGTCGGCGCAGACATGGACGCCGCGCTGTTGCGCTCGCCGCTGACATTGGTCGATGGCACTGGTTGCGGCCTTCGTCTGCCGAGCGGGCCTGCTCTGCAGGCGTTTGCACGCGCTGTGCTGTCGCACGGCAAATGGACTCTCGGTGAGCGCATGTCGCTTCTGTGGACCGCCACACGCTGGGCTGCCACCGGTTTCAGGTGTGCGGACAGCCTCTCAGTCAGCCAGTTGTGCGCTGGCATTCCACCGAACGTGCAGCGCGATCTGATCGAGCCCCTTTGCGTCGCCGCTCTGAACACGCCCGCGAATCAGGCCAGCGCCAGCGTTTTCCTGAGGGTGTTGCGAGATGCCATGTTCTCGGGTGCTGGGTCGGCCGATCTCCTGTTACCGAGGCTGCCGCTGGGCGAGTTGCTTCCTGAGCCGGCATCCCGCTGGCTGGCGCAACATGGAGCGCAGGTGTTGACGTCGACACGGGTGATGTGCCTCGAGCCGAACGGCTCAGGCTGGCTCGTCGACGGGGATCGTTTCGATGCGGTGGTGTTGTGCTGCACGGCGGGTGAGGCGGCTCGCTTGGTCAAAGACCATGATCGCCCCTGGGCAGAACGCGCTGCCTCGCTGCGATACGAGCCCATCGTTACCGTGTACGCCATGTCGGCTGGCACCCGACTACCGCAAGCGATGACCCTGCTGCAATCCGGTGAGACGGATGGACCAGCACAGTTCGTGTTCGATCAGGGCTGGCTCAGCGGCCGTTCAGGTTTGCTGAGTTTTGTGATCAGCGCTGCACAGCCTTGGGTCGAAGCCGGAAGCGCGGTGACCTCGGCTGCCACATTCGCCCAAGCGCAAACGCAACTGCGCGATCACCTCATGGCGCCGCTGACGACCGTTCAGGTGCTGATTGAAAAGCGCGCCACGTTTCGCTGTACACCGGGCCTGCCTCGACCCGCAACTCGCATCGCGGACGGCCTGACAGCAGCGGGCGACTATGTCGATGGGCCCTACCCCGCGACGATCGAAGGCGCCGTGAAGTCAGGCATCGACGCAGTGCGCATCTGGCGCCGAGCGTCGGGGCCATGAGCCCAGCGTCCGGGCCACCTCGTCAAGCAGTCAGCGACGTGCGAATGGCGCCGCCAATGGCTCGCCGATGAACAACCCCTGCTGAGGCCAGGCCACGCTCTTCCAGTACGCCTCAATCAGGCTTGAACCCTGGGCGTAGTGCAGCAGCACGATCTGCGGGTGCGGAAACTTCTGAGGATGGGAACAAGGCTCCGAGACAGTTCCGTACGAAGCGGTGGCGCCCGACGCTATCCACTCCAGGGCACTCATCTGGCCGCCTTTTCCATCGATGCGCCCGCCGTAGGACGTGAGGTGATCCCCGATGCCGCCGGGCACCCAGTTCAACGTGTCGAGTTTTTCCACCTGAGACAAACCAGTCTCGTACAGCAATAACCGCTCGACCCCCTGCAACACATTGGACCGCTCGACATGAACGTCAATCCCGGTGCCGTGAAGCAGGCCCTGCGGCGGAAACAAATAGGCACGGCTGCTGCGTGCGTTGTCCGAGGTGATGAGAAAGTGTGCATTCACCGGGGGCGAACCGCGCAAGCCCAAGGTGTAGTCAGACGCCACGCCTCGGCGGATCATGTCTTCAGCCGCCGCAACACTTTTGGCCGCCAGCAGCATCGATGGTCGCATCTGCAGGTCAGTGAAAGGCCTTGACGTGTACGCGTTGAGATAGCTCGATTTGCGAGTGGGTGCGCAAGTCTTGCTGCACAAGTCAGCATCGAACCCGAGCGTGAGCGCGCCCGTGATGGAGTTGCACTCGACGGCGAAAGGCTGGCTCCAGGCCAGAGCCAGGGCCTGAATGTCGGGGCCGAAGAACTGACGTATTCGCTCGTCAAGGACCCGAAATTCATCCGGCGCAATTTCGGAGCGAACAGGCAACTCGACGCGCAGCACCTGCGATTCAGTCAGTTGCCTTGCATCGATATAAAACTGGCCGACCTTGACCGAGTAGGGGTCGTTCACATTGATGACGAGGCCAAGATCGCGAGCTGTCAGGCGGCTGGTGATCCGGGGTACGCCAATAAATGCCAAGGCAGGAGGTCGTGGTGTGGACGAAGCGGCCTCGCTGCGAGTGGGTGTCGACTCAAGGGGCTCTGCACCTCGGGCAGCGCCGCACAGCAGTAAGGTGCACAGGGCCATGAACGACAGAAAGTCAGTGCGTTGCCGACGGACATTGAACCGAAACAGCGTTCCGCCATACAAAAACCAAATCCACTGAGAGAAAATATCAAGCATGAGCAGCACCCAGCCGACCCCCGCAGTTCAAGTGCTGGCGCGTACCTTCGCGGTGCTGGACGTGCTCGCCAGGCATCCCGGTCCGGTGTCGTTGAAGGTCATCAGCGAGGAAACCGGGCTGCACCCCTCGACCGCTCACCGCATCCTCAACGATCTTGCCTGCGGCCGTCTGGTGGACCGCCCCGAAGCTGGGACCTACCGACTCGGAATGCGGTTGCTCGAACTCGGCAATCTCGTGAAGGCAAGGCTCGACGTACGAGACGCGGCGGTGGAGCCGATGCGCGCGCTGCACAAACTCACGCAACAACCCGTCAACCTTTCGATGCGCCAAGGCGACGAAATTGTCTACATTGACCGCGCTTACAGCGAACGATCCGGCATGCAAGTGGTGCGCGCCATTGGTGGGCGTGCGCCACTGCACCTCACGTCCGTGGGCAAGCTGTTTCTTGCCCACGAGGACGGGCAACGCGTTCGGGCCTATGCGACCCGCAGCGGCCTGATCGGCAACACCCACAACAGCATCACTGAGGTCAGCGCACTGGAGCGAGAGTTGTCGACGGTCCTGGCCTTGGGTACCGCGCGAGACAACGAAGAACTCGAAGTCGGCGTGAAGTGCATGGCCGCCGGTATTTTCGACGATCAAGGGGTGTTGGTCGCGGGGCTTTCCATTTCGGCGCCAGCCGACCGGTTGGAAGACAGTTGGCTCAAGCATCTGCGGATCACGGCCGAGGCGATTTCTGCGTCGCTCGGATATCAGCATGAACTTCCTGCTGGTCCAAGAGCCAAGACGAATGCTCCTCGTCGACACCTGGGCAGGTAGTTATTGAACAGATTGGGTGGCCACCTGGGAAGGGCCGAGGGGTCAAGTCACGACACCGGCTTGGGCGTCATTTGAGTGACCCAACGGCGTACCCGCTCGGCGTCGGCCAAGCGTGTGTTCAGCCCGCTCGAATCCAGAAACACCATGATCAATTTGCGGCCTGCCAAGCTGGCCTGCATGACAAGGCATCTGCCCGCCTCGGTGATGTATCCCGTCTTCTGCAGACCGATATCCCAAGTTGGGTTGCTCACCAAGCGATTTGTATTGTGGTACTGCAGTTTCCGGTTACCGACGTCGACCAAAAATTGGGGTGAGGTTGACAATTCGCGAATCAGCGGATGGGTGTGTGCAAGTTTGACCAACGTGGCCAAATCGTGGGCACTGGACTGATTGCGACTGGACAGCCCCGTGGGCTCCACATAGTGCGTATCGGTCATCCCTAAAGAACGTGCCTTGGCGTTCATGGCCTCGACGAAAACTGCAAGTCCACCCGGGTAGTTGCGCCCCAAAGCATGGGCAGCGCGGTTCTCAGATGACATCAACGCCAAGTGAAGCATTTCCTCGCGCGTCAACTGGGTTCCCACGCTCAACCGCGAGCGGCTCCCCTTCTCGGTGTCCACATCGTCTTGGGTCACGGTGAGCACCTCATCGAGCGGTAAGGCAGCGTCTGTCACCACCACAGCGGTCATCAGCTTGGTAATTGAGGCAATCGGCAGCACAGCCTGAGAGTTCTTGCTGAAAAGCACCTCATCGGTATCCTGGTCCATCACCAAGGCCACGCTCGATTTGAGCGCGAGGCTGTCATGCGTGCTACGCAGCCCCTCAAGTTCGCCCATCGACTGCCTGGCCGTGGAAGCTGCTTTTGACCCGGAACGAGACTGTGCAGCGGGCGCGTTCTGCGGATCGAGCTTGGCCACCACCCTCGGTTGAGCCATGGACCTTTTGATACCGGGCTTCCTTGTCGAGGCGGGGGTCCTTGACTTGGCGGAGGCCGAAGGGACGCCATCTGCACCACCGGCTGCGGATTCAGCGCCGAACGCGGACGTGCCCAGCAACCCAATCGAAGCTGCGATAAGACCAGAGCAGAAGTGCCTGAAAAATGTCATCACGGAAAAGCCTCGATTCCAGTCGTTGACCTAGTGTAGGACACGACAAAAAAACCTGCAATATCAAAAACTTACGCTAACTTCCTCAAGCTGCATATCGCAAGACTGGATGTGCGCGGAATCAGCCTTGCGCAGCCACGCGATCATTCTTGCTGTGCAATTTGTTGAGCGCTGCCAGATAAGCCTTGGCAGATGCAACCACGATATCTGGATCGGAACCCACGCCGTTGACCACTCGTCCGCCCAACTGAAGTCGAATGGTCACTTCACCCTGCGATTCTGTGCTGCCGGAAGTGATGGCATTGACCGAGTAAAGCACAAGTTCGGCGCCTGATTGAACCTTGGATTCGATCGCCTTCAGACTGGCGTCGACCGGCCCGTTGCCCTCGCTTTCGGCATGGAACTCGTCTGTGCCCGATGCAAAGGCGACCCTGGCATGCGGGCGTTCACCCATTTCTGACTGCTGCGAGAGGGCCAGCAAGCGGTAATGTTCCTGCTCGGCCGTCACGGATTCGTCCATCACCAACGCTGTGATGTCTTCGTCAAAGATTTCGCTCTTACGGTCGGCGAGCTCCTTGAACTTGGCAAATGCCGCATTGACCTCGGACTCGGAAGCCAGTTCGATGCCCAGGTCATTCAGCCGCTGCTTGAACGCATTACGCCCCGACAACTTGCCCAACACGATCTTGTTGGTCGCCCAGCCCACATCCTCCGCACGCATGATTTCGTAGGTATCGCGCGCCTTCAGCACGCCATCCTGGTGGATGCCCGAAGCGTGTGCGAAAGCGTTGGCCCCAACAACAGCCTTGTTGGGCTGAACGACAAAGCCCGTGGTCTGCGAAACCAACCTCGACGCAGGGACGATCTGCGTGGCGTCGATACCGAGGTCGAGCCCGAAGTAATCGCGTCGCGTCCGCACCGCCATGACGACTTCCTCGAGGGCGCAGTTGCCAGCACGCTCACCCAAGCCGTTGATGGTGCACTCCACCTGACGTGCGCCGCCAATCTTGACGCCTGCCAGCGAGTTGGCCACAGCCATGCCCAGATCGTTGTGGCAGTGCACAGACCAGATTGCCTTGTCCGAGTTCGGGATGCGTTGC
>CANBSV010000063.1 GCA_947372225.1 Burkholderiales bacterium | reverse complement strand
GAGGCGATGGACGAACTGCTCGAGATCGTGATGCGCGACAAGGCCTGGAACGGCGAAGCCGCCCGCAAGACCTACGTGGCGGTGCTCGAAGTGATGAGCAAACCCGCCGCCAAACCGGAAGCTGCGGCCCCCAAGGGCACGCTCGAAATCGCCGGAAAGATCAACACCTCGCCGGCAGACCCGGTGGTCGATCAGTACCGGCGCAAGTTGAGCATGGCGTTGTTCTGACGCGCTGTACCGCCCTGCTCAGGCGGCTTGCCTTTCGAGCGCGCGGCTCAAGGTCTCGATGACAGATCGCTGCATGGCGTGCTGTTGTTCCCAATGGTCGCGGGCGAGTTCGCGGTGGCGCTGCGCCGCATCGTCATCGCGCAGAGCCTCGAACACCTGAGCGAGCCGGCCGCAGGCCACTGCCAGGTCTTCCACGTACATGCCGGGTTCGATCAGCGCTGCGGCTTCGACGGCGTCGGCCAGAGCGCCAGCTGCATCACCGGTGTGGAAGCGGCACCAGGCCCGATCGGCCAGGTGAGCCGCGCGCATGTGCGCCAGACCTTGACGCCACGCTTCATCGAGGTGCGCGGTGTACTGGGCCAACGCCTTGGCATATTCCTTCTGCGCCGAAAGCACCAGGGCGCGAAAGATCTGCATGTAGGCGTTTTGCGAGACCGTGCCCACCCACTGATCGAAGTTGCATGAGGCGTCCACCCAGGCCTGCGCTCGGCGCGCTTCGTCGGTATCGGGCTCGCCCAGGATCGATGCGTGCAAGGCGTGATTGCTCCGGTGCCCTGCCATGGTGAAGGTGATCACACCCAGCGTGGCGTCGTCGGTTTCGGCCATCGCGTGTTCGCGGGCACGCGCGTACCAAGGCTGCGCCAGATCGAGCCGGTTGGCCCAGTGATAGGCAGACGCCGCCACCAGGGATGCCCGCGCCTGCGCCGCGTGATGGTCGGGCGCGGCCATTTGCAGCGCGATCGCCAGATAACGGGCCATCGCGTCCATGTCGTCTTGGGTGAAGCAAATGTGCGCCAGCCAGGCGGCGCTGAGCGCCTGCAAATCACGCAGGCCCGACGCAGCACTCAGGGCGTGCGCCCGAAGCATCTTGTCGCGACCGGCCGACACGCGGCCGTTGTAGTGCTCGACCCAGGCCTCGACCACGCAAATCCACACCGTGACGGGCACTGCGGGCCGCAACGCAAACTCGCTGCGCAAAGCGGCCAGTTCAGAGCGGGCCTCGTCGAAAAAGCCCTGCCGTGCCAAAAAGCCGGACCGCTCCGCGCGTGCACAAGCCACATCCACCGGGCGTACCGCCGATGCCAGAGCGGCGTCGAGCCGCGCGAGCATGGGTGACGCCGGAAGCTTCATGCCGTCAGTCGCTGCAGGGCCTCGCGGTAACGCTCGGCCGTGTATGCCACCACTTCGGGCGGCAAAGCAGGTGCCGGCGCCTGCTTGTTCCAGGCAGCGCCATTGACCACGGCCTGCTCGAGCCAGTCGCGCACGAACTGCTTGTCGTAGCTCGGCGGATTGAGGCCGGCCTGGAACGCGGCCTCGTAGCCCTCTAGCGGCCAGAATCGCGATGAATCGGGCGTGAGCACCTCGTCCATCAGCGTCAGCGTGCCGGCGTCATCAAGACCGAATTCGAACTTGGTGTCGGCAATGATGATGCCCTTGGTCAGCGCGAACGCAGCCGCGCTGCGGTAGAGCTCGATGGCCACATCGCGCACCTGCACGGCCAGCGGCTCGCCGATGATGTCGACCATGCGCTCGAAGGAAATGTTCTCGTCGTGGTCACCCATCTCCGCCTTGGTGGCCGGCGTGAAGATCGGCTGCGGCAGTTTCGAGGCGTTGGCCAGACCTTCGGGCAGCTTGACGCCGCACACCGAACGGTTGTGCTGATATTCCTTCCAGCCGCTGCCGGCCAGGTAGCCACGCACCACCGCCTCGACGGGCAGCGGCTTGAGCCGCTTGACCAGCATCGAGCGGCCGACCACCTGTGCGCGCTCATCAGGCGCCACCACGCTTTCGGGCGAGTCGCCGGTCAGGTGATTGGGAACGATGACTTTGAGTCGATCGAACCAGAACAGCGCCATCTCGGTGAGCAACTGGCCCTTGCCAGGGATCGGCTCGCCCATCACCACATCGAAGGCGCTGAGGCGATCGCTGGCGATCATCAGCAGCCGGTCATCGCCGACCGCATAGTTGTCACGCACCTTGCCGCGCGCCAGCAACGGCAGCGAATGCAGGCGGCTTTCAAGCAGGGCTGAAGTCATCGCGCTGGTCTTTCGGTTCGGTACGTCAAACCACGGTTTGCGCGAGCTCGCCCTGCGCATAGCGCTGAGCCACAGCAGACAACGTCTGCGGCTTGATCTTCGCGGCCTGACCTTCGCAGTTGAACTCTAGGTAGCGCTGCTTGCAGATCTGCTTGGCCGCCTCGCGTGCAGGCTTGAGGTAGTCGCGCGGGTCGAATTTGTCGGGGTTTTGATGCATGAACTTGCGAATGGCCGCGGTCATGGCCAGACGCACGTCGGTATCGATGTTGATCTTGCGCACACCGAACTTGATGGCCTCTTGAATCTCGCTCACCGGCACGCCATAGGTCTCGCGCATATCGCCGCCAAATTCACGGATGGTGGCCAGCAGATCCTGCGGCACGCTGGAACTGCCGTGCATCACCAGGTGGGTGTTCGGGATGCGCTGGTTGATTTCCTTGATGCGGCCGATGGCCAGGATGTCACCGGTGGGCTTGCGGGTGAACTTGTAGGCGCCGTGGCTGGTGCCGATGGCAATGGCCAGCGCATCGAGCTGGGTGCGCTTGACGAAGTCGGCGGCCTGTTCGGGGTCGGTGAGCAACTGCTCCATCGTCATGGTGGCGTCAGTGCCGTGGCCATCTTCCTTGTCGCCCTTCATCGTCTCGAGCGAACCCAGGCAGCCCAGTTCGCCTTCGACGGTGATGCCCAGCGCGTGCGCCATGTCGACCACCTTGCGCGTCACCTCGATGTTGTAGTCGTAGCTGGCGATGGTCTTGCCATCGGCCTGCAGCGAGCCGTCCATCATCACCGAGCTGAAGCCCAGGTCCATCGCACCCTTGCACACGTCGGGGCTTTGGCCATGGTCCTGGTGCATCACCAGCGGAATGTCTGGCCAGCTCTCGACCGCGGCTTGGATCAGATGCTTGATGAACGGCTCGCCGGCGTACTTGCGGGCCCCGGCGCTGGCTTGAAGAATCACCGGCGCGCCGACTTCAGCCGCTGCCGACATGACCGCCTGAACCTGCTCCAGGTTGTTGACGTTGAACGCCGGAATGCCGTAGGCATGTTCGGCGGCGTGGTCCAGCAATTGGCGCATCGAAACGAGAGGCATGGTCGGTGTTTCCTGAGAGGTGAATACGTTGACGCCGGGTCCTGGCCTCAAGCCACGCGGCAGATTTTCAGCATGTTGGTGCCGCCAGGGTGGCCCATCGGCTCGCCCACCGTGATCGCATAGGTGTCGCCCGACTTGAGCACGCCTTGGTCAACCAGCAGCGCTTCGGCCTTGGCCAACGCCTGATCGCGGTCGGTGAAGCTGGGGATCAGCAGCGGGCGCACGTTGCGGTAGAGCGTCATCTTGCGCTGGCTGTTGACCTGCGAGGTGAGGCCATAGATGGGCACGTGAATGCGGTGACGGCTCATCCACAGCGCGGTCGAGCCCGACTCGGTCAGCGCCAGGATCGCCTTGCAGCCCAGGTGGTAGGCGGCAAAAAGTGCGGCCATGGCGATCGACTGGTCGATGCGACCGAACAGCTTGTTGGTGAAGTCGGCGTCGAGCGAGACTTCCTCGGCACGCTCGGCCTCGATGCAGATCGTGGACATCATCTCGACGGTTTCTACCGGGTACTTGCCGGCCGCCGTCTCGGCGCTGAGCATCACCGCGTCGGTGCCGTCGAGCACCGCGTTGGCCACGTCGCTGACCTCAGCGCGCGTGGGCACGGGGTTGACGATCATCGACTCCATCATCTGGGTGGCGGTGATCACGATGCGGTCGAGCTCGCGCGCCATCTTGATCATTTTTTTCTGCAGCGCCGGCACCGTGGCGTTGCCGACTTCCACCGCGAGGTCACCGCGCGCGACCATGATGCCGTCGCTGGCGCGCAGGATGCTCTCAAGCACGGGAATGGCTTCGCTGCGCTCGATCTTGGCAATCAGTGCCGCGCGGTGCTTGGTCGATTCGCCCGCCACGTTGGCCAGTTGGCGCGCCATTTCCATGTCGGTGGCGTTCTTCGGAAAACTCACGGCGAGGTACTCGCACTGGAAGCTCATCGCGGTCTTGATGTCTTCCATGTCCTTGGCGGTCAACGCGGGCGCCGTCAGACCCCCACCGGCTTTGTTGATGCCCTTGTTGTTGGACAACTCACCACCCACGACCACCGTGGTGTGAACTTCAGCGCCGCGCACCGCATCGACGGTGAGCTTGAGCAGCCCGTCATTGAGCAGCAGGGTGTCGCCCGGACGCAGATCGCGTGGCAACTCCTTGTAGTCCAGGCCGACGCGCTCGTTGGTGCCCAGTTCGGTGGTCGCGCCGTCGAGGATGAACGATTGCCCCGGCTCGAGCATCGTCTTGCCACCCTCGAACTTGCCCACGCGGATCTTCGGGCCCTGAAGGTCGGCCATGATGGCGACCTCCTTGCCGACGCGGCGCGCCACCTCACGCACCAGCGCTGCGCGGTCGATGTGGTCTTGCGCCTTGCCATGCGAAAAGTTGAGCCGAACCACATCGACGCCAGCGCGGATCATCCGCTCGAGCACCTCGGGTGAGCTCGATGCCGGGCCGAGGGTGGCGACGATCTTGGTGGCACGGGTCATGGGCGAAATCTCCAGTGGTTCAAACGGTTAGGTGACGAATCGGACGGGCCGTCCGAACGAAGGCTAGCGTGCACTCTCCGCAGCACGGGACTCCAGCACCTCGATGGCCGGCAGCACCCGGCCTTCGAGCATTTCGAGGAAGGCCCCACCTCCGGTGCAGATGTAGCTCACACCGGACTCGACACCGAACTTTGCGATGGCCGCCAGCGTGTCGCCGCCCCCCGCGATGCTGAATGCATCCGACTGCGCGATGGCATGGGCAATGGCTTCGGTGCCGTGGGAAAAAGCCTCGAACTCGAACACGCCCACCGGACCGTTCCAAACGATGGTTCCGGCCGACTTGAGCACCTGCGCCAGAACGGCGGCAGACTGGGGCCCGATGTCCAGGATCAAGTCGTCGTCGGCCACGTCCGCGGCCGCCTTGACGGTGGCCGTGGCATCAGCGGCGAATGACTTGGCCGTGACCACGTCGACCGGTATGGGCACATCTGCACCTCGCGAGCGCATGGAGGCAATGACCGCACGCGCCTGATCCACCAGTTCGGCTTCGACCAACGACTTGCCGATCGGCAAGCCTGCGGCGAGCATGAAGGTGTTGGCGATGCCGCCGCCGACGATCAACCGGTCGACCTTGGTCGCCAGCGAATCAAGGATCGTCAGTTTGGTGCTGACTTTGCTACCGGCGACGATGGCCACCAACGGGCGCTGCGGCTGCGCCATCGCCTTGGTGATGGCGTCGACCTCGCCGGCGAGCAGCGGGCCGGCGCATGCCAGCGGTGCGAAACGCGCCACGCCGTGCGTCGAGGCCTGCGCACGATGCGCGGCGCCAAATGCGTCATTGACGAAGATGTCGCACAGCGCGGCCATCTTGCGACTGAGCGACTCCTGGTTTTTACTTTCGCCCACATTCAGGCGACAGTTCTCGAGCATGACCACTTCGCCCGACGCGATGGGGCGGCCGTCGATGGTGACGCCATCGACCCAGTCAGCGATCAGCGGCACCGGGCGGCCGAGCAGCTCGCCAAAGTGGCGAGCCACCGGAGCGAGCGAGTCTTCCGGGGTCATCTTCCCTTCAATCGGCCGACCCAGATGCGAAGTGACCATGACGGCGGCCCCCTCCCGCAGCGCTGCTTCGATGCAGGGCAACGACGCACGGATGCGGGTGTCATCGGTGACAGCACCTTGTGCGTCCTGAGGAACGTTGAAATCAACGCGGATCAAGACCCGCTTGCCAGCCACTTGGCGGGCCGCGATCAGGTCGGTGAAAAGGATGGCATTCATTCGGGGAAAACCTCGCTTGGAGGAAGTTTAAGGGGGGCAGAAGTCACTCGAGCCGGCGCTCGCCGGGTCAACATGCGGGCCCTTCGGCGGACCGAACGAGCCCGTCAGTGAGCCTTCACAGGCTTGGCTGGCTTGGATGCCGGGGCATCCTCTTGGGCTGTGTCGCCCTCGCCCGGTTTGGCGCTGGCGCCTTGCGCGCTGAGTTGGGGCGCCACCGGTTCGATCTTGTTTTCTCGCATGTAGTCGTTCATGTCGCGCCAGCCCGCAAAGACGGCGGCCTTGTCGGCCTTCTTGTTCAGGGCATAGCAGTCCTCGATGGCACGTCCCGCGTGGCGGCAGGCACCTCCGATGGCATTTCCCTCGGCCACCCGGGCCGCAGCGACCTTTTCGGGGGACTCGATACCCAGTTGATCGCAGCCGGACAGAAATGAGGCGGCAGCCATCAGCGCCCAAATCGCTCGCCGTGGCAGATCAATGGTGAGGACAGTGGGGATGGACATGAGGCAAGGACCTTTTTCTGGACTTCGGCACCAGGGGAGGCAACTTGAACGTTGAGGTGGCCGAGCGAGGCCCGATCATGCGCCGAAGCGCCCGCCAATCAGCGACGCCTGGCCCTGGAGGAACTGCGCCGCAGTCAAACGCTTGCCACCCGCACGCTGCAGTTCTGTCAAGCGCAGTGCGCCGCGACCGCATGCAACCGTGATGCCTTCTGCGCAAGCGGAGACCACTGTACCCGGCGGCGAACCCATCGCTGAGACGGGTAGCGCGCGCCACAGTTTCACCGCATCGCCACGCAACTTGGACACGGCGCCCGGCGCGGGATTGAAGGCGCGAATGCGTCGCTCGATCACCTCGGCGCCGTCATTCCAGTCAACGAGCGCCTCAGCCTTGTCGATCTTGTGCGCGTAGGTCACGCCCTCGGCCGGCTGCGGCGACGCGGTCAATTCGCCAAGCCGCAAGCGTCGCAAAGCCTCGACGATCAGTTCACCGCCCAGTGTGGCAAGCCGGTCATGCAGCGTGCCGGTGGTGTCGTCCGGAGCGATATTCAGCGACTCGGAAAGCAACATCGGTCCGGTGTCGAGGCCGGCTTCCATCTGCATCACGGTGATGCCGGTGTGGGCGTCACCAGCTTCGATGGCGCGATGGATCGGAGCCGCGCCGCGCCAACGGGGCAACAGCGAGGCATGAATGTTCAAGCAACCAAAGCGCGGCAGGCACAGCGCCCATTCGGGAAGGATGAGCCCATAGGCGGCAACCACCATGACGTCGATTCGGGCTTCAACCAGCGAAGCGCGGGCCTGTTCAGCCTCAGTCGAGTAACGCCCGTCCAGTCGCAGGCCATGGGGCTGAATCACGGCAAGACCCTGCTGCACAGCCCAAGCCTTCACGGCCGACGCCTGCAGTTGTTGCCCGCGCCCGGCAGGGCGATCGGGTTGCGTCAAGACCAGCGGGATTTCAAAACCACGGGACTGCAGCGCGGCCAGAGCCACCCTGGCGAACTCGGGCGTGCCAGCAAAGGCAAGCCTCACGCGCGACCACCCGCACAAGCCCGGTCAACGGCCCTCATCTTGTGCCTGTTTGAGGAGCTTGGTCTTGATGCGGGTTCGCTTGAGCATGCTGAGGTAGTCGACGAAGACCTTGCCTCGCAAGTGATCCATTTCGTGCTGGATGCACTTGGACAGGAGTTCATCGGCCTCGAACTCCACCAACTGGCCCTCACGGTCCAGCGCGCGAACCCGCACTCGCGCAGCCCGCGCCACCTTGTCAAATATCGTCGGGACAGACAGGCAACCTTCCTCACCGATGACTTGCTCATCGCTCATGGAGAGCAGTTCAGGATTGATCAAAACGCGAGGTTCGTTGCGGGTTTCGGAAATATCAAGGACGATCACCTGTTCGTGCACGTCCACCTGCGTCGCCGCCAGGCCGATACCATCGGCCGAGTACATGGTCTCGATCATGTCGCTGACCAATACGCAGATGCGCTCGTCGACGCGAGTTACCGGCTTGGCAACGGTTTTCAGCCTCGGGTCAGGGTAGCGAAGGATCGTGAGCTTGGTCATGGGTGACGAGTTGGCCGGTTACCCGTAGGCGCAGCGCGTATGAGGCATCAAATCGCTGTGCGAAAACCGTGCCTCACGGTAGACAATGAGGTACTTTCGTACAGGCGTGGGGTTCAGAGAGAAAACTCTCCGGAAACAAATGACGATTTTCACTGAATTTTCGGCCTCGCCGGCCGATAGCGTTCTGTGACTATTCGGCATCCCTGCTCGGGCCAAATCATGGCGCGGCGCCCATGGCGCCTCGTTTGGAGATTCATTCAATGACGCGTGCCGCTTTTTGTGTTTTCCAAGTTCGCCGGCTTGCGCTGAGCGTGTCTCTCATGGCAACTGTCGCCTCCAGTGGGGTCGCTTTTTGCGCCTCGGTGTCAGCACATGAACTCACCGACCAGCAGCGCAGCACCGCCCAAAAGGTTGCGTCGGCGGGCGTTCCACTTTCTGAGCTGGCCGCCAATGCGCCGGACTCCTACACAGTGAAATCGGGCGATACGTTGTGGGGAATTTCTGGTCTGTTTTTGCGTCATCCGTGGCGCTGGCCCGAGTTGTGGGGGATGAATCTGGAACAGATTCACAACCCGCATTTGATTTTTCCAGGTCAGATTCTTCATCTGGACACGTCCAGCGGACGCGCTCGGTTGGTCATGGGCAAACCGCTCGGGGCGACCACCGTCAAGCTGTCTCCCCAGATCCGCAAATCAGCGATGGAAACCACCGCCATCGCTTCCATCCCGTTCAACCTGATCGAGCCTTTCCTCAACGAAGCCGTGATTTTTGAGGGGGACACCCTCAATGGCGCACCACGCATCGTCGCGACACAAGAAGGGCATGTATTGCTTTCGAAGGGTGATACGGCTTACGTTCGCGGGGACCGTGGCCAAAACACCGTATTTCGCATCTTCCGACAGGCCACGCCGCTGAGGGATCCCTCCACTCATGAAGTGCTCGGTTACGAGGCGCCTTACGTGGGAACAGCAGAACTGGTGCGCACGGGCGATACGCAATCGGATATCTCGGGCAAGGCTGATGTCGTTCCCGACACCTTCATCGTCACGAGCATCCGTCAAGAGGCAGGGGTCGGCGATCGGCTCGCGCCGGTGGTCACCCAGCAATACGAAAACTACGCTCCCCACGCTCCACAGGCAGACATGGCCGGACAGATCGTGTCGATTTATGGGGATGCTTTGACCGCGGGGCAAAATCAGATCGTGGCGCTGAACCGCGGCGCAAGTGATGGAATGGAGCGTGGTCACGTTCTTGCCCTGTGGCACGACGGGCGCCGGGAGATCGATTCCACAGATGGCCACCGAACCATGATGAAGCTCCCGGATGAGCGGCACGGCGAATTGTTCGTGTTTCGGGTATTCAACCGGATGTCCTACGCACTGATCATGTCCGTCAAGGAGCCGGTGAAGGTCGGCGACCGCTTTACCCAGCCCTGACTTCGCGGGGGAGCTCACGGCGTGATGGAGCGTCCGGAGCTGGAGGCTTGGCTGAGGCTGCTCGAGGCACCGGGGGTAGGCCGAGCAACGGCGCGGCGATTGCTTTCAGCCTTCGGATCCGTTGAAGCGGTTTTTGACGCGCCCAGCGCGGTGCGCCAGGAGTTGGTGAGCGGGGCCGTGGACCACGCCCTGTCCATCGCCCCCGTCAGTCTGTCCGCACGAGTCGATGAGGCTCTTGATTGGCAGCGCGGTGGCGGGGAAACACCTTGTCGGGCGATCATCCCAATTGGTGATTCGGCATATCCGCGGCAGCTGCTCGATACTGCCGACCCGCCGTTGCTCCTATACGCCCAAGGCACCCTCGATTTGCTCCAAGATGTCAAGGCCATTGCCATCGTGGGCAGCCGGAACCCGACCCCGCAGGGGGCGCAGACCGCGCATGATTTCGCAAGAAGCCTTGGCGATGCGGGCTGGGTGATCGTCTCAGGCTTGGCGCTGGGCGTGGACGCGGCGGCGCACGAAGGAGCGCTCGCGAGCGGGCAGGGGACGATCGCCGTTGTCGGCACAGGGCTCGACCGGGTCTATCCCAAACGTCACCTCGATCTGGCTCATCGGATTTCAAGAGCGGGGCTATTGCTCAGCGAGTTCTCACTCGGCACCCCGCCGCTGGCGGCGCATTTCCCCATGCGCAATCGCGTGATCGCCGGTCTGACTCAGGGCACACTGGTCGTGGAGGCAGCGCTGCAATCCGGGTCGCTGATCACGGCCCGTCTGGCGACTGAAGCCGGGCGCGACGTGTTCGCTGTCCCCGGACCGATTCATTCACCACAGTCTCGTGGGTGTCATGCCCTGATCAAGCAGGGCGCCAAGTTGGTTGAAACGGCCCAGGACGTGTTGGACGAGTTCGACTTGCTTCCACGGGGGCTCATGCAGTCGCATGAGGCATCCGAAAGTTCGCCAGCATCAGTCACTGACCCGCTGCTTGAGGCCTTGGGATATGAGTTGGTGTCCTTGGACGCACTGGTCGCACGCACAGGTTGGTCAGCGCAAGACATCAATGTCAAGTTGCTCGACCTTGAGTTGTCGGGGAGAGTGGCTCGTCGGCCAGGGCAGTTATTTCAGCGGATTGAAAGCGCCTGAGCCCTTACCGAGCAACGCACTGCAGCGGCAAACTCCTCGGGTATAGTCAATTCATGTTCGATGTGCTTGTCTACCTGTACGAGAACTATTGGCGGCCCGACGCGTGCCCGGATCAGGCTCGACTGACAAGAAAGCTTTCTTCCGTCGGGTTTGAATCTGACGAAATCCAAGAAGCTTTGGTCTGGCTTGAGGGCTTGGCGGGTGCTGCCGAGTCGTATGTGGGTGAGCAAGGCGAACTGAGCCTTCGCGTTTATTCGCCTGCGGAACAGGAACACTTGGGCGAACATTCGATCAGCTTTATCAGCTTCCTCGAATCCGCTGGCGTGTTGCCACCCCCGATGCGTGAGATGGTGATTGATCGCGCCAGCGTCATTTCAGGCGGCCCACTGGAACTCGAAGACCTGAAGATCATCGTGTTGATGGTCTTTTGGAGTCTGGGGGAAGAGCCGGACGCGCTGATACTTGACGAGTTGTTCGTCGATGAAGAGGACCGGTTGATTCATTGAAATCAACTAACTTAGGCCTCAGTTCAAGCGGGCCCTTGACGCATCTTGTCAATTGAGCAACTGGCTTGGGTTCTCCTCCAGTTTTGCCAGCGCACTGCGCGTAGCGCGCTCCATGAGCGATTCGTCTTGTAGGGGCGAGAGCAACCCTGCTTGCAGGAATGCGGCTAGACGTTGTTGCTGAAACAAGATGGCTCGACCCTGGGGCGAGACGAACAGCGTGAGGTGGCGATGCATGCCACGCCACGCCAGTTGGACTGAGTCGTTGCTATTTCGATAGTCCAACATGAACCAGTTACCCACTTGCAGTTCGCGCGCCCAGGCGGTCATCGCGGGCGTTGGCGTGGAGCCGCCGCCGGCAACCACCTCAAGATCGCCACTTTCGTGCGCCGACAGGTCCAGCACCAAGGATTCGTCGATCTCAAGATCATCGACATCAGGCAAAAGCTCCTCGAGAGTTTCCAGCCGTGCCATCAGTTGATCCAGTCGCTCCCTTGAGATCGTGGCCGTGCGAGCAGTGAATGCTGCAGCCAGGGACTGATTGAGACGCTGAATATGCCTGTCCTGCTCCGCACGCCCCACGCCAGAACGGTCCATTCCCTCACGCAGGACTTTGAGCAGTGGAGGCAGCCGCCGAATGACATCCGCGCGCTCCTCATGGGACACCTTCGCGCTCGCCGACCATATCAAATCAGCTGCAGCGCGCTTCATCAACTTGATGTCTTCGCTTTGCAGTCCGGACTTCACTGCGGTCATCGCCAAGACATCGGCCCAGACCTGAAACAAGAACTCACGCACACCGTCATGGACAGGAACCTCATCGAGCATTTTTCGCAACTCGATGGTGAACTGGATCGCCAGAGTCTCCCGCTGTTCGACTTGTTCAGCCAAAGAGACACCCTTGCGCGAGGCCTCGTTTTCGTTCTGGAAATAGTGTTCTAAGAAGCGCTCAAATTCGGTCAACACTGTCTGAAAGACACGGCTTCCAGTATCTGGATAGGCCTCCACGACCTGGACCACTCTCTTGATTTCTTTCTCAACGGCGCCACCTTCCAGCGGCATGTTGTTGGCGTCAAAGCCCATGACGCAGGCGCCCATGCAATCGATGAGCCGCCTCGCAGGGTGGTCGGTGGTTGCAAAAAAATCTGGCTCACCGACTGCCACCCGCAACACCGGCATTTGCAGTCTGGCAAACCAAAGGCGCACTGCCGCAGGAATGCGATCCTCAGTCAGGATGCTTTGAAACAGCAGCGCGACCACTTCGATGGTGGCGCGTTCATCAGCTGTCGAGGCTGACTCCTTCAGCCCTTGCCGGTGTTGACGTAGCTCGTCAAGCAAGGCCGCCGTGCCTTGCGATCCCCATGGTTGCCCCTGTTGGCCCACTGATGACAAACGAACCGCAAGGTCCTGCTGCACGCGTGTGATGGCAGCATTCAGATCGGACGACACTGGATGGGGATGAGCCAAACGAGAATCCGAAGCATGGCGTCCTATCAGCCTATTCAGGCGCCCCAGCACGGCTTCGACGTGTCCGCGTCCGTCTCCAGTCGCACCTTCGGCGGTGGTCACCGGGCGCGTGTCCTGATCCACGGGGTGCAGACCGCCGCGTGACGACACGCGGTCCTGGACGAACCTGGTCTCAACGAAGGCCCCGACAGAGGGCCTTGCAAGGCCACCAGCGTTTTGCGCAGAGCGCCTGACAAATGGACGCAGGTCGATCTTTGGCAACACGCCCCGTTCCACCAGATGAACATTGGCTTCGTGGTAAGCCTCTGCTGCGAAGAGCGAAAACTCGTCATGCAGCATCGTTTGGAGGATTCGCCATGTGCTGTGATTCAGGCCGGCAGCACGCCAGCTGCTGACAGCAATACGTGCCACTACGTCGGGGCGCAAGACGTCATTCACGTCCAGTTCGTCCCTTCGCTCAAGAAAGACCATCCGCAGCCGCAGATCATTGAACTCCCAGGAAGCCCGTTCCTTGATCGCCAGTGCCAATCTTGAGCTGAGGATCTCCGCTTCAATGGTCTCGTTGTCCACCAAGCTGAAGCCCTGGCGGCCGCCCTGGACGGTCGAGCTTGGGGGCACGTCGGCAGGCACCAGTCCATTGGACAGGGCGTGACGCAAGACCATGAGGGAGCCTTCCAACCAGAATGCAGCTCCGCTCTTGAAATCGTCTTCGGCGGCACGACGACGAGCCATCGTCGGTGGGGCTGCCAACTCCTCAACGAGCCGCCTAGCACCCTTCCCCACAGACTGGACGATGCCCGGCAAGCTCCTGAGCAATGCGTCGACAAACAATCTCCGCAATGCCGCGGCCAATTCCATCGTGCTAGTGTCGGGCACCATCACGCGGGGCTTGTAAGAGTTAGACCACGGCCCCGGCGTTTGGATCGTCGGGGTCAATTTCCCTAGACGTTGCCTTGATCAAGTCTTCGCGCTTGACCCCCAACCACATGGCAATCGCCGCAGCCACGAAAACGGATGAATAGATGCCAAACAGGATGCCTATGGTCAGCGCTACTGCGAAATAGTGAAGAGTCGGTCCGCCAAAGACCAGCATCGACATCACCATCATCAAGGTACATCCATGGGTGATGATCGTTCGGCTAATGGTGCTGGTAATGGCATGGTCGATCACTTCTTGAGTCGTCAGTTTGCGGTATTTGCGAAATGCCTCCCGAATGCGATCGAAGATCACCACCGATTCGTTGACCGAGTAGCCGAGGACCGCAAGCACTGCCGCAAGCACCGAGAGGGAAAACTCCCACTGAAAAAACGCGAAAAATCCAACGATGATGATCACATCGTGGAGATTGGCGATGATGCCCGCAACCGAGAACTTCCACTCGAACCGCAGCGCCAAATACACCATGATGCCGACGATGGTGACTGCCAGAGCGAGCGCTCCGTCCCTGGCCAATTCAGACCCGACCGACGGCCCTACAAATTCACTTCTCTGGAGTCTGACCTTTTCGAGCCCGACCTCGCCGCAAACAGGCCCACTCGTCTCAATGCCCTTGTCAGACTTGACCGGTTGCGTGCTGACTGAACTTCCCTCAGCCTTGCAAAGTTCGCTCAACACCCTGCCCACCATGTCGGCTTGCTTGAGATCTGCTCGCGCCGGCAGGCGAATAAGAACATCGCGAGAGGTGCCAAAGTTCTGTACCTGCACTTCACCGAACTGCAAGGACTCAACGGCAGCACGAACGCGGTCGATGTTCGCCGGTTGAGCGTATGTGACCTCGACAACGGTGCCGCCGGTGAACTCAATCGAAAAATGGAGTCCACGGTTCGCAATAAAAAATACCGCTGCTATGAATGTCAACGCGGAAATCGCATTGAGCACCAAGGCATGCCGCATGAAGGGGATGTCGCGCCGAATCCTGAAAAATTCCATGTCCGTTCCTTGTGCTACGCGCGTCGGTTGAGCCGGTAACTAGCCGTTCAGGTCTTGGAAATTGTCGGCGCAGCAGGCTGCCAAACCTGCCCGATCGAAACGCCCTTGAGTTTTTTCTGCCGCCCGTACCAAAGGTTGACGAGACCACGTGAGAACACCACCGCAGAGAACATGGAGGTCAGGATGCCCAAGCAGTGAACCACAGCAAAGCCCCGAACCGGACCGGAGCCGAAAGCCAGAAGCGACAACCCCGCAATCAGCGTGGTGACGTTTGAATCGAGAATTGTGGTGAATGCGCGTTCATAGCCGTTGTGGATGGCGGACTGTGGCGACGAGCCGTTGCGCAACTCCTCGCGAACTCTCTCGTTGATCAGGACGTTCGCGTCAATCGCCATCCCCAACGTCAAGGCGATAGCTGCCATTCCTGGCAAAGTCAAACTGGCCTGCAACATGGAAAGCACAGACACAAGCAACAAGAGGTTGAATGCGAGAGCCAAAGTCGAAATTGCTCCGAAGAGCATGTAGTACGCGCACATGAAGATGGCAATTGCCAGGAAGCCATACAACACACTATCGAACCCCTTGGCGATATTGTCGGCACCCAAACTCGGGCCGATGGTGCGCTCCTCGATGATCTCCATAGGAGCTGCCAGCGATCCCGAGCGCAAAAGCAATGCAGTGTCAGCGGCTTCGGTCGAAGTCATGCGACCTGAAATCTGAACACGTCCTCCAGCGATTTCTGCACGTATCACTGGCGCAGTGATGACTTCTCCTTTCCCCTTTTCGAACAAAAGGATGGCCATCCTTTTGCCAATGTTGTCTCGGGTAATCTCCTTAAAGATGCGTGCGCCCTTGGCATCAAGGGTGAGGTTCACCGTGGGCTCGTGGGTCTGCGAGTCGAAACCGGTTTGGGCATCAGTCAAATTTTCACCGGTCAGCACCACTTGACGCTTGACGATCAGGGGTCGGGCATTACGTTCGGTGTAGCGCTCAGTACCAAAAGGCACCGGCCCGGTGCCCGCAACTGCTGCAGCGGCGTCGATGCTTTCATCGACCATCCTCACTTCGAGTGTCGCGGTGCGGCCGATGATGTCCTTAGCCTTCGCAGTGTCCTGCACGCCAGGCAGTTGAACGACGATCCGATCGGCGCCTTGCTGTTGAATCACCGGTTCCGACACGCCGAGTTCGTTAACCCGGTTATGCAAGGTAG
>CANBSV010000062.1 GCA_947372225.1 Burkholderiales bacterium | reverse complement strand
CCCGTGTGCGGCACGCCTTCGTCCCCGCGACTGGGTGGTGAGGGAGAGCCCATCGAGTACGCGGTGAGCATGCGGCGCTTTGCCGACGGCGCGCTGCTCAGCGAGCAACTCGCCGCCGGGCATTTGCAGGCCAGCCAGATCGAGCAGCTAGCCGACGCGCTGGCCGGCTTTCACGGGGGCGCACCGGTGGCCGACGTGGCGACGCCTTGGGGCACACCTGATCAGATCGTGCAAGCCGTGCGCGACGTGCTGGGTTCGCTGCAGCCGCTGGTGGCCGCAGGCGCCACGGACTCGCTGCGTGGCTGGCTGGCCGAGCGCGAGCGCACGCTGACACCGGTGTGGCTCGAGCGCCGTGCCGCGGGCGCGGTGCGCGAAGGTCACGGCGACTTGCACCTAGCCAACGCCGCGCAGGTGGGCGATGCGGTGCTGGCCTTCGACTGCATCGAGTTCGACCCCGCCCTGCGCTGGATCGACGTGGCCAGCGACCTGGCCTTTTTGACGATGGATCTGCACGCCCACGGCCGCAGCGATCTGGCTGCGCGCGCGCTCGACGCCTGGCTGCAGCGCAGCGGCGACTTTGCCGCGCTGCGTGTGCTGCGTTTCTACGAGGTCTATCGCGCGCTGGTTCGAGCCCTGGTGGCCGCGCTGCGCGCTCACCAACCGGGCGCGCCAGGCCCAGCGCCCGCGCTGCATCACACAGCGACCGGCGCCCCGGATTTCCTGGCGTGCGCGATGGTCCTGGGGCAAGCGCAGTGCGCACCACGGCTGCTCATCACGCACGGCTTTTCGGGCTGCGGCAAGTCGAGCGTGGCCTTGCAGTTGCTCGAGCGCACCGGCGCGGTCCGGCTGCGTTCCGACGTCGAGCGCAAGCGGCTGTTCGGCCTGGGCGCGCTCGAACGGTCGGCGGATCACTCGCTCGACGTCTACACGCCCGAGGCCACCCGTCGCACCTTCGAGCGGCTGGCTGATGTGGCGCGCCTCGCGCTGCGTGCGGGCTGGCCGGTGATCGTCGACGCGGCCTTCCTGCGCCGCGCCGAACGTCAGGCGTTCCGCGCGCTGGCCGCCGATCTGGGCGTGCCGTTTGCCATCTTGCATTGCCACGCCCCCGAGGCCGTGCTGCGCGAGCGCGTGACTGCGCGCAGCGCGGCGGGTCGCGACGCGTCCGAAGCCGACGTGGCGGTGCTGCAGCGTCAGATCGACTCGCACGAGCCGCTCGACGCCGACGAGCGTGCCATCGCGTTCGATGTGGCCACCGACGTCGCGGTGGACGTGGCCGCACTGGCCGCGCGCTGGCTCGCCGTGCCCGCCGCTTCTCTTTGAGATGCCTCAGCGTCGGCTGATGAGCATGCCGATCAGCGCACCCACAGCCGCTGCCACGCCCATCGACGCATAGGGATGCTCGTGCACGGCTTGGTCGGCCACCTTGGCGGCACGGCGCGCGCGGCGCATGGCACCGTCTTGCAGGGCCTCGAGCTCGTCACGCGCGCACGCCAGCGTGGTTTCGAAGCGATCACGGGCGACTTGCATTTGTTCGTTGCCGCTGCGCTGGATGTGCTTGACCAGCTCTTCAGACTCGGCCACCAGTGCTTGCAGCACCGAGGCCAGCGGGTCCTGGGCGGTGTCGGGATGGGGTGTTTCGTTGCGGGTGTCCATGCGGTGGGTGTCCTTGGGGTGAAACAAAAAGCCCGGCGGGCTTCTTGAGAAGCACAGTGTGGTCAGCCTGTCCGGTTTCGACTTGAGTGCACGCAAGCCAACGCCGTGCCGACCCGCAGGGCCGGCACCGGGCGCGCTCAGTTCAGCGTCAGCGATGCCGCTTCGAGCGAGCGTGTGCGCTGGCGCAATCCGGCCGGGCGTCCGCCCACTGCTGCGCGATAGGGGGTCTCGTCCGTCAGGCCACGGGTGTTTCTCGTGCACATCTTCAGGCGCGCCATGTCGATGATCTCGACCTCGCGGTTGGCCACGCTGAGCACACCGCATTCGACAAATGTGCTGAACGATCGGCTGACGGTTTCGTGCGCGATGCCGAGCAAACTGGCGATGTCGCGGCGGCTCATGCGCAAGCGCAGCCGGCGTGGCGACTGTCCGAGCGCTGACATGCGCCCCGACCACCACACGATGAAGCGTGCCAGCCGCACCTCGGACGACACCGCGGCCATCAGCTCGGTCATTTCACCTGCGCCTGCCAGCCGCCGGCTCAGCGCGAGCTGCAAGGCGTGGTCGAGGGTGGGGAACAGGCGGCGCCACAGCATCAGATCGCGCTTCGAGATCGCAAACACGATCGAGTCCTCGAGTGCCACCGCACCGGTGTGCTGGCGGTCTTCACACAGCGCTTCAAAGCCCAGCACGTCGCCGGGGCTGGAGAAAGACAGCACCTGTTCGTAGCCGTCCTCGGCGGTCTTGATCGACTTGAAAGTGCCGGTGCGCACCACGTGCACATGGGTGGCCGGTGCACCCTCGAGCAGCAGGGTGGCGCCCGTGCTGACCTGCCACAGCGGAACCGAGAAGGCCATGCTGGGCGTGCTGTCGTCGACGTCGATGCCCATCAGTCGCAACAACTCCGCCAGCGGCCGCGAGGAAGGCATCGGTGTGAGCGCACAGCGGCGGGTGGCTGGTGGCGCGTTTCGATGGGATTCGGTATCGGCGATGCGGATGTCTGGCGTCATGTTGCGCTCCTGGTTGGGATGACTAACGCTGGTTCAGCGAGTGACCTAGGTTCGCTCCCATGGCCGCTTCGAGCCATCAGCGAGCGCTTGAGTTGGCAGGTGAAAAGCCCTCTACCTCCTTGAGGTTTCACCACCCTTCGCGTTCGGAATCCGCCGAGTGCGTCGGGAACGCTCCATGCCGGCCTTGTTGATGGCACTCAAGCCCAGCGCCCAGGGGCTGCCGACACTGTGTCGATGTGCAAAACGCTCCAGCCCTGCGATCTCCAAATCCTCATCGTCGATGACCACGCGATCTTTCGCGAGGGCCTGCGACGCCTCCTCGAATCGGCAGGCAGGCACTGGGTGGTGTCCGAGGCCGACAGCGGTTTGCAAGCGCTCGAGATGTTGCGCACGCACCCCATGGACCTGCTGATCGTGGATCTGTCGATGCCCGTCATGAGCGGACTCGACCTCATCAAGCGTGTGCATGCCGAATACCCCGGCGTGCACCTGCTGGTGTTGAGCCTGCATGCCGAAGAGCAGTACGCACTGCGGGCCCTTCAGGCCGGTGCGCGCGGCTATGTGACCAAGGACAGCGCCGCCAGCGAATTGATCACCGCCGTGCGCCGGATGCTCGAGTCGGGCAGCTACGTCTCGGCGCGCCTGGTCGGGCGCGTGATCGAGGGTCACTGAAACGCTTGCCGCGCCTCAGGCGTGGTGGTGCGCTGGCGTACCCCTTCAACCGCGACTACATGACCGTCTGGGCATCGTCGTCGTTGGTGCGCAGCGACTCTGACGCGATCGAGTCGGACAGGTTGTTTTCGATGCCGTAGCGGATCAGCGCGGCCATGCTGGGCAGTTCGAGCTTTTCCTGGATACGGCTCTTGTGCGTGCTCACGGTCTTGACCGACAGATGCAGTTCTTCGGCGATGTCGGTCAGGCGCATGCCTGCCACGATGCGCTGCAGCACCTCGAGCTCGCGGTTGGACAGCTCCTGATGCGATTGCTTTTGCGAGCTGCCGTTGAGTTGTTGCACCACGCGTTCTGCCAGGCTCGATGACACATAGGTGCCGCCCGCCGCGACCTTCTGCACGGCCATGAGCAACTCGGCGGCCGCGCTGTCCTTGGTCACGTAGCCGTTGGCGCCCAGCTTGAACGCGCGCACGGCGTACTGCTCTTCGGCATGCATGCTCAGCACCAGCACCGCTGTGGCCGGGTGGTCCGACTTGATGCGCCGCAGCAGGTCGAGCCCACTCATGCCCGGCATCGACAGGTCGAGCACGGCCAGATCGACGGGCTGCCGGCGCATCAACTCGAGCGCCTCGTGTCCGTTGGACACCTCGGCGATGGACCATTCTGTGTGGACGGGCGCGAGCAGGCGTTTGAGGCCCTCGCGAACGATCTGGTGGTCGTCGATGAGCAGGAGGTTCATGTGGTGCTGTGTGCAGGACTGGGTTCGCCACCGGACGGCAGTCGCAGGCGAAACGCCACACGCCGGCTCTGGTGGATTGAATCTTCGAATTCGAGGCGCCCGCCCAGCAGGTGCACTTGCTGAACCAGCGGCGAGTGTGTGGCGACGGCCATGTCGAGCGAATCGCCCATCGGCCATCCGCTGCCGCTCGACTCCATCAGCAGTTCGAGCTGGCCGTTGCCGTGACGCAGGTGAATCGTGGCGCTTTGCCCTGCGGCGCTGCGCGTGATCAGAGACAGCGCGATCTGCAGCAAACGAAATACGCCCACGCGCTGGAAGGCGTCGAGCGGGGGATCGTTGTCGTCGTGATGGACCTTGATTGCCACACCGGTGCGCGTGGCCACGTCCAGTGCCAGCCAGTTGACCGCCGCGTTGAGGCCGAGATCGTCCAGGATGGGCGGGCGCAGGTCCATCGCGATGCGCCGCACCTTGGACAGCGCGTGGTCGGTCGAGTCGATCATCTTGCCGATGCTGATCGAGCTCTTGAACGGTGAGGGCGTGTCGAGCAGCCGGGCCAGGTCCATCTTCAGCACGCTGAGGTCTTGCGCCAGATCCTCGTGCAGCGCGCTGGCCAGGCGCTTGCGCTCGGCTTCGGCCTCATCCACGGCTCGCAGCGCGATGCGCCGGCTCATGGTGGCTTGTTCGCGCGCCGACACATCGCTCAGCGTGGCCCTCAACATCGGCTCCGCCATGTCGTGCACCGATCTCACGCAATCGAGTTGGGCCTGGAAAGCCACGCCACGGGCGGGCTGCAGCATCACCTCGACGGACTGCGATCCTTCGCTGCCCAGTGCGTGTGATGCGTGGTGCAGCCAGCGATCGATGTCGCGCTTGACGACAAATTCCGAGAAGGGTTTGCGGATGAGCGCGCCGTTGGGGACGGCGAGCAGCGACGCCGCGGTCACATTCGCCTCGACGATGACGCCGCCATGGTCGATCGTGAGGTAGCCCACCGGCGCAAAGTCGTACAGGTCGAGGTAGCGGTCGCGAGCAACGCTGAGCTCGACCTGCGCGCGTCGCAGCTCTCCGTTTTGTGATTCGAGCGCCAGTTGATGCACAGCCCGCTCGTGTTCGATCTCTGCGAAGGTGAGCGCGGAAAGCTTCGGTGCCGCCTCCCGGGCGAGCGCGGCGATGGGCTGCTCGAGCGGCAGCTCCAGGCACACGCGGGTGCCACCGCCGGGCGCGGGTTCGATGCGCAAGCGCCCGCCCAGCAGGTGGGCGCGCTCTCGCATGCCCACCAGCCCGAGCGTGTGACGGGCGGCAGGCTCGCGCTGGGCCATGCCCACGCCGTCGTCCTCGACCTGCAACAGCCATGACGCGCTGCCCAGGCGCGACTCGATGCGCACGTGGCGCGCCCTGGCGTGGCGGGCCACGTTGGTCAGGGACTCCTGCGCGATGCGGTACACGGCAATGGTGGCCGAGCTGTCCAGCAGTTGCGGGTCAGCGTCGAGCTGCAGCTCGATGCGGATGCCCAGACGCGACGCGGTGCCCGTGGCCAACGACTCGAGGGCGCTGTTCAGACCCAGGTCGTCGAGCATCGGCGGGCGCAGGTCTCGTGCCAGTTGACGCACCGCTTCGACGCTGTCGTCGAGCACCTTGCCCAGATCCTCGAGGCCCTCGGTGAGCTTGCCGTGTGGTGAGGCGGCGCGGCTGACTTCGGCCAGCATCAATTTGGCCGCGCTCAGCCGCTGGCCAAGCTCATCGTGCAGTTCGCGTGCAATGCGCTGGCGTTCGGATTCCAGCGCGTCGAGCTGCAGGCTGGTCACGCCGCGCCGGTCGAACGTGCGTCGCTCCCAACCACCCACGGGCGGTGCTGCGGTGGCCAGGTCGGTGGGCGCCGGGGGTTTGCTGTCTGTCTTGGCCCCGTGCGGGTCGAGCATGTGGAATCTTCCCGATGTTCCGGTGGTCGGTACTCGGCCGTGGCCGTGTACTCGACATCCCTGCCAGCGGGCAAGAACTGCGTTGATTCTGGGTGTGCACCGATGTCGACTCAGCGTCCCTCGGCGGCGAACTTGATCTGGATCAAGTGTGTTCCAAACGACGCTCGGGTGGGCCGGCCGAGCGGCTCGGAATACTCCGAATTTGCTGTCAGTCTTTGCCCTTGCCGTGGTCCTGACCCGCGCCTTGCCCCTGGCCGCGATCGTTTTGTTGCCGCTCCGGTTGGGGTTGGCGCTGCTGCTCAGGCCGTGGCTCGGGTCGATGTTGCTGCTGCCGCACGGCGGGGTCACGCGGCTGGTAGCGGTAGTTCTGGCCGTGGATCTGTTGCTGCTCGGGTTGCTTCGGGTAGCGGTCCTGCGTGTAGCGCCGCTGGTAGGCGGGCAGCGGTGCCGGCGCCGGCGCGGTGCGGCGGTTCCAGCGGTCCCAGCCGTTGCGGTTGCGCTCCCAGTCGCCACCCCAGTGTTCGCCCCAGCGCGGCGGTGCGTCGGCGCGCCACGGGCGGAAGTAAGGCGGCGGTGCGCGGTAGTAACGCACCGGGATGCGCAGCACGAACAGCGGCACCGCCTGCGGATCGACCAGACCCCACGGGCCGTCGTACCAGGAGCTCGAGTACCAGCTGTCGTCCTCGTAGACCCAGTACAGGCCGTCGTAGAAGAAGTAGTTCGAGTCCACCTGCGGCGCGTAATAGACCGGGTAGCCCGGCACGCGCACCAACTGCGGATAGGCCGGCAAATGGATCCCGATGCTCACCCCGGGCAAGGCGATGCCCAGCCCCACGCTCACCTGTGCGTTGGCGCTTGCCATTGCGCACAACAACATCCACACAACGATCAGCACATGGCGCATGTCTTTCCCGTTCCTCGAGGCGGAATGCCTGAGTCGTTGTAACGGGCTGGTGGCGCGGTCCATTGCGCTGACTCACCGTTGGGGCGTGCACAGCGGTCGGGGTGAACGCTTTGACGGTGGCGGGCTGGCGCCCGCCTCGATCACTGGCTGGTCAGCCGGCTGTCGGCGCGCTGCGGCACCAGCAGCACGGGGGTGTGGCACTGGCGCACCACCGACTCGGCATCGCTGCCCAGCATCATGCGGCGCAGGCCACGGCGACCGTGGGTGCCCATGACGATCAGGTCGCAGGCGGCGTCGCGAGCCACCTCGACGATGCTGTCGCTCACACGGCCGGTGACCAGCTCGCGCACGACCACCTCAGCGTTCACGCCCTGCTCGGCGGCCTTGCGGCGCGCGGTCTCGAGCATGCCTTCGCTCCAGCTGCGCAGCGACTGCCGCATGGTCTCGAAGTTGGCTTGTGCCGACATCTCGAACATGACCGGAAACGAATCGATCACGTGCAGCAGGTGCAAGGTGGACTTGTCGCCACGCGCGATCTCGATGGCCTGCGCCAGCCCGTCTTGCGACGCCTCGCTGCCGTCCAGGGGCACAAGAATGGATTTGTACATGCGGGTCTCCTGAGTGATGGTGTCGCAGATCGTGCGGCGCTCGATGGGATCGCGCATTGACGCCGCGCAAGGTTTCGAGCGCTGCGCGCCGCGCTGCCCAGGGGTTTCACTTTTGCAGCACGTAGCGGCCGGGCGCGCGGCCCAGCGACGGCAGTTGCACGGGCAACGCCTCGAGTCCCGACTCCAGGCACGCCCTCACGACGAATTCACTGGTCCGCAATTCTTCCACTGCGCCATGTCAATGCGTTGTGCCGTGCATTGCCTAAATTGGCGGGCATCGCCAATCACGAGGACATCGGACATGAAAAGAGCAATTTGGGTGGCTGTTTGCCTGGCGGCGGCCGGGCTGTCGAACGTGGCCTGTGCGGTGCAGCCTTCCACCACGGTGCTGGGGCATGCATTCATGGGCGGCGGTGTGACCGACGACGAGCGCGCCGAGATGACCACCCAGCGCGATCGCTACAGCCTGTGGGTGCTCACCGCGGCTCGCAAGTCGGGTGCGTACCTGTCGAACGTGCAAATTCACATCACCGATGTGCACAAGGCGGTGGTGTTTGACGCGCCGATCGATGGGCCGTGGCTGTTCGTGGATCTGCCGCCGGGGCGCTACACGGTGCAGGCGACCTATCACGGCGAAACGCAAAGCCGTGCGACCCACATCCGCGCCGGCGATCACCGCCAGGCGATCTTCTATTTCGAGACAGGCGACACGACCTCGGTGTCGTCTGAGGCGCCACGGCCTTGAGCTCGATGCGACCGGCCGCTGGCGTTGAGGCTGCTCAATGCCACGCCGGGTGCCTGACGCGCCAATGGTGGCTTGCCAGCGAGCTGGTGGCCGGTGGTGTGCGCTGCCTCGAAGGAAGAACGACGCAACATGAAAGTTAGCCCGGGAAGGACACTGCCGTGATCAAAAAGATTCTCGAGACCTCAAGCCTGAACCTGCCGGGCCCCAAGAGCGCCGCAACGATGCAAGGACCCGTGATGTCCCAAGCGGCACCGCCACCCGCGCCGGTGCAAGGCGATGTGGTGCCGACGGCGTCGGTGGATGAGTCTGGTGACGATCCGCTCGAGACCTACGAGGACGAGACCGACACCATCGACGGGCCCTTCGACGAGCCCGAGGAGGCGGTTGCCACCGACATCGAGGTGTTGCACGAGGTCGAGGACGACATCGGCATCGCCACCTGGCTAGACGCTGAAACCGGCGAGCCAGCCGAGGGGATGTGTCCGCCGCATCTGGACGCAGAGTGACGGCCGCCGTCGCCCGGCACGGCGCTGCCTTGGCTCACAGATCGGACGCACGCAGCACCACCGGCTGACGGGCTCCAGCCCGGATGCGGCGCGCCACCGCGGCGTTGATCTCGAGTTGGTGCAGGCCATAAATCGATGCCACGTCGTTGTCGCCGACGGTCGGCACGCTGCCGTAGCGGGCACGCAGGGCCGATTCGGAAACAAACGCCGTGACCTCGTCGGAGCCGATGGGCGTCATGAATCGCAAGACGCCGTTGGATTCGGATGGGAGTGGGGTGCTGGGCATGGGCTACTCCTGATGAAAGTTCAACTGTGCTGTTCGCTGTCTGGGGTGGATTGAGCGGGCTCAACTGCCCGCGCATGGCGGTGTGGTGCGGCGCTCGACGTCGCTTGGTGTCGTGCCGTGGGGCCCGAGTTCCGCGGTTCGTGCATGAGCGGCGGTCAAGCGTGGCGTGCCATCGAAGGCCGCGTTGATCAAAGGCAAGGCGCCGCCGATTCGGTGGCCTTCCCGTGCCATAGGAGGGGCTGGTCCCCCTTGTGACCCCGTGCTGTGAGCTGGCAAGACGCTGTAGTCAACCGGGGACGCTTGTGACAGCCACTGGATTGAGCCAGCCCGAAGAAGAGCCCCAAAGAAAAAGCCGGCCTATGGGCCGGCTTTGATGCGCTGGAATCGTTGACGGGTGCTTACCGCTGAGTCGCCGGGTCACGGCACATGCCGCTCCTGAAGCGATCCGATTCCCCGGGGCTCTTTGGCGATGTCCGGGGACATCGGCCCACAACGCTTCAGACCAGGTTCAGCGCCTGTCTGAATGGCAAGGGCAGGGTGTCGGACGACAGTTCGCGGATGTCGAGACCATCCTTGAGCTCTGCCGAGGAAAAAAAGTAGCCTCGCGCTCCCTCTTGGCTGGTGGGGGCCGGTGGAACCTCTGGCGCGGGTGAAACCGGTGTCGCGGTGCTCATGAAGTGGTGTCCTCTTCAGTTCGGCCATGGTCTCAAGGGCCGGGGGGTTACGTCACATGATGCTTGTAAGCATTTGTGACGACCATGAGTAACTATCTCGCAGACATCAGGGTCTGGACACCCCCTATTCAGGGGGTTTTGCGTGATCCAGAACAAAAAAAGCCCGCTTGTGGCGGGCTTTTTCGGAGCCGGCGGGTCAGCGCTTGATGCGGCTGATCTTGGTGCCTTCGATGCTCAGGCTGGCCATCAGGCCTTCCTGGTTGAGGATGAAGGCGTAGGCGTCGTCTTTCAGGGTCGACGTGGACAGGTTTTTGGCCACGCCGTCATCGACCATGACCAAGGTGGGGCCGACACCGAACTCCCAGCCCTTGGACTCGTCGAGGTACTTGACCGCCTTTTCGCTCATGAGAAACACCACATAGGCGTAGGACTCGGCGCCGGCCTGCAAGCCCCACGAGGCGGACACCGAGTTGTAATAGTCGACGACGCGCCCGCCGCGCATGAACACGCCTTCGCCGTAGCTGCCGCCGAACACGAGCCCTGCCTTGACGATCTTGGGGAAAACCAGAGTGGCCTTGGAGCGACCGCCGATCATCGAGGCCGTCGGGTTTTGCTTGTAGAGGTTGGCCAGCGCCTGATCGGCGTCTTTATGCAGATCCTCTGCGGTGGCCGCCAGTGCGCGGCCGGAAGATGTGCCCAGCAGGGTGAGGGCCACGGCAGACGCGGCGGTCTGGTGAAGCTGGCGTCGGGTGATGTTCATGAAGTGTTTCCTTGAGGTGGTGCCGGTCGGAGCCGCCACGAAGCGGCTCGCAGGGCTGAGGACGCTGATCCTGATGGGTTCGATCCGCCCTGCGTTGAGGGGCGTCAAGCACCGGCCATAGCGGCTTTGAGCCGCGGGCCGCACTACAAGGTGATGAGCTCTGCCGTACCTCCGAGGATGGGCTTGCACAGGATCTTGTAGCCGTCGGCGTCGAACCCGGCGGCCTGCACGTCGAGTTGCCTGGCCTCGTTCGGGTCGCTCACGCTGCCCAGATAGCACCAGTTGCGGATCACGTGGATCTGGCAGTCGCCCTCGAAACGCTCAACCAGCCCCACCGCCCCGGGATGCGGCCAGCAGGCAATGCGCATAGCTTGCAGACACGCCAGCAAGCGCGCGCGGTGCGCCTCAGGGGTTTCGTCGCCCCGGCACACGCCGGCACACTGGTGGAGCATGGCCCGGAAGCACGGTCTGCCCGGTGTGAGCTTTTCCAGCCCCAACGCGGCGTAACACAGACGGTGTTCATCGGCGAGGGCACGCAAACCATCCAGCGCGGCGTGTCTGCTGCCGTACAGGCCAAACAGGTGTGGCTCTGTCGCGAAGTTCAGGTCTTTTGAGTACACGACGGCTGGCATGTCCTCGCGCAGGCTCAGCGAGCACAACTGACGGCTGCGACGCAGCCTCTGGTTGAGCAGGGGCTGCTGCTGCTTGATCATGCGGGCTTCGAGCAGCAACGCGCCGATTTCGCCAGCCGTGCGGATGTGGCTGATGCGTCGGGTCTGGCGCAGCATGCGCGCCTCGTCGACCGTTCTCAGGTGCGACAGCACCCGGCTGCGCAGGTTGACGCTCTTGCCGATGTACAGCGGCAAGTCGCCTTCCTCGCCGTGAAACACATACACACCGGGTGCGTGCGGCAGGTCGTCGATGGCTTGACGCAGGTGAATGGGGTACTCGTAGAGCCCCGTCGTGTTGAGCCTCGCCAGCTGTGTTCTGGAACTGCGCATCGCTGAATGAACTGCCGGCCCGCCCGCGCAAGCGCGCCGCGGATCAGAACGGCGCGTCGTCCTTCGGTGGCATATCGGCCTTGCGGATGCGCACAGCCTTCTTTTTCTCGGGCGCGGCTGCGGGTGCGTCGGCGGCAGTGGGCTCATCGCTCAACCCGAGCGCAGCCGACAGTGCTGACTCTGGGCTTGGGGCGGTGCTTGTTGCAGCGCTTTCGACTGGCGCTGCGTCACTGCGAGCGGCCGCATCGGCCTTGATCACCCGCGTGTACGGGGCAAGCGTTTGCACCAGCTGACCGTAGATCTTCGGATTGCCGGCGACGACTTCGCGTTGGTACAGAAAATCGGCTTCGCCCGTGAAGTTGCCGATCAGGCCACCGGCCTCGGTGATCATGAGCGAGCCGGCGGCGATGTCCCAAGGGCTCAGACCGGTCTCGAAGAACCCGTCGTAGTAACCGGCGGCCACGTAACAAAGATCGAGCGCGGCAGCGCCGGGGCGGCGCAGGCCGGCACAGCTTTGCATCACGGCTTCGAACATCTGCACGTAGCGCTTGAAGTTGTCGCCCTTGCGGAACGGGAAACCCGTGCCGATGAGTGCCTCGCTCATGCGGATGCGCTTGGACACGCGTAGGCGCTTGTCGTTGAGAAACGCACCGCGCCCCTTGGATGCGTAGAACAAATCATTGCGCGAAGGGTCGTAGACCACCGCCTGCTGCACCTGGCCACGGAACGCCAGCGCGATCGACACCGCGTAGACCGGAAAGCCATGGATGAAGTTGGTGGTGCCGTCCAGCGGATCGATGATCCACAGGTAGTCGCTGTCCTTGGCCCCGTGCTCGCTACCAGACTCTTCGGCCAGGATGCCGTGGCCGGGGTAGGCCGCGAGCAGCACCTCGATGATCGCGCGCTCGGCTGCCTGATCGACCTCGGTCACGAAGTCGTTGGGCGCCTTGCTGCTCACAGTCAGCAGATCCAGATCGAGCGATGCGCGGTTGATGATGGACCCTGCCGCGCGTGCCGCCTTGATGGCGATGTTGAGCATGGGATGAAGCGCTTGCGACATGGTGCAACCTTGTGGGAGGGGTGAGGACTGACAGGGGTAAAGAGCCGCCCGGTCGGGGCGCCAGACGCGTCGGCTGCAACCGCGTTCGGATAATGCCAAGTTTAGAGTGCCACGATGCCCACACCCGACGACATGACCGCTGCCACGCCCGATTCGACACGTTTCGTGTTGATCAACACCAGCCACCCGGGCAATGTGGGTTCGGCCGCGCGTGCGATGAAGGTGATGGGCTTTTCAGATCTGGTGCTGGTGGCACCGCGCTACCCCAACGTCAAGGGCAAGGCCGAGGCGATTTCGCTGGCCAGCGGCGCGCTGGACGTGCTGGGCGGCGCACGCGTGGTCGAAACGCTGACTGAAGCACTCGACGGCATCACCTACGCCTGCGCCACGGCCATGACGCCGCGCGATTTCGGCCCGCCCACCCATGCGCCGCGCGAGTTGTTTTCGACCCTTGCGCCCAGCGCGCACCGCGTGGCCTTCGTGTTTGGCTGTGAGCGCTACGGCATGAGCAACGACGATGTCTACAAGTGCCACGCCTGCCTGAGCATTCCGACCGCTCCGGGTTATGGCTCACTGAATCTGGCACAGGCGGTGCAGTTGATCGCCTATGACTGGCGCCAGGCTCTGGGTGGCTTCAACGTGCTCGCGCGCACCACCGACCCCAACCTGGCCGACGCGGTGGCGGTACACGGCGCCTTGGATCACTGGCAGCGGGTGCTCATCGAGATCGGGTTTCTGGACCCGCAATCCCCCAAAAAGTTGATGCCGAGGCTGAATTCGGCGCTCAATCGCCTGTCCCTGAGCGTGGAGGAAGTCCAGATTCTTCGTGGAATTGCTCGCGCCGCCGCGCCACCCCCTCGCTGAGACCCATGAGTGACTGATTTTTGACAATAAAACCCCCTGAACAGGGGGTGTTCGGATCGCAAACGGGCTGTTACCGTTCAACACATGGGGCGCCAAAGGTGGCTCTCCGTAGTCACTAACTAGGAGTTCCTCATGATGAAAAAAGTACTCGCCGCAGCTGCTTTGGCTTGCTGTGCAGTTGGCGCGCAAGCCTCGATCAGCATCGTTGGCGGCAACGATGATTCGTCAACGTTTATTGCTTTGACGGCTGGAGGCAATGTTTTGGGTGGCGCCGTTCTCCCGTTCGGCACTGGCTCGAATCCCGGCACTGTCGTCGAGCCGACGAACACCACCCCTCCGATCAACACGGTTGGTAATTTCCTCGCAGCGGGTCCCGCCCACGGTGGTGGCGTTAATGCAACGTTCACCCCTGCAGCACCTACGCAGTACGTGAGCTTCTTGTGGGGTTCGCCAGACACTTATAACCACCTTTCGATCGTTACCGATTTGGGCTCCTACGAATTCGACGGTTCCGATTCGGGGTTGGCTTCGACCTTTGGTGGTTCCACTTGGGGTGACCCAACTGCAGCTTTCTACGTCGGTTTTTCAACCACGGATGAGTGGATCGAGTCTCTGGTGTTCTCGGTGAACTCGCTTGGTGATGAGCCCAACACCTACCAAAAGAACGCCTTCGAGGCCGCCAACTTCTCGACCACCGTGCCGGTTCCTGAACCAGAAACCTACGCTTTGATGCTGGCTGGTCTTGGCGTGGTGGGCTTCATGGCTCGCCGCCGCAAGGCCGCCTGAGTCGGGTTTTTTCCTGATTCGGCAAAAAGGCCCCTTCGGGGGCCTTTTTTTCGTCTGGTCCGATTCAAAACGGGAAATGGCCTCGGCAGTTGAAACTGAGGCGCAGCATCACTCGGGCGCATTGCACACCCAGCGACTAGACTCGCCGCCGAAACATCCCTCACTGATCATGTTCAAGCGCCTGAACGAAGACATACGCTGCATCCTCGAACGCGACCCTGCTGCGCGCACCGCCTGGGAGGTGCTGACGTGCTATCCCGGTTTGCATGTGCTCATGTTTCACCGGTTGGCACATGGGTGCTGGGTGCACGGGCTGCGCTGGCTGGGGCGCTTCATTTCCCACCTGGGCCGGTTTTTCTCAGGGATCGAGATCCATCCGGGCGCACAGATCGGCCGGCGCGTCTTTATCGACCACGGCATGGGCGTGGTGATCGGCGAGACGGCCGAGGTCGGCGACGATTGCACCATCTATCAGGGTGTGACTCTGGGCGGCACCTCGCTGTGGAAAGGCGTCAAACGGCATCCGACTCTGGGCTGTGGTGTGATCGTCGGCGCCAATTCGCAGGTGCTGGGCGGCTTTTCGGTGGGCGACAACGCTCGCATCGGTTCGAATGCGGTGGTGCTCAAGGCGGTGCCCGCCGGCGCCACGGCGGTGGGCAACCCGGCACGGGTGATCGATGCCCGGGCCGATGCTCAGCGGGAGGAAACGGCCGCCAAGATGGGCTTCTCGGCCTATGGAATCACTCAGGGCGATGACCCGGTGGCGCAGGCCATGAAGTCGTTGATCGACCACGCCGCCGCACAGGAGCATCAAATCACGATGCTGTGGGAGGCGATCGAGACCTTGTCAGCGTCGCGTCCTGGAGATGCATCGCCGTCGGCCGGTTGCGTGCCGGCCGACGCGCAAACTGCCGAAAGCTTCGATGCGGCAGCGCTCAGCCGCCTCGTGAAGTAGACCGCTTCAGAGCGGCTTGGAGCGTTGGGCCGACTTGGGCCTGAAGGCCACACACAGCGCGGCGTCGGTCTCGATGTACGGACCACCAATCAGGTCGACGCAGTAGGGCACCGCCGCAAAGATGCCCGGCATGGGCGGTGTGGCCTGCGGCAGGCCTTGCAGCGTTTCGGCGATCGATTTCGGTTGGCCCGGCAGGTTGATGATCAGGGCTTTGCCCCGGATCACCGCCACCTGCCGCGACAGGATCGCCGTGGGCACGAAATTCAGGCTGATGCTGCGCATTTGCTCGCCAAAGCCTGGCAATACCTTGTGCGCCACGGCCAGCGTGGCTTCGGGCGTCACGTCGCGCGGCGCCGGGCCGGTGCCGCCGGTGGTGAGGACGAGGTCGCATTTGGCGTCGTCCACCAAGTCGCACAGGGCGGCGCTGATGGCGGCTTGCTCATCGGGAATCAGGCGGGTTTCCCAGATCACCGGGTTCAGCAGTGCGCGACCGAGCCAATCCCGCAGCGCCGGCACGCCCTTGTCTTCATAGACACCCGATGAAGCGCGGTCGCTGACCGAGACGACGCCGATGCGCACGGTGTCGTGTGTTGTGCCGGGAGCGGTCATTCCGATTCCTTGTCGTCGACATCTTCAAGTTCGGCTGCGGCTGTGCCGGCATGCTGCCGGATGAACTTGAACAGTTCGCGAAAGGCGCGGCCGCTGCGCTGCTCGGGGGCCACAGAGGCGTCTTTGCGTGCGGCCCGGATCAGG
>CANBSV010000061.1 GCA_947372225.1 Burkholderiales bacterium | reverse complement strand
GCGCAAGCAACCGATGTCGCCACCAACCCCTACGCCGCGTTTGACGCAACGGCCTCCACCGTGACGCTGCGCTACTCGCTCGACAGCGCCGAAAACCAGCAGGTCGACAGCAACGAGCAGTTCGGCTTTCGGCTGCGCAGCGGTGCCCTCGAGATGCGCGTGGGCGGCGCGAGTTGGCAGTCGATGACCGATGTGACCACGATGAAGGTCACCGCCCTGGAGTTCGTGCCGCACGCAGTCACGCTCGATCTGGGGGCCCTGTGCAGCGCACCTTGCGCCAGCGGCGACGCCAGTTGCCCGCCGCGCCAGACGCTGCGCAGCGCGATCGTCACGATCACCGCCCAAAGCGCCACCGACGCCCGAACGGTGCGCACCGCGCGCACGGCGGTGCGCCTGCGCAACGACGAGATCACCGGCCGTTGCCCGGCGTGAGGTCCTGATGATGCACAGCGCATTCAATCCACGCGTGAGCCACCGGCCACGCCACCACCTCCACACCCACCAGCGCGGCGCCGCCTCGCTCTCGGTGAGCTTGCTGCTCCTGCTCACGATGCTGCTCAGCGCCGCGTATGCGCACCGCGGGCTGCTGTTCGAGCAGCGCTCCTCGGCCAACCAGTACCGCGCCGCGCAAGCCTTCGAAGCGGCTGAAGCTGGCATCGACTGGGCCATCGCCCAGCTGAACCAGCCTTGGCCGGTCAACGAGCGATGCGAACCGCTCCCCGCCGCCAGCGGCTCCTCGTTTCGCGAGCGCTACCTGAGCGTGAACACCGTCTCAGCCCAGCACGAACCCCTGGTGTGGCGACACGGCGCCCAAGACATCGCACTGCAACCCGGCTGCGTTCATTCGGCCCAAGGCTGGTCGTGCACCTGCCCGTCGAACGGCTGGCCGGACCTGCCTGCGGCCCACAGCGACGATCTCGCGCCGCAGCCCGCGTTCAGCGTGCAGTTCAGCGCCGAGCCGCGGCCGGGTCTGGTGCGCCTGACAGCCACCGGCTGCTCGAACGCGGCCGGCGCGTGTCGGCCCGGCACGGCCGGTCGCGCCGACGCCGTGGTGCGCTTGCAGGTGCTGCTCGGGCTGCTGCCGGGCGTGTCGGTGCTGCCGCAGGCGGCGCTCACGGCGCGTGGCGCTGTCGATGCCACCGGCGCGCTCGGTGTGCTCAACGTCGATGCCGCCAGCGGCGGTCTCACGGTGCGCGCCGGTGGCAGCCTGAGCGGCACGGCTTTGCGCCTGAGCACAGCACCCGGGGGCGCAGCCGAAGCCTCGGCGACCACGCACGACAGCGCGCTGGCCGCACTGGCGCCTGAGCGGCTGTTCGCCTCGCACTTCGGACTCGATCGAGTTCACTGGGCCAACCACCCGGCGGCGCAGGCCATCGATTGCACGACGCCGTGCGCAGCGGCGATCGCCACAGCCATCAACGCCGTCGGCGGCAATCGCATGATCTCCATCACCGGCGACGCATCCATCGACGGGCCGCTCACGCTGGGTTCTGCCGAACGCCCGGTGGTTCTGGTGGTGAGGGGCACGGCGACGCTGCGCGGCGACGTCATGCTGCACGGCTTGCTCTACGCCGGCGACATCCGCTGGGACGGCCCCACCGGCGCGCAAGCCGTCGTCCACGGCGCGGTGGTGTCCGAATCGGATTTCCGCGGCAGCGGTGCGCCCTTGGTGCAGCGCGATGCGGCGGTGCTGCGCGCGCTGCAGTTGCACACCGGCAGCTTTGCGCGCGTGCCGGGCAGTTGGAAGGACTTCTGATGGGCACCACTGCACCCACCCGCGCCTCGGTCGCCCGACAAGCCGGCACCAGCCTGCTTGAAGCGCTGTTCTCGCTGCTCGTGCTGTCGGCCAGCGTGGCCACCGCAGGTTGGCTGCACCGGCATCTGGACACCCATGCCGACATCGCGCGGCAACGCAGCGAGGCGGTGCGCCTGGCGCAAGAGGATCTGGAAGCAGCCCGCGTGTTCGCGGCGCCACCCGCGCCCGATGTGCGGTCGGTTCGAGACAGCGCCGCGCTGCGCTTGAACACCGTGTTTGAACTGACCCGAAAGGTCGATGCGAGCGACGCGGCATCACCGTTCAGATCGGCCACGACCTCGGTCGTCTGGCAAGCCCGCGACGGCTCGACGCAACACGCGATGCTGGCCTCGGCGATCACGGATCAGGACCCCGTCTTTTCAGGCGCGCTGACGCTCATCGCCAGTGCGCAGGCCGGCGCGGCAGGCCGCTCCAGTGCCATCCCGCCGGGGGTGCGCGCCATCGACGAACGCCGCAGCGCCTTCAAGCCGTCGCCCATGGCCACCGTGGCGTTCGTGATCGACAACGCCAGCACGCTGGTGGTCGAGCAATGCACCGGCGTGCCAGCCGATGTGCGCAGCGAAGACCTGAGGGCCGAGCACCTGACGCACTGCGCCGGCTTCAAGGCCATGCTATTGAGCGGGGTCGTGCGCTTTTCAGGCACCAATCCGCCGGATGCGCTGGCGGCCAATGACACGCCGCTCGCGCTGGCGCTGTCGGTCGGGCTGCCGGGCATGGTGTCGCCGGCGTCTCCGTGGTGCCACGCCGAAGCGCGCAAGACCGTGGTCTACCGCGCGGCCGACGGCGTGCACCGCGAGTCGGTCGCCCTGGACGCCACGCCGGCCAGCTTCGCCCTCACCGATTGGCAAGACACCGCAGAGCGCTACACCGCCTACCGCTGTGTCGTGGCCGCCGCCGGCGACCCGCCGCGCTGGTCGGGCCAGAGCACCGTGGTGCCGCTGGGCTGGGAGATCGGCAGCGCCCCCGCGCAGCGCAAGGTGTGCCGCTACGTCAACGACAGCGACGGCAGCGGCGCCATCGACCGCAATGACGAGCACCCCTCGGTCTACCGCTTGGTCGATGGGGCGCTGCTGCAGCAGAACTTTCTGGTGATCCGCGGCGATCTGCCCTGTCCGCCGTCCGCTGCCGCGACAATCGATCCGCTCGCGCCGGGCACCCCTGCCAGCGTGACGACGGTTCAGCATCAGCCCTGACACGCGGGCCCGACCCCGATGACAACCCCAACGAACTTCGCCGCCGACCTCGCCGCGCATCCGCACCACCGGTGGATGCTGGAAGCGCTGGCGCTGGCCGAACAGGCCATCGGCCTGAGCGAGCCCAACCCGCGGGTGGGTTGCCTGATCTTGGGCTGTGACGGCACCGTGCTCGGACGCGGCCACACCCAGCAAGCCGGCGGCCCGCACGCTGAAGTGATGGCACTGCGCGATGCCACCGCGAACGGCCATTCGGTGCGCGGCGCCACCGTCATCGTCACCCTCGAACCGTGCGCTCACCACGGCCGCACGCCGCCGTGCTGCGATGCGCTGGCGCAAGCCGGCGTGGGCCGCGTCGTCATGGCGCTCGAAGACCCGAACCCGCTGGTGGCAGGCCAGGGCGCGGCGCGTTTGCGCGCGGCAGGCATCGAAGTGATCACCGGCATCGAAGCCGACGCCGCGCGCGAACTCAACATCGGTTTTTTCTCGCGCATGCAGCGCCAGCGACCCTGGGTGCGGCTGAAGGTGGCGGCCTCGCTCGACGGGCGCACCGCGCTGTCCAATGGCACGAGCCAATGGATCACCGGCGAGGTCGCACGCACCGACGGCCACGCCTGGCGGCGCCGCGCCGGCGCGGTGCTCACCGGGTTGGGCACGCTGGTCCACGACGATCCGCGGCTCGACGTGCGACTGGTGCCCACGGCGCGCCAGCCACTGCGTGTGGTGCTCGACTCGAACCTGAGCGCGCCACTCGGTGCGCGCGTGTTCGAGAACCCTGGCTCAGCGCTGGTGTACGCGGCGCAGCCCCAGGCCGAGCGGCTCGCCGCTTTCACGGCGCATGGAATTGAAGTGGTGCTTGCCGCCGGCGCCGGCGGCCGCGTCGATCTGGGCGCGGTGCTGGCCGATCTGGCGCAGCGCGGCATCAACGAAGTGCATGTGGAGGCCGGCGCTCAACTCAACGGCGCGTTCGTGCGCGAGCGCCTGGTTGACGAATACCTGATCTACCTCGCCCCCAAGCTGCTGGGGCCGGGCCTCGACATGGCCGCCCTCGGGCCGCTCACCGAGTTGTCGCAGGCTGCCGAACTGCGCTTTCACCGCATCGAGCGCGTCGGCGACGACTTGCGCATCCTGGCGCGCCCCGCCCCCTGAAGCCACACGGACCATCGACCCATGTTCACCGGAATCATCACGGGCCTCGGCCACATCACTGACGTGCACGCCCTGGGCAACGACGCCACGCACGGCAAGCGCCTGACGATCGCCACGCCCGCGGGCTACCTCGACGACGTCGGTCTGGGCGACAGCATCGCCATCAACGGCGCGTGCATGACCGTGACCTCGTTCGATGCGGCGCAAGGCACGTTCACCATCGACGTGTCGGCCGAAAGCCTGGACAAGACCGCGGGGCTGACCACCCTCGGCCCCGTCAACCTCGAAAAAGCCCTGCGCGCCAACGACCGCCTGGGCGGCCACCTGGTCAGCGGCCATGTCGACGGCATCGGCACGGTGACGGTGTTCGAGGCGACAGGCGAATCGTGGACCTTGCGCATCGACGTGCCGCCCACGCTGGCGCGCTTCCTGGCCTACAAGGGCTCGATCACGGTCAATGGCGTGAGCCTGACGGTCAACCGCGTCGCCGATCACGCCCGCGGCTGCGAGATCAGCATCAACCTGATCCCGCACACGATCGACAACACCGCGCTCGGGCGGCTCCAGCCCGGTACGAACGTCAACCTCGAGATCGATCTGATCGCGCGCTACGTCGAGCGCATGCTCTCGGCGCCAGCTCCCACATCGGCCTGAACACCGGGCGCAAGACCGCCGGTTCGACCCCGGGCGCGGCGGGACCCGCCACCTACAATCCGGCGATGGCGATTTCCCCTATTCCCGAGCTGTTGACCGAGTTGGCAGCTGGACGCATGGTCATCCTCGTGGACGAGGAAGATCGAGAAAACGAAGGCGATCTGGTCGTCGCAGCCGACCACGTGACGGCCGACACCATCAACTTCATGGCGCGCTTCGGCCGCGGCCTGATCTGTCTGACGCTGACCCGCGAGCGCTGCGAGCGGCTGCAACTGCCGCCGATGGCGCTCAAGAACGGCGCGCAGCACGGCACCGCGTTCACCGTGTCGATCGAAGCGGCGGTGGGCGTGACCACCGGCATCTCGGCGGCCGACCGCGCGCGCACCGTGCAAGCTGCCGTGGCGCGCGACGCCACACCGGGCGATCTGGTGCAACCCGGCCACATCTTTCCGCTGCAGGCGCAAGACGGCGGCGTGCTGATGCGCGCCGGTCACACCGAAGCCGGCTGCGATCTGTCGGCGATGGCCGGACTGTCGCCTGCCTCGGTGATCTGCGAAATCATGAACGACGACGGGACGATGGCGCGACTGCCGGATCTCGAGGTGTTCGCGCAGCAGCACGGCCTGAAGATCGGCACCATCGCCGACCTGATCGAATACCGCAGCCGCAACGAAACCCTCATCGAACGCGTGGGCCAGCGCGTGCTCAAGACCGACTACGGCGACTTCGGCTGCACGACGTTCAGTGACCGTACCGGCGGGCTGCACATGGTGCTGTCCCACGGCCACTGGACCACGCGAGACGAGGTGCTGGTGCGCGTGCACGAGCCGCTGTCGGTGATGGACCTGCTCGACACCGGCAACTGCAGCCACTCGTGGCCGCTGCCACGTGCATTGGCCCGGCTGAAAGCCAGCGAGCGCGGCGTCGCCGTGCTGCTCAACTGCGGCGAAGGCACGCCAGCATTGCTTGAAAAATTCCAGCCGCAAGGCGATCTGGCATCGCGCCGTTTGCCTCCGATGGACTTGCGCACCTACGGCATCGGTGCGCAGATCCTGCGCGACATGGGTGTGGCCAGAATGAAACTGCTCGGCAGTCCCAGACGGATGCCCAGCATGGTGGGCTACGGGCTCGAAGTGACCGGCTTCATTGCCGCCGACGCTTCGCAGAGCACCGACTGATGAAACAACCCACAAGGATTTCCCATGCAAGGTGCTGACACCGGCCCACAGGCCGACCTCGACGGTGGAGACTTCTGCATCGGCATCGTGCAGGCGCGCTTCAACGCCCCCATCACCAACCGCATGGCCGACGTGTGCATCGCCGAGTTGAAGGCGCTGGGTGTGGACGCCGACTCGATCGAACTCGTCACCGTGCCCGGAGCGCTGGAAATCCCGGTGGCCCTGATGGCCATGGCCGACAGCGCCAATTACGACGCACTGATCGCGCTGGGCTGCGTGATCCGCGGTGAGACCTACCACTTCGAACTGGTTGCCAATGAAAGCGGCTCGGGCGTGACACGCGTGTCGCTCGACCACGTGCTGCCGGTGGCCAACGCCATCCTCACCGTGGAAGACGAAGCCCAGGCCTGGGCGCGTGTCGAAGACAAAAGCCGTGACGCCGCGCGCGTGGCCGTTGAAATGGCGCATCTGATGGAAAAGCTCTCGTGATCGACGCCCAAACGCCCACCACCACCGAGGCGCCAAGCGCCGGCGACACAGCGCCAAAGCGTGCGCCCAGGTCCTCCAAGACGTCGCAGAAATCGCTGCGCCGGCGCTCGCGCGAGTTGGCACTGCAAGGCCTTTACGAGCGGCTGCTGTCGAACGAATCGGCCTCGGTGATCAGTGCCCACATGCGCGAGCAGGACAACTTCGAGCCCTGCGACGGCGAGCACTTCGAAGCCCTGCTGCGCGGCTGCATCGACGAGGCGGCGCAGATCGACACCGTTCTGGGCCGCCACATCGACCGCAAGCTCAGCGAGTTGTCGCCCATCGAGCACGCGGTGCTGATGATCGGCGTGTATGAGCTCACGCACTGCATCGACATTCCGTATCGCGTGGTCATCAACGAAGCGGTCGAGCTCGCCAAGAGCTTCGGCGGCACCGACGGCCACAAGTTCGTCAACGGCGTGATCGACAAGACCGCCGCCGACCTGCGCGCTGTCGAAGTCGAGGCTGCGCGCGCGGCGCGGCGCTGAGACGGGGTGTCGGTCCGGGCCTCAGTCGGCACGGTGACCTGCAGGCACGCATGACGTCCCACGACTTCGACATGCCGCTGCGGGTCTACTGGGAAGACACCGATGCCGGCGGCGTGGTGTTCTTTGCCAACTACCTGAAGTTCTTCGAGCGCGCGCGCACCGAGTGGCTTCGACTGCTGGGCTTCAGCCAGGAACGCATGCGGGTGGAAGATGCTGCAGCGTTTGTCGTCAGCGAAACCAGCGTGCGCTATTTGCGCCCGGCGCGGCTCGACGACCTGCTCACCATCACCGTGCGGCTGGCTGCCGTGGCGCGTGCGTCCATCACCATCGAGCAACAGGCCTGGCGCGGTGATGAGCTGCTCAGCGAAGGCAGCATCCGCATCGCCTGCGTCGACACTGAACGTTTCGCGCTGCGGCGCATCCCAGAGGGCATCACCCGCGCCCTTACACACACCTCACCGCGTTGACCCCATGAACCAAGACATGTCCATCCTCAGCCTCGTGCTGCACGCCAGCCTGGTCGTGCAGATCGTGATGGCCGGCCTGTTGACCACCTCGCTGGCGAGCTGGTCGGTCATCTTCAGCAAGCTGTTCGGCCTGCGCCGCGTGCGCGCCCAGAACGAGAACTTCGAGCGCGAGTTCTGGGCCGGCAAGAACCTCAACGACCTGTACGACGAGGCCGCCAAGCATGCGGACACCTCCGCGCCCATGGAACGCTTGTTCGCCTCGGGCATGCGCGAATTCATGAAGCTGCGCGAGCGCCGCGTGGCCGACTCGGGCGCGCTGCTCGACGGAGCTCGCCGTGCCATGCGCGCGAGCTTTCAGCGCGAGCTCGACACCATCGAATCGAACCTGTCGTTCCTGGCCTCGGTGGGGTCGGTGTCGCCGTATGTCGGCCTGTTCGGCACGGTGTGGGGAATCATGCATGCCTTCATCGGACTGGCCACGCTGACGCAGGTGTCGCTGGCGTCGGTCGCGCCGGGCATCGCCGAGGCGCTGGTGGCCACGGCCATCGGCCTGTTTGCGGCGATTCCGGCGGTGATCGCCTACAACCGCTTCGCCCGTGACATCGACCGCATCGCCATGCAGATGGAAACCTTCATCGAAGAGTTCTCCAACATCCTGCAGCGCAACGTCGGCCAGACCGCAGCCGTGGCCGGAGCACGCTGAGATGCCGGCCGTCAGCCAACGTGGCGGCGGACGCCGCCGCACGATCAACGAGATCAACATGGTGCCGTTCATCGACGTGATGCTGGTGCTGCTGATCATCTTCATGGTGAGCGCGCCGCTGATCACCACCGGCGTGGTCGATCTGCCCAGCGTGGGCAAGAGCAAGCAGCGCCCCGATCACGTGGTCGAGCTGATCATCAAGAGCGACGCCGTGTTTCGCATCAAGATCGACGGCCAGGAAGACGGCGTGGCGGTGCCGCTGGTCAAGGTCGCCGAGCGCGTGCACGAGTTGCAGGCGGGCGATGCCAACACGCCGGTGGTGATCTCGGCCGACCGCAACGTCAAGTACGAAGCCGTGGTCAAGCTGATGGACACGCTGCAACGCGCCGGCATCCAGCGCGTGGGCCTGTCGGTGAAAAACGGCGCCTGAGGCACCCGCCATCACACCGGCACTGACGATGACGGCCCGCGCAACCGCCCCACGCGACGCGTTCATGCCGCACGCGCCGGATGCGTTCGGCCGGGGACTGGCCATGGCCGTGGCCGCGCATTTGCTGCTGGTCGTGGCGCTGTCGGTGGGCGTGAGCTGGCATGTGAGCCCGCCCGAAGGCATCGAGGCCGAGCTGTGGGCTGCGGTGCCGCAAATGGCCGCACCGCGAGCGGTCGAGCCCGAACCGCCGCCGCCCCCGCCCGTCCCCGTCGCCAAGGTCGAGCCGCCGCCCGAGCCCGTCAAGACCGCACCCGTGGTGGCGCCCGAGCCCGATGCGCAAATCGCCATCGAAAAGGCCAAGCGCAAGAAGGAGCTGGCCAAGGAAGCGGCGAAGCAAGCCGCCAAGGAGGCCGCCGCGCGCGAGGCTGAAAAACTCGCCGAGCAAAAGCGCAAGGACGAGGCTGCCGACAAGCGCCGCGCCGAGTTGGAGAAGAAAAAGCATGACGAGGCGCAGGCCGCTGCGACGGCCGCCGCGCGCGAAAAGCAGATGCAGCGACTGGCCGGGCTGGCCGGCGCCACCGGCGCGCCCACGGCCACCGGCACCGCGCTGCAAAGCGCCGGGCCGAGCGCCGACTACCTCGGGCGCATCAAGGGCCGTATCCGCCCCAACGTGTCCTTCCCCGACACCCTGCCGGGCAATCCGGCGGTGGAAATCGACATCCGGCTGGGGCCTGACGGACGCATCCTGTCCAGCCGCATCGTCAAACCCAGCGGCGTGCGCGAATGGGACGACGCTGTCTTGCGTGCCATTGAGCGCACAGAGGTGTTGCCACGCGATGAGAGCGGTAAGGTGCCACCAGCCATGACCATCGTGTACCGGCCGCGCGATTGAGCCGGCCACCTCAAACGGGAGCCCCTCGATGCTGAAACCGCTGCGTTCTTCCCTGGCCTTGCTGATCGACACCGGCGCCACGCGCATTGAGCTGGCCGCCACCGAACTCGAAGAAGAGCGGCTGCGGCTGGTCGGGTTGTTGATCTCGACCCTTGCCACCATGCTGCTGCTGGGCCTCACGGTCATGCTGCTGGCCACGTTCGTGATCGTGCTGCTGTGGGACACCCATCGCCTGCTCGGGATCGGCGGTTTGGCGGTGGCTTCGGCTGTCGGCACGCTGCTGAGCGCCAGACGCTGGTACGAACGCCTGGTCAACCGGCCGCCGTTCATGGGAGCCACCGTGGCCGAGCTGCAGCGCGATGCCCAGTCGCTGCGAGCGCAGCCGGCACGCCCATGAAGCTCGACGAGCGCTTGAAGCTGCTCGCCATGAGGCGGCAGCGTCTGGTGTCGCGCGTCGAGCAGCAACGCGAGGCGATGCAGTTGCACTGCCACGCGATCGCAGCGCCACTGCAAGCCGTGGCAGCCTTTGTCGCGCGCTGGCGGCGCTGGCTGGCACCGGTTGCGCTGGTCGGTGCCCCGCTGGGTGTGCTGCTGGGGCGACATGTGCCGCTCGGGCGTGTCGCGCGGCTGGCCTTGGCGGCCTGGCCGCTGGTGCGTTCGGTGCGTCACTGGCTCAAAGGCACGGCAAAAACCTGAAAAAGCATGATTTGCAGGGAGAACCGTGTGCAAATCAACGCAATAAAGAACTGCTTTTGCGGCAAATTCCGCACAGGGGAATCGTGACCCGTTGAATGGGCCTTGGTTCGCCATGGGACAACGCTCCGTCACCGATGAGCACCCCCGACTTTTCTTGTGGCCACCATGACGACATCGACAAAGCGCAGCAACCGCGATCTGCCTGCCGAGGCACCAGACCTCGACTTGAGCGAGCCTGCCGTGGCTGAACCTGCCGAGGGCCCCGCGTCCCTGTTTTGCTGGCCGGCGCCGCCATTTGCGGCCTACCCGATGGCCGAACCGCAGTCGGGTCCGCTGACTTGCAGCATCGTGGGCATCAACGACAAGCAGATGCAAGGCGAGGTCAGCGCGTTCCTGCCCGACAAGCGAGCGGCCAGCGTGCGCTTGCCGCCGTCGCGTTCGGAGCTGCTGCTGCGCTTCGACCAGTTCCGCTCACTCACGCTCGGCGAGCCCTTCTTTCCCACCCCCATGGGCGACGACGCGCCTGGAGGTTTTCTCACCCCGGGCAAGCCAACGACGTTCCGTCTGGTCTGGAAGCAAGGCGGCGAGTGGTCCGGTTCGACCATCGGCTTCATCGAAACACCGTTCGGCCTGTTCCTGTTCCAGCCCGTCGATGACGCGGGCGCCGTGTTGCGCACCTTTGTGCCCAGCGGCTCATTTGCATCATTCGACCTCGGCCAGCGCATCGGCGAGGTGCTGGTCGAGCAGAAGTCCGCCACACCGCAAGAGGTCGAGCACGCGGCCGAACAGCAGCGCCACCTGCGCGAAAAGCGCCTGGGTGACATCCTGGTGTCTCGCAACATCGTCACGCCCGGCCAATTGGTCAGCGCGCTCGAGCAGCAATCGCGCATGCCCATGGTACGCATCGGCGAAGCGCTGATGTCCCTGGGGATGATCGACATCAACGAGCTTCAGGCCGCGCTGCGGCAGCAGGAAATCGACCGCGGCGTGCCGCTGGGCGAGATCCTGGTGCGCAACGGGGTGGTTTCACGGCCCGATCTGCAAGTGGCGATGGCGCGCAAGATGGGCTACCCGCTGGTCGACGTGGATTCGTTCCCGATCGAGGCCGAGGCGCTGAGAAAGCTGCCCTACAACGTGGCAGCCCGGCTGCGCCTGCTGCCGCTGCTGATTCACGATGGCCGCCTGGTCGTGGCACTGGACGACCCCGCACGCCGCCGCGAGGCGGTCGACGAAGCCGAGTTCTCGGCGCAGATGAAGGTGCTGCCCGTGCTCGGGCAATCGCGCTCGATGGACGAACGCACGCACATCGCGTACGAGCAGATCGGTGCGATCTCCGGATCGCGCGCGAACCAGCAACAGCGATTGGACGAGGAATCGATGCCCGGTGTGGGGACCGACCAGCTGGTCGAAAACCTCGAGCGCGAGAACGAAGAGACGTCGCACGAGGACCAGCCGATCGAGCAGTCCGACAACTCGCTGGTACGGCTCATCAACAACATGATCGTCGAGGCGCACCGCGAAGGCGTGTCCGACATCCACATCGAGAGCTACCCGGGACGAGAGAAGATCCGCATCCGCTTCCGCAAGGACGGGGCCCTGCGCACGTACCTCGAGCTGCCGCCCACCTACCGCAGCGCACTGGTCGCGCGCCTGAAGATCATGTGCGACCTCGACATCTCCGAGCGCCGCAAGCCGCAAGACGGCAAGATCAACTTTGCCAAGTTCATGCCGCAGCACCGCATCGAGCTGCGCGTGGCGACCATCCCGACCCACAGCAACCTCGAAGACGTGGTGATGCGCATCCTGGCGTCGGCCAAGCCGATGCCGCTCGACCGCATCGGACTGACCGACTACAACTTCCGGCAGCTCACGCGTGCCATCCAGCGGCCCTACGGCCTGGTGCTGTGCGTCGGGCCGACCGGCTCGGGCAAGACCACCACGCTGCACTCGGCACTGAGCTACATCAACATGCCCGAGCGCAAGATCTGGACGGCCGAGGACCCGATCGAAATCACCCAGACCGGGCTGCGCCAGGTGCAGGTCAATCCGAGGATCGACTGGACCTTTGCCAAGGCGCTGCGCGCGTTCCTGCGCGCCGACCCGGACGTGATCATGGTGGGCGAGATACGCGACCAGGAAACCTCGCACATGGCCGTCGAGGCCTCGCTGACTGGCCACCTGGTGCTGTCCACGCTGCACACCAACAGCGCGCCGGAAACGGTGACCCGCTTGCTCGACATGGGCATGGACCCGTTCAACTTTGCCGATGCGCTGCTGGTCGTGCTGGCGCAGCGACTGGTGCGCCGGCTGTGCACCGCCTGCCGCACCAGCCGTCCGGCCACCGAGGAAGAAATCGAGGAACTGCTCGCCGACTACCTGCAGACCGCCCCGAAGGACCACCCGCTGTTCACCCGCGAGGCGCTGCGCGCCGACTGGACCCATCGCTTTGGCGATTCGGGCCGGCTGATGCACCACTCCAGCAGCGGATGCGCCACGTGCAACCAGAGCGGTCAGCGCGGCCGCGCGGGTCTGCACGAGTTGCTCACGGTGTCGCCAGTGATCCGCCGCATGATCCAGACGGGCGCGCGCGCCGAGGAATTGCAGACCGTGGCCATGAGCGAGGGCATGCGCACGCTGCGTCAGGACGGCATCGAAAAGGTGTTGCAAGGCATCACCTCGCTCGAGGAAGTGCGCGCCACCAGCAACGCGTGAGCGCGCCGGGGCGAATCAGCCCGGCGACGCCATCGGGCGCTTCGCGGCGCGGTGCACCGTGACGGTCTGCACCGCAGGCGTGGTGCGAGCACGCAGCTGGCCGCAGCCGCCATCGATGTCCTGCCCCGCCGACTGGCGCAGCTTGGTCAGCACGCCGCGCTGATGCAGCGAGCGCGCGATGCGCGCCGAACGCTCGTCGGTCGGCCGCGCGAAGCCCAGCCCATCGACCGCGTTGTACGGAATCATGTTCATGATGGCGCGCTTGCCCGCGAGCAGGCGCACGATGCCGTCGAGCTCGTCGTCGCCGTCGTTGATGCCTGCCAGCAGCGCCCACTGGTATTGCACCGGGTAGCCGGTGTCGCGCGCATAGCGCTCCCCCAGTTCGACCAGCTCTTCGGGATCGATCAACGGTGCGCGCGGCAGCAACTCGGCGCGCAACGCGGCCTTGGTGGTGTGCAGTGACAACGCCAGCGCAGGCTTCACCGGCGCGGCGGCCAGTTGCTCGAAGGCACGCCGGTCGCCCACCGTCGAAAACACCAGGCTCTTGTGGCCGATGCCGCCTTCGTGGCCGAGCAGCGTGATCGCCTCCATCACGTTGTCGAGGTTGTGCGCGGGCTCGCCCATGCCCATGAACACCACCTTCTTGACCACGCGCAGCCGTCGCGCCAGCGCCACCTGCGCCACGATCTCGGCGCTGCCCAGTTGGCGCAGCAAGCCGCCCTGCCCGGTCATGCAAAAAACGCAGCCCACCGCGCAGCCGACCTGCGTGGACACGCACAGGCCGTCACGCGGCAGCAGCACCGATTCGACGGTCTGCCCGTCGTGCAAGCCCACCAGCAAGCGCGCCGAACCGTCTTCGGCAGGGTGTTCAGAAATCAGCCGCGCGAGCCCCGCCAGATCGACCTCGAGGGCCGGCAGTTCGCTGCGCACCGACAGCGGCAAAAAGTCCTGCGGCTTGCGCCGACCGCTGTCTTGCGGCAAGGCCTGCGACCACAGCCGCAGCACGCGATGTTCGTGACACGGCAAGGCGCCGTGATCGCGCAGACGCTGTCGCAACTGGGTCAGCCGCATCGCCGCGTCTGCCGGGGTCTTTGCATCAAGGCGCCACCTCGCCCCGGGCGGCCTGCTGCCCACGACCGATGTCCACCCGGGTCAGCAACAACAAGCCGCCGACAAAGAACAAGCCGGTGGCCGCCATGGCCAGACGCTGGTTGCCGTGGGTGAGCCAGGTGACCGCGCCATAGGTGAGCAGCCCCAGCACCGCCGAAGCGCGGATGGCGAAGGTCCACAACCCGAAGAATTCGGCGCGGTGCGCGAGCGGGCTGAACTGCGCCACCATCGCCCGACCGGCCGACTGACTCGATCCCATGCACAGCCCGGCGAGCAGTGCGGCGCACCAGAACAGGCCCGGACCGGTGGCCGCCACCGCCAGCACGGTCATGACGATCCAGCCGACCAGCGTGACGGCCAGCGCCGGCTTGTGGCCCACGCGGTCTTGCCAGTAGCCAAAGCTGAAGGCCCCGCCGGCCGCAGCGATGTTGACCAGAAAGATCAGCGCCATGGTGTCGGCCTGTTTGAAACCCAGCGCCTGCTCGGCGTAGACCGCCGCCAGCGCCACCACCACCGAGATGCCGGCCTGATAGCTCGCGCCGCACAGCAGCAGCCAGAAGAAATCCCGGTAGCGACGCGCGAGGCGCCAGCTGTGCGCCAGCCGCGCCAGCGAGGCGTCGGCCTCGTCGGCCACCTCCGTGGCGGCGCCTTCACCGGTGGCAGCGCGATCGGGCTGCGGCACCGCGCGCTCGCGCAGCAGCACGAAGGTGCCCAGCGATGCCACCGCGTAGAGGGCCGCAGTGATCAGCATGGTCACCGGCACGAACGAGGTGGCCGGCTCGCCGCGGGCCTGCGCGCTCAGCACATAGGCCAGGCACAGGCCGAGCGAGAGCATGCCGCCGAGGTAGCCGAAGCTCCAGCCCCAGCCCGACACCCGGCCCAGCGATTCGGGGCGCGCGAGTTCGGGCAAGAAAGCGGCAATCAACGCCTCGCCGTAGGTGTAGGCCACGTTCGACACCACCACCGCCGCCACCGCCAGCCACAGGTCACCGCGGCCCGCCTCGGACAGCGCCGCCGTGGCCACCACGCAGGCCACGGTGCAAAAACCCAGCAGCCGCTTCTTGGCCGCGTAGCGATCGGCATGGGCGCCGAGCGCCGGCAGCGTGAGCATGGCAATCAGGCTCGATGCCGCGATCGCCAGTGTCCACGCCAGCGTGCCCCAGGCCGCACCATCGGCCACCACGCTCACGAAGTAGGCGTTGAACACCGCCGTCAGGACGACGGTGGTGTAGCCCGAGTTGGCAAAGTCATACAGCGCCCAGCCGAACACCTCGCGCTTGAGGACGCCGTCGTTGAGCAGTCGCCCGGTCGGCGGCGCTACAGGCTGCATCGTGGGAGACCGCTCAGCGGTCGTGATCGCCGGTGGGCGACAGGCTCGCCAGCACCTTGTCGACACGCTTGCCGTCGAGGTCGACCACCTCGAAACGCCAGCCTTCCCACTCGACGCTGTCGGTGACCTGAGGCAAGCGGCCCAGCAGCAGCATGATCATGCCGGCCAGGGTGTTGTAGCGGCCACGGTCTTCTTCGGGCAGGTCCTTGAGGTCGAGGCGGTCCTTCAGCTCGGGCACCGGGATCAGGCCGTCGAACAGCCAGCTGCCGTCGTCGCGGCGCACCGCCCAGGAGTCGCCATCGCTGGGCGTTGTGAACTCGCCGGTGATGGCCTCGAGCACATCGCGCAAGGTGATCATGCCCTGCACCTCACCGTACTCGTCGACCACGAACACCAACTGCGTGCTGGACGCGCGGAACTGGTCGAGCAGTTCCATGCCCGACAGCGTTTCGGGCACGAACACCGCCGCCTGCAGCCGCTCGCTCACCTCGAGCGACCCGCCGCCCATGACCTGTTGCAGCAGGCTTTGCGCCGACACCACGCCCACCACGTCGTCGAGCCCGCCGCGACACACCGGGTAGCGCGAATGCTCGTCGGCCGAGATGATCCTGAGCACGTCCTCGGAGCGGCCGGCCGCGTCAAGCCAGACGATGTCGGTGCGCGGAATCATCATCGAGCCGACCTGCCGGTCGTCGAGGCGGAACACGTTGCGCACCATCTGGTGCTCCTGAGCCTCGATCACACCGGCATCCAGGCCTTCTTCCAGGCTGG
>CANBSV010000060.1 GCA_947372225.1 Burkholderiales bacterium | reverse complement strand
ACATCGAAGCTGAGCCAGCGCGCACCAGCGGGGATGCGCAGCAGTTGTGAAACCCCAGAGTTGACCCGTGCGTCCTCGGACATGGTGGCCACGCCGTTGGAGAACACCACATCGCCTCGGGTCGTCCACCCCGTGCCGTCGGCAAAGTTGCCGTTGACCACGCCCACCGCCGTGGTGAGCGCCTGAGCGCTTTCGTCCGGCGATGCCGATGTCGGTGCCGGTAGATCCGATGGTGCTGCCTTGCGACGCTGGCCGGCAGCCAGGTTGCCATCCATCAAGCCGCCGCTGCCCGGCGCTGCATCGTCCAGGCCCAGCACGTGGCCGTATTCGTGGGCCAGCAAGGTGAGCAGATCGATGCGCCCGGCCGCCGGTCCACGAATGGCGCTCAAACCGCTGTTGCTGGCAGCAAACTCTTCATCCACAGCCGCGGTGGGATCGACGAACCAGCCGCGGCCACCCGCGTCGTCATCGATGTAGATCGTGGCCTTGCCGTCGGCGTGGCGGTAACTCAGGCCCAGCAGGTCGCCTCCGAGATCGGTGAACACCAAATCCGCGTTCTCGAGCAGTGTGCTGGTCGCCCCGAGGGCCGTCCAGCCAGCGATGGCCTGACGCGCCAGCGAGCTCAGTGCTGCAGTCCCCACGGGTGCCTTCGCAGCCAGGGCCGCGACCGCACCTTGTGCCGTGCCGGGCGAGACGTGAACGCTGCGCAGCACGAAACCGCCATCGTCGTCGTCCACCCGCAGCGTCACCGTGCTTTGGCGCGTGAAGGTGTGGGTGACGGTGGCCCCGGCGCTGGTCAGCACGGTGCCGTCGCCGAAGTCCCATGTGTAGACGAGCGTGTCGAGAACTCCAACGTCGCTCGCGTTGGCACTGAAGGTGAACAACCCCCCCGTGGTCGCCGGCGGTGTGACCGTGATTGCCGCCTGCGGAGCCGCGTTGGCAACCTTGAACACGATTGAGCGGTCGGGCGGGATCTGGCCGGTCAGACCGCCGAAGTCGTAGTGGAACGTGACGTGTGCGGTGTAGAGATCAGGTGCAGATCCAGGACGGTCATCGGCATAGACGTGGGTCACCGGCAGGCGGCTCACGCCGCCGCCGCCAGCCGCCGGCATGACGAGGCCGCTTTGCACGTTGCCATCGCCCCAGTCGACCGTGGCGCTGTAGAAGCCGCCCGGTGGGATGCCGGGTGCGCTGATCTCGATGCTGGCGGTATCGCCTTCGACAAGGTTCGTGCTGACGGCACTGACCTGCCAGAGCATTTGAAGGTTGGGAACGACCACGATCTTCAAGCTGGTGTCGCCAACGCCGTGGTCGTCGTCTTGAACGAGGAACTGCGCCGTGTAGGTGCCGGGCACCGCGAGTGAGAGCACCGGTGTCTGCGTGCTGGTGCGGAACACCTCCGTGCCAGTGGAGTCGGTGACGATCCAGCCGTAATCCCAGGTGTCGAGCACGCCGCGATCCTGCCAGGGCGCGCTGAGGGTGAAGTCGACACCGGTGGCCACTGCGATGTCAGGCACGACAGCCACATCCGGCGATGCGTTGTTGACTTGAATGGTGCCCGTGACGGCATTGGAAATGCCGTGGTCGTCATCCTCGATCACGATGCTGTAGCCGAGCAGGTCGGACGGGTCACCCGAGGGGTCGTCGTCCAGGATCGGTCTCGTGACGAGGAAGCTCGGCGTGCCCGATGGCAGTTCGAACTCCTGCGTGAGGTTGTCTGCCCACGTCACCGTGAGCTTGAAACTGTCATTGATGCCCGGATCACTGAGGGCCACCTCAAGTTGGATCTCGTCGCCCTCAGTGACCGTGGGGGTCACGGGCGTGACCGTGATCGTTGGGGCCACGTTTTGCACTGTGAGGGTGACGGTCTGTGTCACCGAACCCAGGTCGTCGTCCTCGATCACGACGTCGAACACGATGTCGTCCTGTGGCGTGCCGGTGGGGTCATCGTCGGGCATGGGGACCGACATCTCGAAAGTGCCGAGACCATTGGCATCGCGCGTCACCGGCACGGTGACCGTCTGGCCCTGCCAGCTGATCTTGGCGGTGAGCACATCGTCCAGCCCGTCATCGGTGACCACGCCGCGCAACACGGCGGTGTCTCCCTCGTACACCGTGCTGGCGTCAAACTGCAACGAGGCGATCACTGGCGCGCGGTTCTTCACCGTCAACGTGTGGGTCTTGGTGGTGATGCCACCGTCCTCATCCTCGAGGGTGACCTCGATGAGGAGGTCGTCCGCCGCAGTGCCTTTGCTCGGAGCATCGTCCACATACAGATGCTCGGCCTTGAACGTGCCCGGCAGCACGCCGTCGGGCTTGCTCAGCACGGTGCCCACGGATTCGGTGCCGTCGCCCCACTTGACGTGCACTGTGTAGTCGTCATTGCCCAGCGCCGGGTCGGTGAAGGTGCCCAGCAGCGTGAAGGTCTTGCCCTCGTCCAGATCCGTGGGCAGGCTCGAATTGAGGCTGATCACCGGCGCCACGTTCTTGACTTCTGACTTCGCCCGCGCCGTGTTCGCTCCGATCACATTGGTGGCGCTGACGTGGATGTCCAGCGAGTCATTGCTACCGGCCGGATCGTCGGGGTAGACCTTGGTGAAGACATGACTGCGCGTACCCGCAGGCACCGTCACCACCTCGGTCTGATTGGTCACCGGCCAGACCAGCGTCAACTGCACCGGTTGGGCGGGATCCAGCGGCTCGTAAGTGACCGTGACCGACACGGCGTTGCCTTCATTGACCGGTGTGGTGGCCACAGCCTCAAGTCCGGGCGAGAAGCGCACGTCGTCGAGCATCACGATGGAACTTGTGATGGCGGCTACTTGGTCGGCCCAAGACGGCAAAACGAAGGTTTGGATGTTGTTGTCGGCGTCGCGCCACTGCACGTCGTCCTGACCCGACAACCCGAGGAACTTGAACTCGACGATCGCGGCCTTGCCCTTGTAGGCATCGGGTACGCGCACCGAGTAGGGCTTGCGTTCAAACATAGAAACGTCCAGCGCCACCGGTGCGAGCGCATCCTCCGCAAGCCCGGGGTCCAGCGCCGTCGGCTTGAACGTCACCTGCACCTTGGCCGTGGGCGAGGTGAGCAGCGGCGCGAAGATGTTGAACGTGAGCAGCGGCAGATCCATGCTCGCCGCCGGCACCATGAGCCGGTTGTGCTGCACGGTCGATAGGTTCAGCGTGCCTGCCGTAGCGAAGTCCACCACGTCATTGAGCAACTGTTTGCCGTCACCCATGATCGGTATCACGAAGGTCGAGAAGAAGTCGCGCAGCATGTAACCCGCACCCATCATCAACGCGTAGTTGGACTGGTTGTCGGGGAAGCGATCCTTGATCACGGAGCCGACCACTGCCTTGAGGTCGGTCTTGAAGTTGTCCAGCCCGATGGGGTTGAGGGTGTTCCCATCGAGTTTGAAATACTTGTCCAAATAGTCACCGGGCGGGACCTGGCCTACCGCGCCGCTGACGTCAAGGCCCGTCAGCCCGCTGGCTATCGCGCTGTCGAACGCTGCCTTGGTGAGGTCCCAGAGTTTGGATGCCGCCTCTGTGCGCAGCTTCATGGGCTTGCCGTCGTCCCAGTTCGCATCCCACCAGGCTTTGTAGCCAGGACTGGATGTCGCTGTGGGCTTCTCCGGTTCGCCGCGGCCCTTGTTGATCACGTGCTTGGTCAAGCCTTCGATCAGTTTGTCGGCGACGGTGTCAAAGAGCTTGTTGAACGCATCCAAGCCGGCCGCCACCGGATTGGTCTCGAACACGAACAGCCCCGTGATGTCGAGCTTTCCCACCAAAGGCACGTTGACGAAGAAGCCCTCTCCACCATGGAACGACCAGCCCGGCAGTTCGTATGACAGCGGGAAGCGCAGCTTGTCACCTCCGAACACGCGCCGCCAAAGAGACTGCCGCAATCCGTTTTCAAAGTTGCCGTTGAAGAAGTTGGGCACGGCGACCTGGCCTTTGGTGACCTCGGTGTTGTCACTGCTCACCGGCTCGGCATTGGGGTCGGCCGGCGTCAGCGCGGCTCGCGCATCGAGGCCGCCGCCCACCTGGCTCAGATACCACCCGTTGGTCACACCCTCCCAGATCGCGGCCGGGTCGGCCCACGGGTTGCCGGTGGTGTCGCTGCCGGGCACCGTGCCGGGCACGCTCCAGTACCAAGGGCGGTCGTTGAAACGGAACGAAGGCAGGCCGCCCGTGGTGAGCGCGATCTCGCCAGTGTCCACCGCGCGGCGGTACAGCGGTGAGCCCGCAAAGGCATACAGGCTGGTGTCGGCGGTGCCCGCGTACCACTGCCAGATACGGCTGTGCGGGCCGCCCAGGCCGACGTTGAAGTTCAGGGAAATGGGCGTCACGATCCCGAGGTTGAGCAGCGGGATCGAGCCCTTGAAGTCATCCTGCGTGAAGCCCGCCAAGCCATCGAGTGCGCGGTTGATGTTGGCCGTGGGCAGACTCCCGCCGATGGGGGTGGCGGTCAGGCTGCCCGGGCTGACGCTGTAGGGGGTGCCCGTCACTGTGGCACTGATCGCGCCAGTGCCCTGGGTCTGGTAGTAGTTGTCTGCAAAGGCGACATTGGTCCAGCGCTTGACGTCGGGGTCCAAAAAGTCGTCGTACGGGATGTCCAGTGCAACCCCCAACGCGCTCGCAAAGCTTGTGACCTTGCCGATAGCTGTCCTGATTGACTGCATCGGCGGGATGGCGGCGGCCAGCACCGGTGCAGCCACCGAACCAGCGAGCGCTGCGGCTTGAGCGAGCGTGAGGGCCGTGTCGATGGTGCTCAGAATGGAGCCTATCGGGACTTTGAGCGAGTCCTGCTTCATGTCGTGAGGGTCGAGCGTGGTCATGTGGATGTCGGTGACCCCCGGGTCCCACGTGCCCATCCGCTGGATGATCTCGCTGTTCACCACCGTGCCGCGGCTGTGGCCGATAAAGTGCAGCTTGCTCGCGAACAACTTCCCGCCTGTCTTGTTGTCCAGGTCTTTCAGGGACGCGTACAGCGCCTCGGCGGCAGCCTCGGAGAAGCCCGAGTCGCTGATGTCGGACTCCTTCTTCCAGTCGGAGACCAGCACCACCGCCTTGCCATCTTGCAGTGCGTCCACGCCCTTCTTGCCGGTGAGCCGATCGACCCACTCGCCGGTGGTCTTGTCGTACTCGAGCACCACACCACCGCCTGAGCCCTCGGCGATCATCCGGCCCAGCATGATGAAAGGTTCCGGAGCCGCAAAGCGCTCGTCGCCGCCGAGGGGGCTGAGCTGGAAGCCGTGGGTGAGTATGGTGACGCCGTTGTAGGCCGTGCCTGCAGTCTGCGGCTGCGCAATGAACGAGGCCGACTCGGTGTACTCGTTGCCGTTGGCAAACACGCGCACGCCCCAGTAATAGCGTTGGCCCGCAGTGAGCAGGTTCGGCGAGTAGGGCAGGTCGATCTGATCAGTCCCGGTCACCATGGCCGGTGACGTCCACAGGCGATTGGGGTTGTTGTCTGGCCCGCCGCCCACGCCCAACGTGTGTGGCGCCGGTGCTTCCAGCAGCGCGGTCCGATCGCTGGGCGGGTCGGAAGGCCACAGCCCCTGACCCGGTGGCAACGTGCTCAGGAAGAGCTTCGCGGTGTAATTGTTGGTGCCGAGCAGTGAGGTGTCGACCTTCCACTTGAAGGTGAGATTCGCTCCCGCGGCATTCACGTTCTCGGTGGCAATGGGCGCAATCAGCGTCAGCGGGTCGTTGGGCTGCACCGCCAGACCGCGCGCGGAAGGCCCGACCTGGATGCCCGGAAGATTGACAGGGTAGGGCGCGATAGCGGCTGGTACCGAGCTTGGCGACGTTGGCAGTCCGTCGATGGGATAGCGTTCAAGCAGGAAGAGCTCGTTGCCCGTGGCTTCGCTGTGGAACGTGTCGGTGCGAGGCAGGTTCTTGATGGCAGTGACGCGGTTGATCAGGTTTTGAACATCGAACACCAGGATGTCACCGGCACCGCGGTAGCTGGCATAGAGCTTCTTGTTGTCGGATGACAGCTCGAGGTGCGTGCCGAAGCCGAACGGGATCGGCGTCGTGGAGGCCAGTTGCGTTGCATTGCCGAAAGGATCCTTGATGATCGTGACCTTGGCACCGGTCTTGTGCTTTTCTTCGTAGTCGATCAGAGCCGCTGGCGAGTCGCTGCCCACCGACATCGGCACCCACCAGTCGATCACGAACGCGTAGCTGAGGTCGGGAAGGATGGCCACATCGGCCGGGTTCTTGACCCCAAGCACCTGGTTTGAACTGACGGAGTTGCGCAGCGCCTGCAAGTCGATGGTGTTCACATCGGCAGCAAAGCCCATGGGGCTGTCGTTGGTGACGGTGATGGTCTGCAGACCCTTGAACTCGGGCTGGAAATCCGGGTCGTTGATGCGCCCGCGCAGACGCGACGTGAAGATCATCTTGTCGGGCTGGCTCGTGGCTTTGATGCCGTAGGGCTCTAGCCCGCCACGCAGGGTCGCGATGATCTCGTGCCAGCGGCGCGGGTTGGACGGCGTGGGGTTGGTGGCGGTGGGCACAGGGCGGTCCGCCTCGTCCACGTTCATCACCATCACCCAGCCCTCGAAGCGACTGAACAGCCCAGTGGGGGTGCGTCGAACCCATGAAAGGTAGTTGTCGTCGCTGTACAGCTCCGTCGCCGGCACGGTCATGTAAAGACGCGTGCCGTCGGAGTTGAGGGCCATGTCGTTGATGTGCCGCGGCGTGAAGTGGCCGCCCGGGTATCCCGGCAGATCCATCGTCGGCAGAGGGATCGCCTTCACCCGGTAAGGCGTGTCGGAAGATGGATCGATGTCTACCGTGTACACCGTGCCGGCGGCAGCGAAATACAGCCATCGACCACTGGGGTCGACGGCCAGTGCCGTGGTGGCAGTACCTTCATACCCGAAGGGCACCTCGATGATGTTTGGCGCCGTCGTCGTCGGATCCATGTCCACTGTGCGCAGCGTCACGCCGTCGATCACGACGATGCCACCCGGCAGCACGACGTCGACGCCATCGATGTTTCGCTTCTCGATATTGACCACACCGAACACGCGTGACAGGTCGCTGGTGGCGACCACCGCAGTCACCGAGCGGTTGACCAGCTTCTTGACGCCGCCGACATCAACTTCGGTCTGCACCCCGATGTGCTGGATGACCTGTTCGACGCCGGGATCGCCCATGCGCTGCAGGTCCAACACGTCCACGCCGAAGAACTGGCCGACGAAGCCGTAACCGCCCGGGTTGTCCACTCGCACGCTGGCCGTGCTGCGCGTCCACGACGTCGTGGGGCCAGCGCCGCCGCTCGCCGGCAAGCTGAGTTCACCGCGCTCCACAAAGATGTCGGCGAGCCCCAGCACCACACTTTGTGGCACGTCCACCTGCACCGAACCGGTGGCGCCCGTGCCGGTGACGTTCACCTTGATTTCGCGAGAGCCTTGGCGAAACACCACCCGTGAGGTGGAACTCGGTTGATTGACATCGAAGAGGTTGGTGCCTGTGACCGTGAGGCGTCCCGTCAGCGCATCGAAGTTCGCTCCGGTGATGACCGGATCCGACATAGGCACCGCTGGCGGCACGTTCAGGGTGACGCGAATCCGGGTGCTGGTTTGGCCGACGTCGACTGGCACCACCTGGCGGTATCTCTGACCCGCCCAACTGGTCCACAGCGCAATTTCTGTTTGCTGCTGCAGGATCGGAAAGACGATGAGGCCGCCCGCAATGGTGGCGGCCGTCATGACCCCCAGCAGCGAGCCGCTGGCCGCACCCAGCGCCATGACCTGGGCTGCCACCATTTGCGACTCGAGCAGCGCTTCTAGCGAGATGGTTCGAAGAGGCACATTGCCGCGAGCGCACAGGATGTTGCCGCCATGGGTCAGCCCTGGCCACGGTGGCGATGTGCTGCGCGCGACGCCGTCAGCGCCCACGATGCCGGTGTCCACCGGCACCCAGTAGGTTCGCATGACACCGTCGATGACGTCGGTGTGGTACTCCTGAAGGAAGTAGACGGTCTCGCCGGCCACCCCAGAAGGCACGTTGATGGCCATCTGCACCGGGCCGTTGGCGACCTCGGCTCCACCGAGGTCGAGCGTGAAGGCCGCCAGGAAGTCCATGACCGTGGGCGGCGGTGCCGCCAGTTCGGCCTCTTGCAACGTGGTCACGGTCACCGGTGTGTGGTCTGGCAATTGGCCCTTACCGAAAGCCACGAGCTGGCCGCCGTCGCCCTGCACCACGCCGCCTTCAGTGCCGACCACGGCGGGACCGACGACGGGGCTCACCACACGCACCGGTATGACCTGCTCGCCCGACTCGTGCACCACCGTGATCGTGGTTTCGCCATCCGCCAGGGCGGTGACCTTGCCGTCCTCGCTGATCGAGAGCAGGCTGCTGTTGCCGCTGTAGTAGCGCGTTCCTTGTGCGGCAGTCCCCACGGGGTCCTCGCCCAGGCGCACCACCATTTGCCGAGTGGCGCCCTTCACCAATGACAGCGTGTCGGGGTAGGCATCAATGCCGAGGTAGTAGGTGTAGATCTCCGATCCGGTGTGCGGGCTGCCCACGTCCAGCACGGTGGCGGCGGAGATGTTGCCGCGGCTTGCGACCACGACACCATGCCCCTCGCCGCGCGATGAGAGCACACCGCCAGCAGTGAGCGTGCCCAACTGCTGGTTGACGAGAGAGAAGCTCAGGTAGTCGGCTGGAAGTGCCACACCGGTCTCGTCGGCAAAGGTGCCAGTCAACGTGACCGGTACCTGGTCGCCCGGACGCAACTTCAGCACCCGCTGATCGAAGTCGAGTGCAAGCAGCGGAGCGTCGCTGATCTGGAAAGTGATCGTGGTTTCAGCTGAGGCGCTGTAGCCGTCGTCGGCTGTCAGGGTGACGCTTGCTGGGCCGAAGTAGCCATCGACCGGTTTGAACAGCAAGGTGCGACCGTCTGACGTGATGGTGGCGCTGCCATGGTCGCTGCGCACGATGCGCAGGCTCACGTTGTCGTTTTCGGGGTCGCTGATCAAACCGGCCAGCGAGCGCTCGGTGCTGAGGTCGACGTGAGTGCGGTAGCTCGCTGCCTGCACCACCGGCGCCAGGTTTGGCGCGAACCCCAGTTGGGTGTAGAGCAGCGATGAATCTGCGCCGTCCACATCGCCGTCACGGTCGATGTCTGCAGGCGGGATCGTGAGGCCACTGCGTGCCTGGGCCATCAATCCGGCGTCGAGTCCATCGACGCGCTGATCACCGTTCAGGTCGCCGGCGATGGTCAGCCGCAGCCGGAAGTTGCCAGCGGTTGATGTGCCGAGGCTCAGGAGCTTGAGGCCTGCCGAATCGATACGGAACACGGCAAATGCGCTGTTGCCCTGAACGCGGCTGGACACCAGCGTGGCGCCATCCAGGGACGGCAGCGTGGGTGCCAGGCCGCCACTGCCTTGCACTTCGACGGCGAGGAGCACGTTGCCGCTCGCGGTGGAGCCAATCTCACTGTCGCGTACCGTCAGCGCGTACTGCGCGGTGCCGAGCGCACCCAACTGTCCATTCACGTCGGCGGAGAGGTATGCCAGCGCCGGGCCGAGGTCGCCAGCCAGTTGACGAACGGTGGCGCCGCCTCCCTCGCCGATCACCACACCACCGCCCGGCGCGGTGGCGAGCCGCAGGTGACCCACAGTGTCGTAGCCGTAGCGCAAGGACGTGGCAGTCACCAGGGAGCGTGCCGACTCGAGCCGGCCCGCCGTGTCGTAGCTGTATCGGTACACGGCGCCCGTGGGTGCCGTGACGGACTCGATGCGGCCGCCCACGCCCAGCACCCAGGTCAGTCGGTCGCCGTTGGCTGCAGCGATGCCGGTGTCGTTGACGAGCAGCCGCACACCGTCGGTGAACACGATGCCGCTGATGCCCCGAGCGGCATCGATCTCGTAGCGCGTGCCGTCCGCACCAGACAAGGTGTACTGCGCGCTCTCCGGGGGCAGACCTGCCGGGTTGTAGGGCAACGAACCGTCGAGCAGGTAGAACGCGTCGCCCGCCCGCTGAAGCTTGTACTGCACCGAATCAAGATGCCAACTGCTGCCTTCATCGGCGGTCCAGGCAGCGCGGTACCAAGTGACACCGGCTTCGCGCACCCGTTCGGGCGTGAAGGTGAAGCCCACTCGCTCGCCAGTGGGGGTCGTCAGGAACAGCCTCGCGCCTGCCACCAAAGGCGCGTATGCACCTGCAGCTTCGCGGCCGGTAGGGGGCATGTCGGTTGCCAGATCGACATCACGCGTGGCCAGGCGCCATCCCGGACCGAACGCGCCTTGACGGTCGGCAGCGAGCGAGTCGTACCGCCGCACGAAATCCAGCGTGTGGCCCGCCAGCGTGTAACTGAAATCGGTATCGGCGCGGGTGTAGCGGCTCGCAGATGTTCCGCCGCGCAGCTCAACGTTGCGCAAAGCCACCGCGCTGCGGCCAGCAATGTCGGTCGCAGTCAGGCGCAACTGGTAAGCGCCGGCCTCGAAAGACGAAGGGTCGAGCGTGCCCAACACGCCTTCGACATTGGCCGTGCCATTGGCGACTTGTTGCCAGGCGTCGGTGCCGGTTCGTGCGATCTCGAGTTGCCAGGACTCCAGATTGCGATCGTCGACACGGCCCTCGACGGCGCCGGCAGTCGTGAAGGCCAGACCCTCCAGGGACGCTGCAAGCGCGACCTGCGGCGCATCCACGTCCAATGGATCACGCACGCGCAGGACGGTCGTTGTCACCGAAGTAAATCCGTCGATATCTGTGCCTGTTGCACGCAAGATGTACAGCCCGCTCGCAGGCGCGACGAAGATGGCTCGGCCGTTGCTGTCGAGTTCGAGTGCCGACCCGTTGACGGTGAGTGTCCGGGACGCCACTGCCGAGAAAGGATCGACGGCAACGGTGATGAACACAGGCTTGCCGGGAGTGGCTGGGAAGCTTGGCGTCAGGACGAACCCGACCTTGGGGCCGACCGGCAAGGCAGTGACCCGCAGGACCACTGCGCTTTCGACGCTGGTCTTGCCGTCGCTGAGACTCAGCACGGCGACGTGGTCGCCCAGTTGTGCGGCTGTTGGTGTCCAGACGATCTCGCCGGCGACCGGATCGAGCGTGGCGCCCTCCGGCAAGTTGCGCGAACCGAAGCGCAAAGTCTCTGCCGTATCCGGATCCGAGGCCCCCACCTTGAACGTCAGTGTCTCGCCGAGCGTGACCTGATGGTTGGTGAAGGAGAGCACTGGCGGCCGGTTCACGTCGGCGATGTTCAGCGTGATGGTCTGCTCTGACCGTGCGCCCGAAGGATCCTGAACGGCGAAATTGAGCGCGTAGGTTCCCGCCTGGTCGTAGGTCGGCGTCCACTTGAATAGCCCCGTGGCCGGATCGAAAGTGGACCCGGCTGGCAGTGTCGATGTTGACTTGAAGATCAACACGTCCGAGTCCGGGTCGACGCCCAACAGGTTGAATTGCAGTAGCGAGCGCTCTTGCCCACCGATCGGCAGCACCGGCAGCATCAGCGGCGCGCGATTCGTCGGCGTGACCGTGATCGAAATCGTTTCAGTGCTGTTCGCAGCGCCGTCGGACACGCTCAGGCCGATGCCCTGATAGATGCCGGCCGACTCATAGCTTGGGGTCCAGGTGAGCAGACCTGTGGCCGAATCGAAGGTCGCGCCAGGCGGCAGGTTGCTCGGCCGGACGTAGGTCAGTGAATCACCGTCCGCATCGGTCGCTGAAAGCTGGAGCGTCAGCGTGGCGCCCTCGGCCACAGTGCGATCGCCGACAGGGGCGAGCAGTGGCGCGGCGTTGGTGGCGCGTGCGGTGATCTTGATCGTCTGGGTGTCGCTCAACCCGGTGGAGTCCGTCACCGTGAACTTGACCGTCCTCTCGCCAGCATCCGCGCTGGTCGGCGACCAGGAGAACTTCGCGGTTCCGTAGGCGGCGCCAGGCAACAGGGTGGCGGTTGGCGGCAGGCCTTCCGCAGAGAAGGTCAGCGTGTCTTGATCCTTGTCGCTCGCGACCAGGGTGAATTCGAGCGGCTGGCCGAAGAGCGCGACCTTGTTGCCGACGTACTGCAGCACCGGTGGCTCGGCCCCCGCCAAGGAGGACAGGACGAACGTACGCGAAGCCGTCAGTTCCGACAGCAGGCCGCCGCCGTCGCCGTTGTCACGCGCGCTCACCGTGATCACGCTGTTGCCACGATCCTGGTCGCCTGGCGTGAAACGAAGCTTCGCGGATCCGTCGGCAGCGGTGATGAGTTGGCCGAAGCGCGGCAAACCGTCCACTGAATAGATCAGCGGGTTGCCGTCCGGATCGGTCGCAGTGACGTCGATCTCGAGCGTCTCGCCCTTGTTGACGCTCACCGCGTTCAGCTCAGGCAACACCGGCTGGCGATTGACATTGAAAACAGTGATCGGCACTGTGATCGTGGAGGTCAGCGGTACACCCGTGCCGTCTCCGTCGTCAGTGGCCGTGAACCGGACCATCTGCACCCCGGCGTCGGCGAAAGTCGGCGTCCAGGAGAACATCGCGGTCGCCGGGTCGAAGCTCGCGCCGGGCGGCAGGTCGAGCACGCTGTAGGTCACGCTGGGCTGCGTGGTTTCGTAGGCGGTCAGCGTGCCATCGCCCAGTCGGTCGGGAATTGCGAAGCCCGGGTTGTCGGGGTCGAAGGCGAAGGCGCGGAAATTGATCGGCTGCCCTTCGACCACCGCCAGCCCTGCCAGTTGGTCGAACACGGGCGCGGCATTCACGTTCGTCACGCTGAGATCGAGGACGGTTTCAGTCTGCGAGCGCCCGTCATCGACCCAAATGGAAACCTTCCACGGACCCGCTTGGTTGTACCCTGGTGTCCACTCGAAGACGCCGGTCAACGCGTTCAGAGTGGCCCCGGGCGGAAGGTTGGGACTGCGCCAGCGGAGCGGGTCACCGTCAATGTCGAAGCCGTTGAACTCGACGCGTATCGGATCACCTTCGCGGACGATGCGGGGCGCCACAGCGGCAACCAGCGGAGGCGCATTGGCTGGCAGCACGGTGATCTGCAGCGAGGCGGTGGTGGAGAGCGCACCGTCGCTGGCGATCACGCGCACGTCGTTGTAGGTGCCGGCTTGCTCGAAGTTGGGAATCCATTCGAACACCCGGCGCACGGGGTCGAAGATGGCGCCTGGTGGCAGCTTGTCCATCGTGAGCGACAGGCTCTGACCGTCAGGATCAACAGCGTCCACCGGTATGCGCAGCAGCGTGCCTTCAAGCAGCGTGTACGACGCCTGCAAGCCCAGCAGCGTGGGTGTTTGATTGCCGCCAGCGACGGTGAGGCTGAAGGACTGCTGAGCGACTGCACCACGGGCGTCATATGCCCGCAGTACCACTGCCGTATCTGCAGGTGTTCCGACCGGCGGCAGCCACGTGAGCAAACCCGACGTGGCGTCGAGCGTCATGCCATCGGGCCCTGACACCAGAAGGTAGCGAATGCCGCCGCCATCGGTGTCGACGGCCTTCACCTGGTATTGATACGGCTGCCCGACCGCGGCCTGCGCAGTAGGCGTGCTGGTGATGAATGGCGCCGCATTCGGATAAGGCAACGCATAGACGCCGGCGCCAATATCGGCGCGCTGGCCCAGCGGGTTGCCGAGGGTCACGGTGGTGACCAGCGTGGACTGGCCGGGCTTCAGTCCGGCGGGTTGCAGGCCCAGATCGAGCATCCACAGCCCGCCGTCGACCGGCGCACCGGGCACCGTGCCTGAGAAGTATTGAGCCGGGTCGAGAACCAGCTTCATCGGTGGCAACAGATCGATATCGCCGATGTTGGTGACCCGCACGTCGAACGAGATGGTGCCGGTATCGCGGTCCGAACGCGTGTTGGCGAAGTCCAACCGAACGACGTCCGAGAAGTCGCTCATCGCGGTGAACGTCGTTTCGTAGGGCTGCTGCAGCGTCAGCCCTTGCGTGCTACGCATCCCTGCCTTGACCGTGAGCTTCAGGTGGCCGGGTGCGAGCGAATCGAATCGAAGCGTGGCGGTGCGCGTGGTGGCATTCCAGGTCACCGTGCGCACGGCGACAGCGACGCCATCGTTCTCGAGCACGTAGTTCAGCGGGTTGATCACCGAGGCCAGGGCACTTGTGGTGCTGGACAGCATGTCGTGGTCGAAGACGACGGTGATCTCGCTCATTGGCAGCGCGACCAGCGCGCCATTCGCCGGAGTGGTTCGAACCACGTGCGGCGCCACCATCGGCGCCAGAACATCCACCTGCGTGCCATTGGCGATCAGCAATCGCCCGTCGCTGGTGGCCAGCAACTGCTCGGCGCTCGGGCCGCCGGTGGCCACTTGCAGCACGCGCATCGTGGACAGGTCCACCATGTACAGGCTGACCGGATCGGTCGAGCCCGAACGCTGACGTGCCGAGATGAACAGCAGGCCTTCGAGCTGCGTGCCCTTCTGGCCGAAGGCAAGGGAGTCGAGATCGGCGTCGATGCGCAGTTGCGCACCGGGCTGGCCCTTGGCATCAAAGCTGACGATCTCGCCGCGGTTCGGCCAGCGGCTGGCCCACAGCTGGCCGTTCGGTGCGATAGCCAGGTCGTCGACGCGCAGGTCGCTGTAGTGCGCGAAGCCGCGCGTGGCGATGTCGAACGTTTCGATGCCGTTGCTTGACGAGACGTAGAACACGCCCTTGGTGGCGTCGAAGGCGAGCGACTGCGTCAGGCCGTCGCCATAGCGGTTGAGGATGGCCAGCGTGGTCGGATCGAGTTCGAGCAACTCGCCGCCGCCGCTGGTGGCCCACAGGCCACCGTGGTTGTCCCAGGCTAGGTCGAACACCGCCTGGTCGAGCACGACGCTGGCGTTGAGCGCATTGCCGCCGTCCTGAGCGAACTTGTAAAGGCTGCCGCGGTTGGCGCCGCCGCTGGCGATGAAGCTGCCATCTGGCCGCTCGAGCAGCGCCAGCGGGCCGATGCCCGCGTTGCTTTGCGCCACGCCGGTGCCGAACACCGCGCCCGAGAACGGTGCCAGCACCTGGGTGTATTTCGAGGGGCGGTCGCCGGGCGTGGCGGGGATGGCTTTTTCGGCCTGCGCGAACAGCGCATTGGTCGACGTCGCGTTGCTCGGCACCGGCGGCGTGCCGGTGTCGACCGAGGTGCGCCCGACGCTCGGCGTGGTGCCCAGGTTGCTGCGCGTGCCGTCGTCGGGCAGGCTTTGCGACTGCTGCGGCAGTTCACGATTGCCGGCGTTGTCGGTCGACAGTGCGGCGAATTCGTAGCGGTGGCCGGCCTGGCCCTGGTACACGGCGCTGGTGTCGGTGGTCTGGCGCTGCCAGATCTCCCACGCGCCGCCGTCGGTCGACACATAGACCGTGGTGTGCTGCACGCCGGAGCCGCCGGGCTCTTCGGTGGCACTCCAGCGCACGTCGTAGGCGTCGCCGGTCAACGCGCGCGAGGTGAGTGTGGTGACCGGTGGCTGGCCGTCGAAGGTCTGCGCCACATCGGGGGTGTCGAAGGCGGTCTTGCCGTCGAAGGTGACCCGCGCGCTGGCGTGCACCGCCTGGCCGGTGGTCACGCCGAATTTCGGGTCGATGGTGTAGCTGACGAATCCCTCGCCGCGGCCGTTGGCATCATTGGGTGGCAGCAGACCCTTGGTGGCGTCTGCCAGCACTTCGCCGGTGTCTGGGTCGATGGCTTGCAGCACCCACGAGGCGGTGGCGGTGTTCGGGTCGATGCCGGCCGACACCCTCAGGACGTAGCCGCGCGAGTTGCGCAGGTCGATGTCGCCCTGGTAGGTGGCGCGGCCGGTGGGGATGTGCACCGTGACATCGCCCAGCTTGATGTCGCCCAGACGGAAGCTGTACACGCTGAACGCCGGGTCGAGCTTTTGCACCACGCGCACTTCGTTGACGGTGCTCGCTGCGGTGGTGGCGTTCTGGAAGTTGACGGTGTAGGGCAGCGACTGATCGGCCGGCAGGAACTGCTGGTTGCCATAGCCGTTGGGGCCGGTGATCGACGCCTGTGCGGCATCGCTGGCCACCAGATCCAGCAAGGTTTGCAGGCCCAGCTTGGCCAGATCGGCGCTGGCCGCGGCCGACGCAGGGTTGAGGTTGCCCTTGGCAAAGACGTTGAAGGCGTTGAGGTAAGTGGTTTGCGCCAGGCCGAGGTTGTAGTCGGCGCGCTGCGGCACCGCCGGCACCGGCACCTGAATGGTTTCCTGCTCGCCTTCGTCGGTCGTGACCACCAGGGTGTCGTAGCTGGCCACCGGTGCCAGCTTGCCGGGCTGGTCGCCATACCAGGCGGTGATCTGATCAAAGAAGGCCACCAGGTCGCCGTCGCTTTGCACAACCCGACCGGCGCTCCCCAAAGTCACGCCACTGGTCAGCACGGCGAGCACGCTGGCCACGCGCGGCTGCTGGCGGATCGGCGGGGCCTGGTCCACCGGACGCAGCAGGCCAGCCTGCTCGAGCGCGCCCAGGTAGCTTTGCTTCCAGCCCTCGGCGTCGCTGGCCAGGCCGGTCAGCGCCACGCTGGCGGTGCGGTCGGCGAGCACCTTCAGGCGCAGGGCTTCGGCATCGGCCGTCTGGCGCTGCACAAATTCGTCGCGCGTCATCGCCGTGGCGGTGGCAAACACGTTGAAGCGGAAGGGCATGTAGCGGCGCAGCCTGTCCAGTGCCTTTTGTGCGGCCACCGGATCGTCTCTGAGGGCCTGGATGAACGTGTTCAGAGTGGCCAGCCGCGCCTCGAAGGTGCCGTCGGCGATCCATTCGGGGCGGGCGTCGGCCAGGATGGTTCGCAGCGCCACCGGGTCCTGGGCGACGATGGCCTGGAAGCCGGGGTAGGTCTGCGCGGTGAAGTTCATCCCCACGTTGCCGCCGGCCTGCAAGTCGAGCACGTAGCCCGGCGCGATGTTGTAGCCGGTGGTGTTGACCTCGGAGTCCAGGCTGGCCCACGCGGCATTCGGATC
>CANBSV010000059.1 GCA_947372225.1 Burkholderiales bacterium | reverse complement strand
CTCGAAGAAGACGGCAAGGACCTCGTGATCCGCCACGTGTACATCGAGCGGCGCATGATCCCGCTCAACATCTACATCCAGGAGGGCAACCCCGAGCAGGTGGCGCACGCGGTGATCGAATACGGCAATGCCATCAAGGACCTGGTGGCCGCCAACATCTTCCCCGGCGACATGCTGTGGAAGAACTTCGGGGTGATGCGCCACGGCAAGGTGGTGTTCTACGACTACGACGAGATCGAATACATCACCGACTGCAACTTCCGCAGCGTGCCCGAGCCGCGCAACGAAGAAGAAGAGATGTCCGGCGAGATCTGGTACCACGTGGGGCCGAAGGATGTCTTTCCCGAGACCTTTGCGCCGTTCCTGCTGGGCAACCTGCAGGTGCGTGATGTGTTCCTGAAGCACCATGCCGACCTGCTGGACCCCGCGTTCTGGCAGCAGCACAAGGAGCGCATCCTGGCCGGGCATGTTCACGATGTGTTTCCCTATGACGTGGCCAAGCGGTTCAAGAACCAGCGCCTGGCCACTGCCCCGGTGTCCGCCGAAGCCGGGGTGCCCTGATTTGCCTTCCCATCCGATCATGGAAACGATCCCCAACCCCGCCCTCGTGGCGCTCAACGAAACCGTGTCGCGCGTGGTGCGCCTGTCGCGCGCCGACATTGCCGCCTTTGCCCAGCTCAGCGGCGACGCCAATCCGCTGCACAGCGATGCGGTCATCGCAGCGCGCGCCCGCTTCGGCGAGGTCATCGCCAGCGGTCAGCACACCAGCGCCTTGTTGCTGGGCCTGCTGGCGACGCACTACTCGCGCAGCGATGACGTTCTGCGCCGCGAGATGCTGTGCCTGAACGTCAACTTCGCCTTCAAGCACCCGGTGTTTGCCGATCAGGACATCACCTTGCGTTGGCGGGTGGTCAGTTTCGAGTGGAAGGACAAGCTGGGCGGCTTTGTGGTTCAGCTCGACGGCACGGCCGGTGTGCTCCACTCGCCGCCTGCGCTGGTGGCGCGAGGCACGATCCTCGTCAAGGAACGCGACGACTCGAAGGTGCCTGAGTCGGTCACGGCAAAGCCCGTGCCCCGGGGCTCGTGAGGGCCGCGCCCATCGACCGCACGCTGCGCGCGTGGCTGCAATCCCCGGGTTCGCTCAGCCGTCGCCTGGCCAACGCCTTTGGCGGGTTTCAAGTGTGTGTGCTGTCGCAACGCGTCGCTCCGGCGTGGCCCGAAGAACTCGCGGCGCTGCGCAGGGCGGGCGCCGGGCTGCGCGTGCAGCGCTGCCTGGTGCGCGAAGTCATGCTGTGGGGTGATGGCCAGCCTTTGGTGCACGCGCGCTCCGTGCTGCCTGCGGTTCAGGCTCGCCTGACCTGGCGCGCGCTGCGCGGCCTGGGCAGCCGCCCGCTGGCTGACTTGCTGTTCGGCCTGCGCGCCGCGCACTGCCAGCGCCTGGGCCAAGGGCGCATGGTGCCATGTCGCGCACGGCGGCTGGCGCAGCGACTCGAGCAATCGAGCGACTCGGCGTGGCGTGGCGCGCCGCTGTGGTTCCGCCGTTCGGTGTTCACCCGCCGCGGCGTGCCGCTGCTGGTGACCGAATGGTTTGCGCCCGCGGTGCGGCAACGCCCGCCGGGTTCCTCACGTTGATCCGTGCCCATGAAAGCCGATTCCATGAACACACTCGCTCCCGTCGAGGCCTATCTCGACTTCTCATCGCCCTACGGATACCTCGCATCCGAGTGGATCGAGGACCTGGCGGCGCGACACGGCCGCAGCGTCAACTGGCACGCCGTGCTGCTGGGCGTGGTGTTCCAGTCGGCCGAGTTGCGCCCGCTGATGTCGTACCCCATCAAGAGTGTCTACTCGGTGCTCGATTTCGAGCGCTCGGCGCGGTTTGACGGCACGCCGTTCAAGATGCCCGCTCGCTTTCCGATCTCGACGCACAACGCGGCGCGGGTGTTCTGGTGGCTCAAGGAGCACGATGCGGCCAAGGCTGCGCGTTGGCTGCATCACGGGCTGCGCGCGTACTTTGTCGAAGGCGTCGATCTCGGCGACACCGCGTTGCTGCGCGACCTGGCCCGACGCTTCGGGCTCGACGCCGACGAGGCTGAAGCGGTGTGGAGCGATCCGCACTGGAAGGCCCGTTTGAAACAGGCCAACGACGACGCGGTGGCGGCGGGCGTTTTCGGAGCGCCGTACTTCATCATCGATGGCGAGCCGTTCTGGGGCAACGACCGGCGGCTGCAGATCGAGCGCCGACTGTCGCAAGGGCCGTTCTGATGCTGCCGGCTCACGTCACCCTGGTCGAAGTCGGCCCGCGCGACGGGCTGCAAAACGAGCCGCAGCCGGTGTCCACCGACGACAAGATCGAGCTGGTGCGGCTGCTCGAGCGAGCCGGCCTGACCCACATCGAAGTCACCAGTTTCGTGAGTCCGAGGTGGGTGCCGCAAATGGCCGATGCCTCCGCCGTGATGGCGGGTGTGCGTGCGCCCGGCGTGCGCGACGCGCGGGTGCGCCATTCGGCGCTGGTGCCCAACCTCAAGGGGCTCGAAGCCGCACTGGCCGGCCCGCGCGAGAACTGGCCTGACGACATCGTGGTGTTCACCGCAGCCAGCGAATCGTTCTGTCAGCGCAACACCCACTGCAGCATCGAGGAAAGCCTCGAGCGTTTCGTGCCGGTGGTGGCCCGGGCGCGCGCCGAAGGCCTGGGTGTGCGCGGTTCGATCTCTTGTGCGCTGGGCTGCCCGTACGAGGGCGACGTCTCGCCCGAGGCGGTGGCTCGGGTGGCCGCCGGTCTCAAGGCGCTGGGTGTCGACCATTGCGGCGTGGCCGACACCATCGGGGTGGGCACCGCCTTGCGGGCGCAGGCCGCGATGGAAGCCGCGCTGCGCCACTTCGATCTGGATGCCGTGAGCGGCCACTTTCACGACACCTGCGGTCAGGCGCTGGTCAACATCTACGCCTGCCTGCAAATGGGCGTGCATGTCTTCGACGCCAGCGTGGCCGGGCTGGGCGGCTGTCCGTATGCCCGCGGGGCGACGGGCAACGTGGCCACCGAAGAAGTGCTTTACCTCCTTCGCGGACTGCGCATCGACGCCGGGGTCGATCTCGACCGGCTGCTCGATGCGGCGTCGTTCATCTCGGGGCGGCTGGGTCGCCCGGTGCCGTCGCGCGCGGGGCGCGCGCTGCTTGCGGCCCGGTGAGCATCGTCTTCCCCGGCGCGTGCGTGGTGGGGTCCACAATGGCCCGAACCCTGCCGTACCAGCGCCTGATGAATCCACCCTCCGAATCCGTCGTGCCCAGCCCCTGCGTGGGCGTGTGCCGCATGAACGGCGTGACCGGCTGCTGCGAAGGCTGCCAGCGCACGATCGACGAGATCGCGCTGTGGTCGCAAATGACCGGTCGCGACAAGCTCGCGGTGTGGAAGGCGTTGCCACAGCGTTGCATCAAGCTGCCGCCACCTGACGCCTGAGCCGCTGGCTCGCTCATCGGACCGCGAGCAGCGGTCGGTGTTTCCCCGCAGATTTCACATCCAGAAATCAAAGCCTTGGGTTTCTACCAAGGTTGTCAGCCTCGCTTCAGCGCCGCGTCAGCACTCGGTCAGAGCCGCTCGTGATCATCCTGCTCAAGCGTCTTCGAATGGAGACGCTGGCAATCAACAGGAGACACAACATCATGGCAACAACAGCAATGAACAACGGGAAAGGTGCGGCGACACCCGCACCGATGACGCGAGAGGAGAAGAAAGTCATCTTCGCCTCGAGCCTGGGCACGGTTTTCGAGTGGTACGACTTCTACCTTTACGGCTCGCTGGCGGCGATCATCGCCAAGCAGTTCTTCTCGGGGCTGGATGCCGGCGCCGCGTTCATCTTTGCGCTGCTGGCCTTCGCTGCTGGCTTCATCGTGCGTCCGTTCGGTGCGTTGGTGTTCGGCCGCCTCGGCGACATGATCGGCCGCAAGTACACCTTCCTGGTGACCATCCTGATCATGGGCATGTCGACCTTCGTGGTCGGTGTGTTGCCCAACTTCGCGGCGATCGGCTGGGCTGCTCCGGTCATCCTGATCGCCCTGCGCATGCTGCAAGGTCTGGCGCTCGGCGGTGAGTACGGCGGTGCAGCCACTTACGTGGCCGAGCACGCGCCTGCCGGCAAGCGTGGTGCCTACACCTCGTGGATCCAGACCACCGCCACGCTGGGTCTGTTCCTGAGCCTGATGGTGATCCTGGGCACGCGATTCGTGCTCGGCGGTGGTGCCTTCACCAAGGAAGGCGAAGACGCCTTCGCCGATTGGGGATGGCGCATTCCGTTCATCGTGTCGATCGCCTTGCTGGCCGTCAGCGTGTGGATCCGCATGAGCATGAACGAGTCGCCTGCCTTCAAGAAGATGAAGGAAGAGGGCAAGACCTCGAAGGCGCCGCTGACCGAGTCGTTCGGCCAGTGGAAAAACCTGAAGATCGTGATCCTGGCGCTGGTGGGCCTGACCGCCGGCCAGGCCGTGGTCTGGTACACGGGGCAGTTCTACGCGCTGTTCTTCCTGACGCAAGCGCTCAAGGTCGATGGCCCCACCGCCAACATCCTGGTGGCGCTGTCACTCCTGATCGGCACGCCGTTCTTTCTGGTGTTCGGCACGCTATCCGACAAGATCGGCCGCAAGCCCATCATCATGGCCGGCTGCCTGATCGCCGCGCTGACCTACTTCCCGCTGTTCAACGCGCTCACCTCGGCGGCCAACCCCGACCTGGCCAAGGCGCAAAAGGACGTGCCCGTCACGGTGGTGGTCGACCCGGCACAGTGCTCGTTCCAGGGCAGCCCGATCGCTCGCGAAGTGAACTTCCACACCTCGTGTGACATCGCCAAACGCACCCTGGCGCAAGCCGCGGTCAACTACACGATCGTCGAGGCACCGGCCGGCACCGTGGCCAGCGTCAAGCTCGGCGGCACTGAAATTGCCGCGCTCAACGCGACGCTGACGGCCGACGGCAACTCGTTCGATGCCGACAGCAAGACCGCCATTGCGGCCTTCAAGAAGGCCGTTGCCGAAGCCACCAAGGCTGCCGGCTACCCGCCGAAGGCCGATCCCGAGAAGATCAACAAGCCGCTGGTGGTGGGCATCCTCACGCTGCTGGTGATCTACGTGACCATGGTCTACGGCCCGATCGCCGCGATGCTGGTCGAGATGTTCCCCACCCGGATCCGCTACACCTCGATGAGCCTGCCGTATCACATCGGTAACGGCTGGTTCGGAGGCTTGTTGCCGACCATCGCCTTCGGCATGGTGGCGCAGTCGGGCAACATCTACAACGGCCTGTGGTACCCGATCATCATCGCCAGCATCACCTTCGTGATCGGCATGCTGTTCGTGCCCGAGACCAAGGACCGCGACATCTACGCAGAAGACTGACCCGGTCGTCCACGTTGAAAAGCCGGCGGATCGCAAGACCCGCCGGCTTTTTTCATGACTGCCGTTGTCGGGCGCTCAGCTCTTGAACAGCGCGCGGTGTTGTTCGCGCAGCAGTGCTTTTTGCACCTTGCCCATCGCATTGCGCGGCAGCTGATCGACCACCATCACCTGCTTGGGAACCTTGAAGCCGGCGATGCGCTGCTTGAGCGCGGCGATGCACGCCGGCCCGTCGACGCTGGCGCCCGAGCGGGCCACCAGCACCGCCACCACCGCCTCGCCAAAGTCGGGGTGCGGCACGCCGATCACTGCGCTTTCATCGACGCCGGGCAGCTCGTTCAGGTAGCCCTCGACTTCGGCCGGATAGACGTTGTAGCCGCCGGTGATGATCAGGTCCTTGCTGCGCCCGACCAGCGTGAGGCGTCCGAAGGCGTCGAGCTGGCCGACGTCGCCGGTCTTGAACCAGCCGTCGGCGGTGAACTCCTCGGCGGTCTTCTCAGGCATGCGCCAGTAGCCCTGGAAGATGCTCGGTCCGCGCACCTCGATGGACCCGATCTCGCCCGCCCGGCAGGCGGTGCCGTCGGCCGCGCTGGTGCGCACGCCAACGCCCGGCAAGGCAAAACCCACCGTGCCGGCGATGCGCTTGAGCTGCGGCGCGGTCGTCGATTCGGCGTACGGGTTGGAGGTGAGCATCACGGTTTCGCTCATGCCGTAGCGCTCGAGGATGGTGTGGCCGGTGCGTTCGCTGAACTGGCGGAAGGTCTCGGCCAGCAACGGCGCCGAGCCGCTGATGAACAGGCGCATCGTGCGGCACACCTCGGCGTTGAACGCGGGCTCGGCGAGCAGCCGCACGTACAGCGTGGGCACGCCCATGAAGACCGTGGCCTCGGGCAGTCGTGCAATGACGGCGCGGGGGTCGAACTTCGAGAACCAGATCATCTTGCTGCCGTTGAGCAGTGCGCCGTGCACCGCCACGAACAGGCCGTGCACATGGAACAGCGGCAGTGCGTGGATCAGCACATCGCCGCCTTCGGACGCCGAGCGCCAGCCCCACAGCATTTGCAGCACCCGCGCGTTGCTGAGCAGGTTGCCGTGGCTGAGCATCGCTCCCTTGCTGCGCCCTGTGGTGCCGCTGGTGTAGATGATGCTGGCCAGGTCGCCGGCCGCGCGTTCGGCGGGTTGCTGCCGATCGCTGTGGTGTGCCGCGCGCTGCAGCAAGCTGCCGGTGCGGTCGTCGTCGAGCGTGTACACGTGGCGCGTGCCAGCGCGAAAAGCGATCTTCGACACCCAGCCGAAATGCTTTGAGGCGCACACCACCACGCTGGGCTCGGCGTCGCCGATGAAGTACTCAAGCTCACTGGCCTGATAGGCGTTGTTCAGCGGCACGTAGATCAGACCGGCGCGCAGCACGGCCAGGTACAGCATCAGTGCTTCGACCGACTTCTCGGTCTGTACCAGCACGCGCGCGCCTTCGGGCAGCTCCAGCGACTGCAGCAGGTTGGCAATCATGGCGGTGCCGCGGTCGAGGTCTTGCCACGAGTAGCACAGCGGCGTGCCATCGGCGGTTTCGATGGCGGCTTGGCTCAGGTCTCCAGGGTAGGCGGCGCGCAGGGCGAGGTAGAGGTTCTCGTTCATGGTCGGATCACGGGGGCGGTGAGCGAAAGCGCGGTGCGCGCTTGTCGATGAAGGCCGTCACGCCTTCGCGGTGTTCGGCGCTGTCGGCGTAGGCAAAGTGAGCCTCGCGCTCGGCGGCTGTCAGATCACCTGCGGCCAGTTGGCGCAAGGTGCGCTTGTTCAGTCGGGCGGCCTGCGGCGACAGGGTGTCGGCGATGCGCTCGCAGCGCGCCCACACCTGCGTGGCCACGGCGTCGTCGGCCACCACGTCGTGGACCAGGCCACAGCGCCAGGCCGCGGCCGCGTTGTAAAGCCGGGCCTCGAGGAGCATCTCGCGCAGCGTCGTCTCGCCGAACACCCGGCGCAGCAGCGCCACCTCGGAGTGCGCCATCGGAAAGCCCAGCTTGGCGATCGGCGCGCCGAAGCGGCTGCCTTCGCCGCAGATGCGCACGTCGCAGCACGCTGCAATCTCCAGCCCGCCGCCCATGCAAGTGCCATCGATCTGCGCATACAGCGGCACATCGCACTCCAGCATCGAGCGCAGCGCGGGTGCGACGATGTCTTCGTGGAAGTGCTGCAGCCTCGCTGGCTCAAAGCGGAATTCGGCAAATTCGGCAATGTCGCCACCAGCCGCAAAGTGCCCGTCCGCACCGCAGATCACCACGGCGGCCGGCGCCTGGTCGGCGGGCATCGCCTGGACATCGGTGAAGACACGGCGCAACTCGTGCCACATCGCGATGTCGATCGCGTTGAGCTTGCCGGCGTTGCGCAGCGTCACGCGGGTGACGCGCTGAGAGAGCGAAACTTCGACAGAGCCGGGCATCGAGAAATCCTTCGGGCAGGGCCTGGGCCACTGCGGGCAAGGCGCGATTCTGGCTGATGGATTGGCCGCTCTGAAGGAGGGCTTGCCCGACTCGTCACTCCTAAAATCGAGGCCTCTTCGCACCGCACGTCTGAAAGCCCCGCATGTCCTCAGGTGCCCCACGCCCGCCATCGGGTCTGATCCGGATTCGCGGCGCGCGCCAGCACAACCTCAAGAACCTCGACCTCGACATCCGCACGGGTGAGATGACGGTGGTGACCGGCCCCAGCGGCTCGGGCAAGTCGAGTCTGGTGTTCGACACGCTGTACGCCGAAGGCCAGCGGCGCTATGTCGAGACTTTCAGCGCCTACGCGCGGCAGTTCCTCGATCGCATGGACCGCCCGGCGGTCGATCGGGTCGACGGCGTGCCGCCGGCCATTGCCATCGACCAGACCAACCCGGTGCGCACCAGCCGCAGCACGGTCGGCACGATGACCGAGCTCAACGACCACCTCAAGCTGCTGTTCGCCCGCGCCGCTGACTTGTTCGATGCACAGACCGCTCAGCGCGTGCGCCACGACACCCCCGAGACCATCTACGCCGAGCTGCAGGGGCGCAGCCGCGAGGCCGATCCCCGACTGGTGCTGACCTTCCCGGTCGAGCTGCCCGCGGTGAGCACCGCCGACGAGATTGCGCAGTGGCTGTCGGCCAGCGGTTTCACGCGGGTGCAATCCGAGCGCGAGGTGGCCAGCCCCAGCGGGCCGCGCAAGGTGCTCGATGTGGTGGCCGACCGCTTTCGCATCCAGGGCATCGAGAAGGTGCGCGCCATCGAGGCCATCGAGACCGCGCTCAAGCGCGGCGGCGGCCGCGTCGACGTGCATGTGCTGGGCGATGAAGGCACGTCGGCGGTCTGGCGCTTTTCAACCGGGCTGCACTGCCCCGAGAGCGACGCGCGCTACTCCGATCCTCAACCGTCGCTGTTCAGCTTCAACTCGGCGATGGGCGCGTGCGAGACCTGCCGCGGCTTCGGTCGCGTGATCGGCGTCGATTACGACCTGGTCATCCCCGACCATCGCAAGACGCTGCGCTCGGGCGCCATCAAGACCTTGCAGACGCCGGCCTGGAAGGACGCGCAGGACGACCTGCTCAAGTACACCGGTGAGGTCGGCATTCCGCGCGACACGCCGTGGTCGCAGCTCACACAGGCGCAGCGCGACTTCGTCATCGGCGGCTCGCCCGAGTGGTGCGGCAACTGGAACAAGCAGTGGTACGGCGTCAAGCGCTTCTTCGAGTACCTCGAGAGCAAGGCCTACAAGATGCACATCCGCGTGCTCTTGTCGAAGTACCGCAGCTACACGCCGTGCGGCAGCTGCGGCGGCGCGCGGCTCAAGACCGAATCGCTGCTCTGGCGGCTGGGCACGCAGGCCGATGCCGATGCGGTGATGGCGCCTGCTGCGCGCTTCATGCCGGCCGGCGTGTCCTGGTCGCGCGCTCAGCTCGAGGCACTGCCCGGCCTGACGGTGCACGACTTGATGCTGCTGCCGATCGACCGCATCCGCCGCTTCTTTGACGGGCTGAGCCTGCCCAGCACGCTGCTCGACGACGCGCTCAAGCTGCTGGTCGACGAGATCCGCACCCGCCTGCGCTACCTGTGCGAAGTCGGGCTGGGCTACCTCACGCTCGACCGGCAAAGCCGCACGCTGAGCGGCGGCGAGGTGCAACGCATCAACCTCACGACCGCGCTGGGCACCTCGCTGGTCAACACCATGTTCGTGCTCGACGAGCCCAGCATCGGGCTGCACCCGCGCGACATGAACCGCATCATCGAAGCCATGCACCGGCTGCGCGATGCGGGCAACACGCTGGTGGTGGTGGAGCACGACCCCGCGGTGATGCTCGCGGCCGATCGCCTGATCGACATGGGCCCCGGTCCCGGCGAGCGCGGCGGGCAGATCGTGTTCGACGGCACGCCCGAGGCCATCCGCAGCGCCGACACGCTGACCGGCGCCTACCTCGGCGGGCGCAAGCACATCGGCGCGGGCTTCAACCGGCTGGTGAGCGATGCGACGCCACGGCTGATCCTCGAAGGCGCGCGCGATCACAACCTGTGCAATGTCACCGTCGAGTTCCCGCTGCAGCGCCTGGTCACTGTGACCGGCGTGTCGGGCTCGGGCAAGTCGACGCTGATCCAGGACGTGCTGTACCCCGCGCTGGCGCGCCATTTCGGCAAGACCAGCGATGCGCCCGGCGCACACGACCGGCTGCTGGGCGCCGACTGGCTGAGCGACGCGGTGTTTGTCGACCAGTCGCCGATCGGCAAGACGGCGCGCTCCAACCCGGCGAGCTACGTCGGCGCGTTCGACGAGATCCGCAAGCTGTTTGCTGCCGCACCGCTGGCGCAGCAGCGTGGCTATGGCGCCGGCATGTTCAGCTTCAACGCGGGCGACGGGCGCTGCGCCACCTGCGGCGGCTCGGGCTTCGAGCACGTCGAGATGCAGTTCCTGAGCGACGTGTACCTGCGCTGCCCCGATTGCGACGGCCGGCGTTTCCGGCGCGAGCTGCTCGAAGTCACCATCGAGCGCCGCCTGCCCGGCGAGGTGGCCGGCGAGCTGTCGGTGGCCGATGTGCTCGAGCTCACCGTCAGCGAGGCGGTGCAGCGCTTTGCCGACGACCGCGAGGTGCTGCGCGTGCTGCAGCCCATCGTCGATGTCGGGCTCGAATACGTGAAGCTCGGTCAGCCGGTGCCCACGCTCAGCGGCGGCGAGGCGCAGCGGCTCAAACTGGCGGGCTTTCTGGCCGAGTCGGCCAACAAGTCCACGGCGAGCCGACAGGCGGTGGCGCGCAAGGGCACGCTGTTCATGTTCGACGAGCCGACCACCGGGCTGCACTTCGACGACATCGCCAAGCTGATGCGCTCGTTTCGCAAACTGCTCGACGCCGGCCATTCGCTGATCGTCATCGAGCACAACCTTGATGTGATCGGCGCGTCCGACTGGCTGATCGACCTCGGACCCGAAGGCGGCGAGGGCGGCGGCCTGGTGGTGTGCGAAGGCACGCCGGCCGACGTGAAGCAGCACCCGAGTTCGCACACCGGACGCGCGCTGGCCGACTACGACCGCGCCATGGGCCTGGGCGTGTGCGCGGTCGAAGAAGGCGTGCCGCTGCAGTCGCTGCTGCGCGCTGCACGCGCCGAGCGGGTGGCGGCCGACGAGTTCATCCGCATCGTCAATGCGCGCGAGCACAACCTGAAGTCGCTCGACGTGAACATCCCGCGCGGCAAGTTCACCGTGGTCACCGGCGTGTCGGGTTCGGGCAAGAGCACGCTGGCGTTCGATATCCTGTTCAACGAAGGCCAGCGCCGCTACCTCGAGAGCCTCAATGCCTACGCGCGCAGCATCGTGCAGCCGGCCGGCCGGCCCGAGGTCGATGCGGTCTATGGCATCCCGCCCACGGTGGCGATCGAGCAGCGTCTGAGCCGCGGCGGGCGCAAGAGCACGGTGGCCACCACCACCGAGGTGTGGCATTTCCTGCGCTTGCTCTACGTCAAACTGGGCATTCAGCACTGCGTGAAGGACGGTGCGGCGGTGCGCCCGCAGTCGGCCGAGAGCATTGCCGCGCAACTGCTGCGCGAGCACCGAGGCCAGCACGTCGGGCTCCTCGCGCCGCTGGTGGTCTCGCGCAAGGGCGTGTACACCGACCTCGCCAAATGGGCCAAGGCGCGCGGCCACACGCACCTGCGAGTCGATGGCGAGTTCGTGCCAGTCGACCCGTGGCCGCGGCTCGACCGCTTCAAGGAACATACGCTGGAGCTGCCGGTGGCCGATCTGGTCGTGAGCGCCGACAACGAAGCCGTGCTGCGCGCCGCGCTGGCCGAAGCGCTGGAGGTCGGCAAGGGCGTGATGCACCTGCTGACGGGCATGGACGGTCTGGCCGAGGCGATGCGCGCTGACGCGGCCCCGGCCGGCGACGCGCCACTCGGCAAGGGCGGGGGCATCGGCCGCGTCACCGTGTTTTCCACCGAGCGCGCCTGCCCGGTGTGCGCCACCAGCTACCCCGAGCTCGATCCGCGCATGTTCAGCTACAACAGCAAGCACGGCTGGTGCCGCACCTGCGTGGGCACCGGGCTGGCGCTCACGCGCGAGCAGCGCAAGGTCTACGACGACTCGGTGCGCGACGACGACAACCGCGGCCAGGAGCAGAGCTTTCCGTCCGAGGAAAGCGAAGCCGAAGGGCTGGTCGACGTGCCGTGTCCCGACTGCGGCGGCGCGAGGCTGAACCCGGCGTCGCGGCGGGTCACCTTCGAGGGCCATTCGATCGCCGGCATCGCGCAGTGGTCGGTGGCAGACGCACACCGCTGGCTGGGCGCGCTGGGCTTGGCCGGCCGCGATGCCGACATCGCCCGCGACGTGATCACCGAGATCGGCGGGCGGCTCGAGTTTCTGGAAGAAGTGGGCCTGGGCTATCTCACGCTCGACCGCGCCGCGCCCACGCTGAGCGGCGGCGAGGCGCAGCGCATCCGTCTGGCTGCCCAGCTGGGCAGCAACCTGCAAGGCGTTTGCTACGTGCTCGACGAGCCGACCATCGGCTTGCATCCGCGCGACAACCAGATCCTGCTCAAGGCGCTGAAGACGCTCAGCGACAAAGGCAACACGCTGGTCGTGGTCGAGCACGACGAAGACACCATCCGCCGCGCCGATCACCTGATCGACATCGGCCCGGGTGCCGGCCAGCGCGGCGGGCGGCTGGTGGCCGAGGGCTCGGTGGCCGATCTGGCCGCCAACCCCGAGTCGCAGACCGGCCGGTTGCTGGCTCATCCGCTGATCCACCCGTTGCAGGCCCGCCGTTTGATGACGGTGGCCGACCCGGCGGCGCCGCGCGAGGGCGAGTCGAACCGGCGATTGACGGTGCATGGCGCCACGCTGCACAACTTGCAGCAGGTGACGGTGGATGTGCCGCTCAAGCGGCTGGTGGCGATCACTGGCGTGAGCGGCTCGGGCAAGTCGACGCTGGCGCGTGACGTGCTGCTGGCCAATTTGCAGTTCATCAACGTGCGCGGCGGCACGCCGCAGTGGCGCGGCTGCGAGCAGATCGACGGCTGGGGCTTCATCGACCGCGTGCTCGAAGTCGATCAAACGCCCATCGGCAAGACGCCGCGCAGCTGCCCGGCCACCTACATCGGCTTTTGGGACACCATCCGCAAGCTGTTCGCCGACACGCTCGAGTCGCGAGCCCGCGGCTACGCGCCCAACCGTTTCAGCTTCAACACGGGCGAGGGTCGCTGCCCGGGCTGCGAAGGCCAGGGCATGCGCACCATCGAGATGAGCTTTCTGCCCGACGTGAAAGTGCTGTGCGACCAGTGCCGCGGACAGCGCTTCAACCCCGAGACACTGGCGGTGACCTGGCGCGGCAAGAACATCGGCGACGTGCTGCGCATGGAGATCGACGAGGCGGTGGGCTTCTTCGCCACCATGCCCACGGTGAGCCATCCGTTGCAACTGCTCAAGGACATGGGCCTGGGCTACCTCACGCTGGGCCAGCCGTCACCCACGCTCAGCGGTGGCGAGGCGCAGCGCATGAAGCTGGTGACCGAACTCACCAAGGTGCGCGACGACGTCGGCAAGCGCGGCAACAAGGCACCGCACACGCTGTACGTGCTCGACGAGCCCACGGTCGGGCTGCACATGGCCGATGTCGAAAAGCTCATCCGCGTGCTGCATCGCCTGGTCGACGCCGGTCACAGCGTGCTGGTGATCGAGCACGACCTGGACGTGATCGCTGAAGCCGACTGGGTCATCGACCTCGGCCCCGAAGGCGGCACCCAAGGCGGCCAGGTGGTGGCCACCGGCACGCCCGAGCAGGTGGTGGCCAGCGGCTCGCACACGGGGGTCGCACTGCGCGGGGTGTTGGCGCGGTCGGCCGCCAACGCTTGAGGCGGGTCGGCTTCGATCCCGAGTTCAGCCGCACCAAGCAAAAAGCCGGCAATGCCGGCTTTTTGCTGTCTGACTGACGGCGCGCGCCGCCGCTGCGTCAGGCCGTGGCTGTCTCAGCCACCTTGGGCGCCGCAGCCGCCGGAGCCGTGCGCATCAGGTGATCGAACGCACCGAGCGCCGCCTTGGCGCCGTCGCCGGTGGCGATGATGATCTGCTTGAACGGCACGGTGGTCACGTCGCCGGCCGCAAACACGCCGGGGACCGAGGTCTGGCCTCGCGGGTCGACGACGATCTCGCCGTGGCGCGTCAGCTCGAGCGTGCCTTGCAGCCACTCGGAGTTGGGCACCAGGCCGATCTGCACGAACACGCCTTCGAGCTCGACGTGGTGCGACGCGCCCGAAGCCCGATCCGTGTAGGTCAGGCCATTGACCTTTGCGCCGTCGCCGGTGATCTCGGTCGTCTGCGCCTGGGTGTGGATGGTCACGTTGCCCAGGCTCTTGAGCTTGTTGACCAGCACGGCGTCAGCCCGCAGCTTGTCGCCGAATTCGATCAACGTCACCGCGCCCACGATGCCGGCCAGATCGATCGCCGCCTCGACGCCCGAGTTGCCGCCGCCGATCACCGCCACGCGCTTGCCCTTGAACAGTGGACCGTCACAGTGCGGGCAGTACGCCACGCCGTGGTTGCGATATTCCTTTTCGCCGGGCACGTTGACTTCGCGCCAGCGCGCGCCGGTCGACAGGATCACCGTCTTGCTCTTGAGCGAGCCGCCGTTGGCCAGCTGCACTTCGATCAGGTCGCTGCCAGCCCCAGCCGGAATCAGCTTTTCGGCGCGCTGCAGGTTCATGATCTCAACGCCGTACTGCTTGGCATGCTGTTCGAGTGCCATCGCGAACTTGGGGCCGTCGGTTTCGAGCACCGAGATGAAGTTCTCGATGCCCAGCGTGTCGAGCGTCTGACCGCCGAAGCGCTCAGCCACCACGCCGGTGCGGATGCCCTTGCGAGCGGCATACACCGCGGCAGCCGCCCCGGCCGGACCGCCGCCAACGATCAACACGTCGAACGGCTCCTTGGCGCTGAGCTTGACGGCATCGCGTGCGGCGGCGCCGGTGTCGACCTTGGCGAGGATTTCCTCGACGCCCATGCGGCCCTGGCCGAAGTGCTGGCCATTCAGGAAGATCATGGGCACGGCGAGGATCTCGCGCTGCGCCACCTCGTCCTGATAGAGGGCGCCGTCGATGATGGTCGAGCGGATGCGCGGGTTCAGAACTGCCATCAGGTTGAGCGCCTGAACCACGTCCGGGCAGTTGTGGCAGCCCAGCGACATGAACACTTCGAAGCTCAGATCGCCGTCGAGGTTGCGCACCTGTTGCGCCAGCTCGGCTTCGAGCTTGGGGGGGTGGCCGCCGACTTGCAGCAAGGCCAGCACCAGGGATGTGAATTCATGGCCCATCGGGGTCGCGGCAAATCGAATGCGCGGCGCCTCGCCGATGCGGCTCAGGGTGAAAGAAGGCCGGCGGGCGTCGTTGCCGTCGGTCTTCAAGGTGATCTTGTCGCACAGCTCGACGATGTCGTTGAGCAGGCTTAGCATGTCTTGAGAGGCTTCGGTGGTGTCAACCGAAGCGACCATTTCGAAGGGGATCGTGACCCTTTCGAGGTAGCTCTTGAGTTGTGTCTTGAGGTTGGAGTCAAGCATGGTGATGCTCCCAGGTGAGGTGTGCTTCAGGGCTTGAACCCGCCGTGAACCTTGTGGGATCGCGGCGGGCCGAACAGCCCGCGGGTGTGCGGGCGCTTTCAGGGGTAAATCAGATCTTGCCGACGAGGTCGATCGAAGGCGTCATGCTCTTGGCGCCTTCCTTCCAGGCGGCCGGGCACACTTCGCCCGGGTGCGACTCGACGTACTGAGCGGCCTTGATCTTGCGCAGCAGCTCTTGAGCGTCACGGCCGATGCCCAGGTCCAGCACTTCCAGAACCTTGATCTGGCCTGCCGGGTTGATCACGAAGGTGCCGCGCAGTGCGAGGCCGGCTTCTTCGATCATCACTTCGAAGTTGCGCGACAGGGTGCCGGTCGGGTCGCCCACCAGTGGGTACTTGACCTTCTTGATGGCAGGCGAAGCATCAGCCCAGCCCTTGTGCACGAAGTGGGTGTCGGTCGACACGCCGTAGATTTCGACGCCGATCTTCTGGAAGTGGGCGTAGTTGTCGGCCAGGTCTTCCAGCTCGGTCGGGCACACGAAGGTGAAGTCAGCCGGGTAGAAAACGATGGCGGACCACTTGCCCAGCAGATCCTTTTCGGTGATGTCGACGAACTTGCCGTCGTGATAGGCGGTGGCCTTGAAAGGCTTGATTTGGGTGTTGATCAAAGACATGTTTATCTCCAGTTGGGTTTGTGATGGGTGGCTCTAGCACCGAGGCGAATGCTACGGGGGCATGCCCGTGCCGTGGATGAATTGAAAAAATGGCTGGCATTGGCTGGGGCTATGACCCCAACCGTTGGTCAGGCCATGGCCGGTCGCGGTGCGCATGCAGCGTTGTCTCCATTCGATCCTGGGCAGGCGCGAGACACGTGCGCAAACGCCAACGGCCCGGCGGCAGTTGGCACTCACCTCAACGACGCATTAGAAGCACCCCAGTCAAATGCCGGAGCGCAGATGCCCTTGAGTTGCTGTCGAGGAGGGGACCCAGCCCCTGGCCATCAGCCGCCTGAACCGGCGGTAGCCGGCACCACAGCGGGTGCTCTCATCACTCGGGTCTTGCCGCCGTTGGTCACCAAAATGACGGCTTCGCCAGGTTGCAGCACTTCGCTGCCCTTGGCCTGGACGATGGCGCGGCGTTCGCCGTTGCGCAGCTGAATCAGGATCTCGACCGCGTCTTCCTTGGTCGACATGCGTTCGACGGCATTGCCCGCGACGGCGCCGGCGACAGCGGCCAGCACGCCGACCACGGCACCTGTCTTGTGCCCGCCCACCTGGGAGCCTGCAACACCGCCCACCACCGCACCGGTGGCAGCGCCGGCGCCACTCTGGCTGCCATCAACGGTCACTGCGCGTATCGACAGCACGGTGGCGTCTTGCACCTGCGCAAGACGCTGGGCGTCGCCGCGTTGAATCACATCGGGACTGGTGGTCGAGCAGCCGGCGAGCACGGCCAGCACGGAAAGGGAGCAAAGTAGTTTTTTCATGGCTGAATTGTCCTTGGAAACAGTCAAACAACGCCGCACGCTCGGGCAGCGTTGACGCACAAGCCGCGCCGATTCGACGCCCGCCACGGCCGGTGGTTCCGCTCCGCGATGTAAATCTTCGTGTCGTGTGCCGACCGAGCCGGCGATCAACCGCGCAAACGGCTGTGCCTC
>CANBSV010000058.1 GCA_947372225.1 Burkholderiales bacterium | reverse complement strand
GCGAGCCGAAAGCCTGCGCGTGCAGCCGGTAGGTGTGGTTCACCTGATAGGTCTCGCCGGCGCGGATCGCCTCCTGGATGCGCTCGATCGCCTCGGTGAAAGCGCTCAGATCGGTGTCGGCCTGCTGGTGCATGACGCCGGCCGCGGCGTGGCCGGCATCCTGGGCGTCGAGCCAGGCATCGACTTCGGCGCGCGAAAGCCGCTGCAGTTCGCCAAACATCAGCACGCGCAGCGCCGGGGCGTCGTCACCCGAGGGCGGGGGCGCGCTGGCAATGCCTTGCAGCTGCGCGCCCCATTCGTAATCGGCGAGCACCAGCGCGTGCAGCCCTGCGCGCAGATCGGCCTCGACCCGCGCCCAGATCGCATCGAGCGAGGCCGCGTCGACGCAGCGGTGTTCGCGAACGTAGCCGCTGTACAGGCGGCTGGTGGGGCGCTCGGCCGTGGCGCCGTGGTCGTCGAGCAGCGCAAAGGCGCTAGGCATGGCGTTCACGTCGAATGGGACAATCCCTCATTGTCGAGGCAGTTGCCACCGTGCCCGAATGTCCCTTCCGGAGTAACCCGTGACCGCCCGACCCCAGACCGTTTCCTCGCTCGAGTTGGGCGCCAACGCCCTGCCCGCGATGGACGTCGTTTTCATCGAAGGCTACACCGGCCACACCGTGATCGGCATCCACGACTCCGAGCTGCACCAGCCGCAGCCCATCGTGGTCGATGTGCATGCCGGACGGCCGCACGCCAAGGCCTGTGACACCGACCGGATCGGCGACACCATCGACTACGGCGCCGTGCGGCTGCGGCTGCAAGCGCTGTACCGCGACCACCGGCTCACCCTGCTCGAGGCCTTTGCCGAGGCCATCGCCCACCTGCTGATCGACGAGTTCGGCGCGGCCTGGGTGCGTGTCAAGGTGGTCAAGCCGCGCAAATTCCCTGATGTTGAAGCGGTGGGCGTGGTGATCGAGCGCACCGCGCCGACCCCCGAGGCCGGCCCGGCCGCCAGCGTGCTGCGCTTGCTGCGCCCCGAGCCTTGACATGACCCGGGCCTGGATGGCAGCGCTGGCCGTGGCACTCGCCGCGGTGCTGGGGTCTGCCGCCGCGCAGCCGGTCACCACACCCCACGTCACGGCCGAACTGGTCGCCGAGCGCAGCGCGGTGCGGCCGGGCCAGCCGATCCGCATCGGCCTGCGTTTGCAACACCAGCCGCACTGGCACACCTACTGGCGCAACGCGGGCGATTCGGGCATGCCGACCTCGCTAAGCTGGACCTTGCCGGCCGGCAGCCAGATCGACGAGATCGTCTGGCCGGTGCCGCGCCGCCTGTGGATCGGTCCGCTGGTCAACTACGGATTTGAAGGCGAGCTGCTGCTGCCGCAGGTCTACATGCCGCCGGCCGATGCGCGAGCGGGCAGCACCCTCAAGCTTCAGGCCGTGGCCAACTGGCTGGTGTGCCGGCTGGTGTGCATCCCCGAGACGGTCACGCTGACATTGCAGCTGCCGGTGGTTAGCGCCGCCGGCGGCGTCACGCCCGGTGGCACCGAGCATGCGGCGCTGTTCGAGCGCGCGGCGGCCGAGCAGCCGGTGCCGCTCGAGGGTTGGACCGTGGACGTGCAGCACGCCGGGCGCGACCTGCTGGTCAGCATGGCCCGATCAGACGCTGCCGCGACCGCACCGGCGCCGCTGGTGCATGTGTTCCCCTACGCCGAGCAGCTGCTCGAAACCGCGGTGCACGACGCCTATCGCACCGACAGCGGCTACGCCATCCAGCTGCGTTTGCTTGAGGGCGTGATGCCTGCCGAGTCTCTGCGTGGCATTGCCGTGGCGCAAGGCGATGCTGCGGTGGCCGACCACGCCTGGGGCGGCACGCAGCGCGCGGTCGAGTTCAGCGCCCCGGTGCGTGATGTGCCCCGCATCGACATGCCTGCCGGTGCGCAGCGGCTGATTGACGCCGAGGCCACCGCGGCGCTGGCGGCTGCGGCCGCGGCAGACGCTGGTGAGTTGCCGGCCGGCGCGGGTGCCGACCTCGGCTGGGCGGCGGCGCTGCTGCTGGCGTTCGTGGGCGGCATGGTGCTCAACCTCATGCCGTGCGTGTTTCCGGTGCTGTCGATCAAGCTGCTCAGCCTGAGCCAGACCCCGAGCGGCGCGGGGCACCCCCCCGTGGCGCTGCGCACCCATGCGCTGGCCTACACGGCGGGCGTGCTGCTGAGCTTCGTGGCGCTGGCCTCCGGCCTGCTGGCGCTGCGCGCGGCGGGCAGCGCCATCGGCTGGGGGTTTCAGCTGCAAGAGCCGCTGGTGGTGGCGGCGTTGGCGCTGCTGTTTCTGGCGATCGGCCTGAACCTGCTGGGCGTGTTCGAGGTCTCGCTGCTGCTGCCGCAGCGCCTTGCCGCCTGGCGCGACGAGCGTCCGGCGGTCGATGCGCTGGCTTCGGGCGTGCTGGCCGTCGTGGCGGCCAGCCCGTGCACCGCGCCGTTCATGGGCGCCGCGCTGGGTTTCGCGATCACCCAGCCGGCGCTGGTGGGCTTGAGCGTGTTCTTGGTGCTGGGCCTGGGCATGGCGCTGCCGTACGTGCTGCTGGTGCTCATGCCGGGCTGGCGCGCGCGGCTGCCGCGGCCAGGTGCGTGGATGGTTCGGCTGCGCCAGGTGCTGGCGCTGCCGATGTTTCTCACCGTCGCCTGGCTGCTGTGGGTGCTGGCGCAGCAAACCGGCTGGATCGGCGACGGCGCGGCAGATGCGGCCCGTCCTGCCGCCTCATCGCGGGCCGATGCCAGTGCTTGGCAACCCTACGACGAGGCCGTCATTGCCAGCGAGCTGGCGGCCGGGCGCAGCGTGTTCGTCGACTTCACCGCCGCGTGGTGCGTGAGCTGCCAGGTCAACGAGCGGCTGGTGCTCAACACCGATGCCACGCAGCAGGCGTTCAAGCGCGCGAACGTGATGCTCATGCGCGCCGACTGGACCCGCCGCGATGCGCGCATCACCGCCGCCCTGGCGCGGCTGGGCCGCAACGGCGTGCCGGTCTACGCGCTGCTGCGCCCGGGGCGCGAGCCGCTGCTGCTGAGCGAAGTCCTGACCGCCGGCGCGGTGCGCGACGCACTGGCTGCGCCCTGAGCCACGGGTGAAGACGGCGTTCCCCGACCGTCGCCCGACGATAGGCACGAGCGCTTGGCGCCGGCGCTGTGGGCTCGCGCTGGCCGCGTGGGTGCTGGTCGGTTGCAGCACCTTGCACGCACCGCCGCGCGAGTGGATCGATGGGTCGTTCTCCGGCGTGCTCGATGCCAGCGGCGCGGCACCTGATGCGGCGGCGTTGCTGCAGCGTTTGCGCGGCGCGCGCTACGTGCTGCTCGGCGAGATCCACGACAACGCGCAGCACCATGAGCTGCGCGCGGTGTTGCTGCGCCAACTGCTGTCGGATGGCGTGCCCAGCGTGGTGGTCTTCGAGCAGGTCGACCGCGAACACAGCGCCGCGCTCGCGGCGGCTGCTGCCGGCACGCCCGGCGATGTGGACGCCGTCATCAACGCCGGGGCACTTGACCGACGCGGCTGGCGCTGGCCTCTGCACCGGCCTGTGTTTGCCGCTGCGCTGGACGGTGGCGCGGTGCTCGCGGGCGGCAATCTCAGCCGTGCCGATGCCAGCCGCCTGGTGCGCGGTGGCGTGGCACAGGCGCCGGCCGATCTGCGCGCTCTGATCGACCCTGTACTGGACACGAGCTGGACGCCCGAGCATCAGGCCGAGCTGCTGCACCAGGTGGACATCGGCCACTGCGGCGCCTTGCCGGCGTCGATGCTCGCGCCGATGGCGCTGGCCCAGCGCGGCCGTGATGCGGCGCTGGCGCTGGCGATGTTTCAGGCGGCGCGGCAGGCCGCACCGGGTGCCCGCGTTGTGCTGATTGCCGGCAACGGCCACGTCAGGCGGGACATCGGCGTGCCGCACGACCTGGCGGTGCTCGATGCCAGCGCCCGTGCGGTGAGCGTGGCGTTTTTGGAACTGGATGACGGCCGCCCCGGTGCCGTCGACGGGCCCTATGACGCCGCGTGGTTCACGCCGCGCGCCGTGCGGGACGATCCGTGCGCCGACTTCAAGCCACCGGCGGCTGCGCCATCCGCCCCATGAGGCGCCAGCACGTGCGGGGCTGACCGGACTCAGGCGGGGGTGGCGCTCAGCGCCTTGACCTCGGCCTCGCGCTCGGCTTCCTGCGACAGCTCGCTCAGCAGGGCCAGTGCGGCGCCTGCATGCAGCGCGTGGGGCTCGAAGCGACCCGACGCGCCATGGCGCAGGTACAGCCGGCGCCGGCTGGCGTCCGCGGCGGCGAAGCCCATGGTCCAGTCTGAAAACGTGCGTTGTGCGATGGGCTCGAAGCTCAGCAGCAGCAAACGCTTGTGGCGTGTGTCGCGCACCAGGTTGCCGTACAGGTTGCTCAAGGCCTGCCGGTCGCCCTCGATGGCCTGCAAGAAATACCGGCTGTCGAACGCCAGCATGCCGCTGATGTCGTGCAGCCGGTTGCAGCGCCGGGCGGTGACAAGCAGCGCTTGCACGCCATCGGGTGTCAAGTGGCCTGCGGCTTCGCTGGCATAGATCAGCCGGTAGAGCATGGGGTGACTCCTGACTGCGGGCACCCGGACGTCGGGTGTCGAACCCATCGTAGGCCCGGGGCTCCCGGGGGAGATTCAGAGGTGGCCATGAATCCCGCCCCTCTTCCAACGATCACGCCGAGGCCAGAGGCCTATCTTGGGTTTGTCAATCCAGTGTCAAACCCTAAGTTTGATAAAGATGGTCATAACTTTGTCGATAGATACCCAGTGATCCTGACAACTGGACTTGCCTCACGCCCATGAATGCAACCTTGATCACCCCAGACGAAACCTTGCCGCCCCGTGCGCCGGGTTGGGTCGCGAGCACCGCACAGGCGCTGGCGCGGCTTGCCACCCGAGTGCGCGCGGGCTTCGGTTCGCCCCGTGCCGCATCCAAAGCGCAGATCGTGGCCACCCAGCTGGCCGACCGGCTCGATGAGGCCGCTCGCACCTGGACCGCCAACCTGGGCACCGCGCAAACACAGATGCGTGAGGCCACCGAACAACTGCTGCAAGGCTTTGCGCAGATCCTGGAGCAGCTCGACGCCATCATCGACCCCGATCGCGGCCATTCAGGCGTGGCGCCCAGCGCCGACGCGCTGGACCGGCGCGCCCAGATCCTGGCCGATTGCGACGCGCGATTGCGCGGCCTGCTCGAGAACTTTCATGGCTTTGTCCAGTCGCGCGACGAGGTCTTGCAGTCGGTGCGCTCGCTCGCCGGCGCGTCGGCCAGCCTGGGCGACATGGCCGAAGACGTCGACAAGCTGGCGCGCCAGACCAATTTGCTGTCGCTCAACGCGGCCATCGAGGCCGCAAGGGCCGGTCCGAGCGGGCGCGGCTTTGCGGTGGTCGCCACCGAGGTTCGGCGCTTGTCGACCGAGTCGGGCGACACCGGCAAGCGCATCGCCGCGCAGGTCAGCGAATTCGGCCAGTGCATGCGCACCGCGCTCGGCCAGGCCGCCGAACACACCCAGCACGATGCCGTCGTCATCCGCGAGTCCGAGCAGACCATCAACCAGGTGGTCGAGCAGGTCGACTCGGCGGTGGCCCAGCTCAACGCCCGTGCCCAGGAACTGAGCGCACGTGGCGAGGCGGTTCGCGCCCAGGTCGAGCAATTGATGGTCGCCTTCCAGTTTCAGGACCGGGTCCAGCAGATCGTGGATCAGGTCAACCAGTCCATCGTCAGCGCGGTGGCTTGCCTGCAGCAGTCGCTGCTCGACGGTCGCGCGCCTGACGCGGCGGCCTGGAGCGAGCTGCTGAGCGCGGGCTACACGACCGACGAGCAGCGCAGCGCCCTGGGCGGCACCGCGTCCGCCGGGTCGGCCTCCAGCAACGACACCACCTTTTTCTGAGCCCGTAGCCATGCCCAAGACCATTCTCATCGTCGACGACTCCAGCTCCTTGCGCACCGTGGTCAAGCTCGCCCTGGTGCGCGCCGGCTACGACGTGCTCGAAGCCGGTGACGGCAAGGAAGGGCTCGCGCAGCTCGACAAGGCTGCCAAGGTGCACCTGATCGTGAGCGACGTGAACATGCCCAACATGGACGGCATCGCCTTCGTCACGCAGGTCAAGCAGCACCCGCGGCACCGGTTCACGCCCGTGATCATGCTGACCACCGAAGGCCAGGATGCCAAGAAGGAACAGGGCCGCGCCGCCGGCGCCAAGGCCTGGATCGTCAAGCCCTTCAACCCGCCGCAGCTGCTCGACGCGGTGTCCAAGTTGATCCTGCCCTAGGAGTCACCATGGCCCACACCCCCGTTCTGCCTGCAGAACTGACCATCTACACCGTGGGCGAGCTGCACCCGCCATGGAGCGCGTGGCTGGCTGACGCCGGCAGCGCGGACGACGACACGCCCGTGAGCATCGACGCCGCGGCGGTCGACCAGATCGACGGCGCCGGCTTGCAGCTGCTGGTCTCGCTGGCCAACTCGCTGGCCGCGCGACAACGCACGCTGCAGCTGGTGGACGCGAGCCCGTTGCTGATCAACGCCTGCCAAACGCTGGGCCTGACGTCCCTGCTGGCCAGCGTCCCGACATTGGAGGCCTGCCCATGAGCACCCTCGACAGCGACAGCAGCTTCATCGCCGAAGCCTTGCCGGCGTTCATCAGCGAAGCGTGCGAACAGATCGAGCAGCTCGAGCAGTTGCTGCTGCAGCTCGAAGACACCCCGGACGACCGCGAACTGCTCGACTCGCTGTTTCGCTGCGCCCACACCGTCAAGGGCTCGGCCGGCATCTTCGGGCTCGACAAGGTGGTGGCGTTCACGCACCACGTCGAAACCCTGCTCGACCGTCTGCGCGAAGGCCACCTGAGGCTCACCCCCGAGCTCAGCACCTTGCTGCTGCAGTGCAACGACCAGATCCGTACGCTGGTGGCCGCGGCCCAGGATCCGCTGGCCGATACCGACGCTGCGGCGCAGGCCCGTGCCGCGCTGGTCGAGCGGCTGCGTCTGGCCAGCGGTGACGTGGCCGATGCCGCCGCCCTTGCGGTTGAGGCCTCGGCGGCCACCGCTTCGGGGGCTCGCGCCTGGCACGTCTCGGTGCAGTTCGGCCCGGACACCTACCGCAACGGCATGGACCCGCTGGCCATCGTCAACTACGTGGCCGGTCTGGGCACGGTGTCGCACGTGACCTGCGACTTCGCCGCCGTGCCCGGGATCGAATCGCTCGACCCCGAGAGCTGCCACCTCACGCTGGCCTTCGAACTGCTGAGCGCTGCGCGCCGCGACGAGATCGAAGCCGCCTTCAGCTTCGTGCGCGACGACTGCGTGCTGCACCTGATCGATCCCGGTGCCCAGCCGGCCGACATCGTTGCGCTGATCGAATCGATGCAGGACATTCCCCGCCTCGGTGACATCCTCATCGCCGCCGGCGCGATCACCCGCGAGCAGCTCACGCTCGCGCTGCGCATCCAGGCCGAGTCCGAAGCACCCGGCGGCCAGCCGGCGCGGCTGGGCGAGATCTTGCAGACCACCAGCGCGCTCAGCCCGCAGGTGGTCGACGCCGCGCTGCAGCGCCAGCAAAAGCTGCGCGAGGGCACCACTGCCGCCGGCCCTGCCGACGACAACCGCTTCATCCGCGTGCAGGCCGACCGGCTCGATGCGGTGATCAACCTGCTCGGTGAGCTGGTGATCGCCGGCGCCGGTGCGTCGCTGCTGGCGCGCCAGTCGCGTCAGGGCTCGCTGATCGAGGCCAATGCGCAGATCAGCCGGCTCATCGAGGAAATCCGCAACGGCACGCTGCAACTGCGCATGGTGCCCATCGGCGAGACCTTCTCGCGCTTTCGCCGCGTGGTGCGCGACACCGCCGCCGAGCTGGGCAAGGATGTGGCGCTGGAGATCGTGGGTGGTGAAACCGAGCTCGACAAATCGGTGGTCGAGCGCATCGCCGACCCGCTGATGCACCTGGTGCGCAACGCGCTGGACCACGGCCTTGAAACGCCCGAGCAGCGCAGCGCCGAAGGCAAGCCCGCGCAAGGCAAGCTCACGCTGTCGGCGTGCCACGAGTCGGGCAGCATCCTGATTCGCATCGTCGACGACGGGCGCGGCATCCAGCGCGACAAGGTGCTGCAGCGCGCCTGGGATCGCGGCCTGATCGAGCAAGGCGTCACGCCGCCCGAAGGCGACATCCTCAAGCTCATCTTCGAGCCCGGCTTTTCGACCGCCGAGAAGATCACCAACCTGAGCGGCCGCGGCGTGGGCATGGACGTGGTTCGCCGCAACATCGAAGCGCTGCGCGGCTCGGTCAACGTCTACAGCGAGGCGGGCGCAGGCTCGCGCATCGAGATCCGCCTGCCGCTGACACTGGCCATCATCGACGGCTTCCTGGTCGGCGTGGGCGCGTCCAAGTTCATCTTCCCGCTCGATGCGGTGGTCGAGGTGATCGAGAACCGGCCCACCGCCACCGAACTCGATGCGCGCGGTCGCAGCATCGTCGAGCTGCGCGGCCAGGTGCTGCCGGTGGTCAGCCTGCGCGCGCTGTATGCGCTGGACGCGCCCGAGCCCGATCGCAGCAGCGTGGTCGTCATCCAGTCGGGCGGTCGCCGCTACGGCGTGATGGTCGACGGGCTGCTTGGCCAGCACCAGACCGTCATCAAGCCGCTGGGCCGCATGTTCCGCAGCCTGCGCGGCATGTCGGGCTCATCGATCCTCGGCAACGGCGAGGTGGCCCTGATCTTCGACGTCCATTCATTGAGCCAGCTGGCGGAGCAGCCGCCATCCAAGTTCAAAGTCCCGCGGCACCCTGGCGACACCAGCCCGTCCGCTCACATGTCACAGGAGACCCAAACATCATGAACCAGCCCACCACCTCATGGATCGCTCGCCTCGTCGCGGGCAACGAACTGCGGCAATCCGCCGCGCAGCTCAAGGCCACGTCGGACCAGCTGCAAGCGCAGGAAAGCGCCCGCGCCGATGCCGAGGCCACGCTGGCGCAAGTCAAGGCGCGGCTCGATGCGGTCGAGTCTGAATTGAAGGTGCGCACCGACATCATGAATGTCACCAGCATCGTCTCGGAAGCCGACAAGAAGGGCGACATCCTGACCGTGAACGAGAAGTTTCTCGAGGTCTCGAAGTACCCCAAGAACGAGCTGATCGGGTTTGGCCACAACACCACGCGCCACCCCGACATGCCCAAGGAAGTCTTCAAGCAGATGTGGTCGACGATCGGCCGCGGCGAGATCTTCCGCGGCGTGGTCAAGAACCGCGCGAAGGACGGCACGCCGTATTACGTCGACGCGGTCATCGCGCCGATCATGGGCGACAACGGCAAGCCGATGAAGTACCTCGGCGTGCGCTACGACATCACCGAAGCCGAACTCGAGCGCCAGAACGCGCGCGGCATCCTGGCGGCCATCGACACCTCGTACGCCTACATCGAGTTCGATCTCAATGGCAATGTGAAGACGGCCAACAAGAACTTCCTGGCGGTGCTGGGCTACCAGCTCGATGAGATCGTCGGCAAGCACCACCGCATGTTCGTGGACCCCGTCCAATCGGCCTCGGCGGCGTACACCCAGTTCTGGCGCGACCTCAACGAAGGCAAGGCGCAAAGCGAGGTGTTCAAGCGCATCACCAAATCGGGCCACGAGATCTGGATCCAGGCCGTCTACGCCCCGGTGAAAGACGAAATGGGCCGCGTGGTCAAGGTGGTCAAGATCGCCACCGACGTGACGGCCCAGGTCAAGGCCACGCAGATGCTCACGACCGCTGTCGAGCAAGCGCAGGCCGTCACGACGGCCGCCAGTCAGGGCGATCTGGCCCAGCGCATTCCGCTCGACGGCAAGTCCGGTCCGATCGCTGATCTGTGCGCCGGTGTGAACTCGCTGATGGAGACCACCTCGGTGATCTTCGAGGACGTGGGCCGCGTGTTTGGCGCGCTGGCCGAAGGCGACCTCACGCAACGCATCACCCGCGACTACGACGGCACGTTCGGTCAGGTCAAGGCCGATGCCAATGCCACCAGCGAATCGCTTGCCGGCATCATCGAAGACGTGGGCCGCGTGTTCTCGGGTCTGGCCAGCGGTGACCTCACGCAGCGCATCACCCGGGACGCCCAGGGTACCTTCGACCAGGTCAAGCAGGACTCCAACGCCAGTTGCGAGAAGCTCGCCAGCATCATCGAAGAGGTGCGTGCGGCGGCCGATGCCCTGACCGGTGCGGCCAACCAGGTCAGCGCCACGGCGCAAAGCCTGTCGCAGTCGGCCAGCGAGCAGGCGTCGTCGGTCGAGGAAACCACCGCATCGATCGACTTGATGTCGGCGTCGATCTCGCAAAACAGCGACAACGCCAAGGTCACCGACGGCATGGCCACCAAGGCCAGCAAGGAAGCCGGCGACGGCGGCCAGGCGGTCACGCAAACGGTTTCGGCCATGAAGCAGATCGCCCAGAAGATCAGCATCGTCGACGACATCGCCTACCAGACCAACCTGCTTGCGCTCAACGCGGCCATCGAGGCGGCCCGCGCCGGCGAACACGGCAAGGGCTTCGCGGTGGTGGCGGCCGAGGTGCGCAAGCTTGCCGAGCGCAGCCAGGAAGCGGCCAAGGAAATCGGCGACCTCGCCAGCAACAGCGTGTCGACCGCCGAGCGCGCCGGCAAGCTGCTTGACGAGATCGTTCCGTCGATCCAGAAGACCAGCGAGCTGGTGCAGGAGATCGCCGCGGCCTCGCAGGAGCAAAGCCAGTCGGTCACCCAGATCGGCGGCGCCATGGGCCAGCTCAGCAAGGCCACGCAGCAAAACGCCTCGGCCTCCGAGGAGCTCGCGGCCACGTCCGAAGAGTTGTCCGGCCAGGCCGAGCAACTGCAGCAGTCGGTGGCGTTCTTCAACACCGTGGGCGAAGCCGCACCGCTGCGCAAGGGCAGGCCCGACACCTCGAGCGCTGCCGAGCGGCGTGCGCCCAACTCGCCGCTGCGCGTGGCTGCCGTGTCGCCCGTGCGCGCAGCCAAGCTGAGCAATGGCGCGAATGCCGCAGCCGGCACCCGCGGCAACTTCCGCCCCTATTGAGGAGCGCGCCATGAACCAGCCCAGAACTGCTCTTGCCGCCGGCGCGCCGGTCGACGAGGCGTCGGCTCAGTACCTCACGTTCACGCTTGGCGACGAGGTGTTCGCGATGGACATCCGCACGGTGCGCGAGATCATCCAGTACGGCACGCTGACCACGGTGCCGCTGATGCCCAGCTTCGTGCGCGGTGTGATCAACCTGCGCGGTGCGGTGGTGCCGGTGATCGACCTGCAAGCGCGCTTCGGCCGCCCGTGCGCCAGCGTCGGCAAGAAGACATGCATCGTGATCTTCGATGCGATTCGCGATGGCGAACGCGTCGAGCTCGGCCTGATGGTCGATGCGGTGAGCGAGGTGATCGACATCGCCCCCAACCAGATCGAGCCGCCGCCCAACTTCGGCGCCAGCGTGCGCCGTGATTTCATCCGCGGCATGGGCAAGGTGGCCAGCCGTTTCGTGATCATCCTCGAGCCCGACAAGGCCTTCGATGTGACCGAGATGGCCCAGCTGTGCGAGTCGGCGCAGGAAGCTGCCGTCGCCTGAATGACACGCTCCAGACCGGGGTTCGCCCCGGCTTCATGAACCATCAACACAGCGTGCAGGGATCGCATGGAAACACTGCGTGACGAGACTTTTCGTGGCATCACCGAGCTGATGTATTCGGCCATCGGGCTGTCGTTCAGCGACAGCAAGAAGCCGCTGGTGTCGTCGCGTCTCGCGCCGCGCATCCAGCGCCTGGGCATGGGCGGGTTCGAGGACTACCTGGCCTTGATCGCAAGCCACGACGATGGCGGCGAATTCCAGGTGGCGGTCGATCTGCTCACCACCAACGAGACCTACTTCTTTCGCGAGCCGGCGCACTACGACGTGCTGCAGCAAGACCTGCTGCGCAGCAAGACGCGCGCGCCAGCCGTGTGGAGTGCGGCGTCGTCCTTCGGCGACGAGGCCTACAGCACCGCGATGCTGCTGGCCGATCTGCAAACGCAAGGCAGCATCGGGCCCGACTGGCGCATCCTGGGTACCGACATCAGCGACCGTGTGCTGCGCAGCGCCAAGGAAGCCATCTATCCCGAAGACCGCCTGCGCAACGTCTCGCCCGAGCGGCTGCGGCGCTACTGCCTGCGCGGCGAAGGCGAGTCCGAAGGGCTGGTGCAGATCCACCCGCGGCTGCTCGAGCACGTGAGCTTCGGGCAGCTCAACCTGTGCCAGCCGATCGAAGACATCGGCCCGTTCGACGTGATCTTTCTGCGCAACGTGCTCATCTACTTCGATGCGCCGACCAAGCGCGACGTGGTCGACCGCGTGCTCACGCAGTTGCGCCCGGGCGGTCTGTTTTTCATCGGCACCGCCGAAGGGCGCATTCCGTGCAAGACGCCGTTGCAAACGCTGGCGCCCGGCGCCTTTCGCAAGGCGGCGGCATGATCGCCGTGGCCGGTGGCACCGTGGCCACCGCGTGCCGCGTGCAGGTGCTGCACCCGGGTGACGTGGCCTGCGCCGATCGTGGCGACCGGCTCGAAACCTTGCTGGGTTCGTGCGTGGCGATCGTGCTGACCGACCCGCGGCGCACGATCGGCGCGATGTGCCACATCGTGCATGCCAGCCGGCCCGTCGCGGGCATGCCCGACAGCACGGCGTATGCCGAGCGTGCGCTGGCCACGCTGTATGCGCAGCTGCGCGCACGCGGCATCAATCCGCTGCTGTGCGAGGCCTGGGTCTACGGCGGCGGCAACATGTTTCCCGGGCAATTCACCACCTCGCACGTGGGCGATCAAAACGCCCACTGGGCGCTCGATGCGCTCGCTCACGATGGAGTGCGGGTGCTGTTTCACGATCTGGGCGGCAACGCTTACCGGCGACTGGGCTGGACCGTCGGTCCCGACGCGCCCGAGGTGAGCGCGGTACCCGTTTGAGGAGTCGCCATGGCGATCAAGGTTTACGTGGTCGACGATTCGGCCGTGGTGCGTCAAACGCTGATGCACCTGTTGCAAGGTGACCCTGAGATCGAGTTGATGGGCAGTGCGCCCAACCCGCTGATCGCCGGTCCGGTGATCCGCAAGAACCGCCCCGATGTGCTGCTGCTCGACATCGAGATGCCGGGCATGGACGGGCTGACGTTCTTGCGTCAGGTGATGGACGAGTCGCCCATTCCCACGGTGATCTGCTCGACGCTGACGACCGATGGCAGCCGCATGGCGCTCGAGGCCTTGTCGGCCGGTGCGGTGGCGGTGGTGGCCAAGCCACGGCTCGGGCTCAAGCAGTTTCTGGAAGATTCGCGGCGCGAGCTGCTGCAAACGCTCAAGAGCGCCGCCCGCTCGCGTCCGCGCGCCGGCATGACGGCACCGCGCGCCGCCGCTGGTGCAGCAGCGCCCGCACCGCGTCCGCCGATCGCCGGCTTGCACGCGCTGTCGGTCAACAAGCCGGTGGTGATCGGCAGTTCCACCGGCGGCACGCAGGCGCTCGAACTGGTGCTGACCTCGCTGCCCGGTGACAGCCCCGGCATCGCCATCGTGCAGCATATGCCCGAGAAATTCACCGCCATGTATGCGCAGCGCCTGGACGGCATTTGCGAGATGAACATCCGGGAAGCCAAGGACGGCGACCGGCTCGAGCGCGGCGTGGTGCTGATCGCCCCGGGCGGCAAGCACATGCAGTTGCGCAAGGCCGGCGGCCAGTACTTCGCCGTGGTCGCCGACGGCCCGCCGGTCAATCGGCACAAGCCGTCGGTCGACGTGCTGTTCCGCTCCGCGGCCGAATGCGCAGGCAAGGATCTGCTCGCGCTCATCCTCACCGGCATGGGCGACGACGGTGCGCGCGGCATGAAGCTGCTGCACGACCGCGGCGCACGCACCATCGCCCAGAACGAGGAAACCTGCGTCGTGTTCGGCATGCCCAAGGAGGCCATCAAGCTCGGTGCTGTCGACGAGATCTTGCCGCTCACGCAAATGGCATCGGCCATACGCGCGTTCGACGCGCGCGGCTGAGGCTTTTCGCCGTGGCGGCACAAGACTTGCTCATACCGTGTCGTCAATCATCTGAATTGCACGGCCTTGGTGGTATTGCTCGCAGCTTGCTGCGGGTGACCGAGGCCCCAATCTAGAAGCGGTTGCCAGTGGAGTCGGGAAAGCTCTGATGAAGCCCCACGGGGCGGACTTCATCAGAACTTCCCCGGACGTCGCAGGGTCCTCGGGCCCTGTGTCGTCCTTGACCGACCGGAGACCGACATGGACGTGATCAGCAATTTCGCCGCTCGTTTCGAGCGCACGCGCGAAGAGGAACTCTCGATTGAAGAGTACCTGACCGAGTGCAAGCGCAACCGGGTCGCCTACGCCAGCGCCCCCGAACGCATGCTGCAGGCCATCGGTGAGCCGCAGACCATCGACACGCGCAACGACCCGCGCCTGTCGCGCCTGTTCGCCAACAAGGTCATCAAGCTGTATCCCGCCTTCGCCGAGTTCTACGGCATGGAAGACGCCATCGAACAGGTGGTGAGCTACTTCCGCCACGCGGCCCAGGGCCTCGAGGAAAAAAAGCAGATCCTGTACCTGCTGGGCCCCGTGGGCGGCGGCAAGAGCAGCATCGCCGAGCGGCTCAAGCAGCTCATGCAGGAAGTGCCGTTCTACGCGATCAAGGGCTCGCCGGTGAACGAGTCGCCGCTGGGCCTGTTCGATGCCGCCGAGGACGGCCCGATCCTCGAAAAGGAATACGGCATCCCGCGCCGCTACCTGCAGCGCGTGCTGTCGCCATGGGCGGTCAAGCGGCTCGAGGAGTACGGCGGTGACATCCGTCGCTTCAAGGTGGTCAAGCGCTACCCGTCGGTGCTCAAGCAGGTCGGCATTGCCAAGACCGAGCCGGGCGACGAGAACAACCAGGACATCTCCAGCCTGGTCGGCAAGGTCGACATCCGCAAGCTCGAGACCTTCGCGCAGGACGACCCCGACGCGTACAGCTTTTCGGGCGGCTTGTGCCTGTCCAACCAGGGGCTGCTCGAATTCGTCGAGATGTTCAAGGCGCCCATCAAGGTGTTGCACCCGCTGCTCACGGCCACGCAGGAAGGCAACTACAAGGGCACCGAAGGCTTTGGCGCGATTCCGTTCGACGGCATCGTGCTGGCGCACTCGAACGAAAGCGAGTGGAAGACCTTTCGCAACAACAAGAACAACGAGGCCTTCCTGGACCGCATCTACATCGTCAAGGTGCCGTACTGCCTGCGCGTGTCCGACGAGGTGAAGATCTACGAGAAACTGCTGCGGGGCTCGTCGCTGGCGCAGGCCACCTGCGCGCCCGGCACGCTCAAGATGATGAGCCAGTTCGCGGTGCTCACGCGGCTCAAGGAGCCCGAGAACTCGAGCCTGTATTCGAAGATGCTGGTCTACGACGGCGAGAACCTGAAAGACACCGACCCGCGCGCCAAGAGCTATCAGGAGTACCGCGACTACGCCGGCGTCGACGAAGGCATGAGCGGCATTTCCACGCGCTTCGCCTTCAAGATCATCAGCAAGGTCTTCAACTTCGACAGCACCGAGGTGGCGGCCAACCCGGTGCACCTGATGTACGTGCTCGAGCAGCAGATCGAGCGCGAGCAGTTCCCGCCTGAGACCGAGCAGAAGTACCTGGCGTTCATCAAGGAGCACCTGGGCGTGCGCTACGCCGAGTTCATCGGCAAGGAGATCCAGACCGCTTACCTCGAGAGTTACAGCGAATACGGTCAGAACATCTTCGACCGCTACGTGACGTACGCCGACTACTGGATCCAGGACCACGAGTACCGCGACACCGACACCGGCGAGGTGTTCGACCGCGGCTCGCTCAACGCCGAGCTCGAGAAGATCGAAAAGCCCGCGGGCATCTCCAACCCGAAGGACTTCCGCAACGAGATCGTCAACTTCGTGCTGCGCGCGCGCGCCAACAACTCGGGCAACAACCCGGTGTGGACCAGCTACGAAAAGCTGCGCACGGTGATCGAAAAGAAGATGTTCTCGAACACCGAAGAGCTGTTGCCTGTGATCAGCTTCAACGCCAAGGCCAGCGCCGACGAGGCGAAGAAGCACGAGGACTTCGTGACGCGGATGGTCGCCAAGGGCTACACCTCCAAACAGGTGCGTCTGCTGTGCGAGTGGTACCTGCGCGTGCGCAAGTCGAGCTGAGCGGCACGAGAGGCCACCCACTCATGTTTCAGCAGATCATCGATCGTCGACTGGCCGGCAAGAACAAGTCGATCGGCAACCGCGAGCGCTTCCTGCGCCGCCACAAGGAACAGATCCGCGAGGCGGTCAAGCGTGCGGTGGATGGGCGCGGCATCCGTGATCTGGTGCAAGGCGAGGACATCCACATCCCCAGGCGCGACATCTCCGAGCCGGTGTTCAGCCACGGTCAGGGCGGCCGGCGCGAGACGGTGCACCCGGGCAACGACGAGTACGTGCGCGGCGACCGCATCGTGCGGCCGCCGTCCGGCGGAGGAAGCGGTGCCGGTGGCGGCGCGGGTGACCGCAGCGGGGGTGACGACGACTTCGTCTTCCACCTCACCAAGGAAGAGTTCATGCAGGTCTTCTTCGACGACCTGGCACTGCCCAACCTGGCACGCACCACGCTGGCCGAGACACCCGAGTACAAGACCCATCGCGCCGGCCACAGCAGCGACGGCACGCCCAACAACCTGCACGTGGTGCGCTCGATGCGCGGCGCGATCGGCCGGCGCATCGCCATCGGCAGCGAATCGCGGCGCGAACTGCAGCGGCTCGAAACGCACCTGGATCACCTGCTGAGCCACCCGCAGCCCAACCCGCACGAGCACGAGATCGCCGGCTTGCGCATCGACGTCGAGGCGCTGCGCGCGCGTCTGGCGCGCATCCCGTACCTCGACCCGATCGACCTGCGCTACCGCAGCCGCGTGCGCGTGCCGCAGCCCACGGCCAAGGCGGTGATGTTCTGTCTGATGGACGTGTCGGGCTCGATGGACGAGGCGCGCAAGGACCTGTCCAAGCGGTTTTTCATCTTGCTGTACCTCTTCCTCACTCGGCACTACGAGAAGATCGACATCGTCTTCATCCGCCACCACACGCAGGCTCAGGAGGTCGACGAGCAGAACTTCTTTCACTCGACCGAAACCGGCGGCACGGTGGTGTCCAGTGCGCTGGTGCTGATGGACGAAATCGCCCGCGCGCGCTACCCCACGAGCGAATGGAACAT
>CANBSV010000057.1 GCA_947372225.1 Burkholderiales bacterium | reverse complement strand
ACACCGCGCACGCGCAGCGCGAAGGCGGGCTCGGGCGGGGTGTTCTCGAGGCTTTCGGCAAACAGCCGGCCGAGCACGCCGGTGGTGTGCAGCGCCAGCGCCAGCGTGCCGGCAAACGGCCCCAGCCCGGCGGCGATCAGCAGCAGCGCGGCCCACACCAGCTCGGGCACCGAGCGCAGCCCGTTGAGCACGCCGCGCGTGACGCCGCGCACCACCGTGCTGACCAAGGCCGAGCCGGCGCCTTCATGGCTGCGCGCACTCGCCGGCAGCGCCAGCGCCAGACCGCCCACGGCCGCAAGCCAGGTGCCCAGCAGCGACATCGCGAGTGTTTCCAGCGTGCCGTCCAGCGTGCGCCGCAGGAACGCGGCCGAGGTCTCGGGCGGAAAGAAACCGGCGGCGAACTGGCCCATCTTGCCCAGTGCATCGGGCGACAGGAAATCCCCCCAGCGCAAATCCAGCGTGGCAAAGCTCAGCACCACCAGCGTGGCGATGCCCAGTCCGACCCAGCGCGCGGCGTGGCGCGCCGGCGGCGGTGCGAGCGGCGATTCGACGTGCACGGGCGCACTCATGCCATGGCCCGGCGCAGCACCGCGCTGATTCGGTCGGACGCGGCCACCAGCGCGATGAACACCAGCAAGATGGTGCAGACCTCGCCACCCGAGAACATCTTGGCCGCGCTGTCGAGCATCTGGCCCAGACCGCCCGCGCCCACGAAACCCAGCACCACCGAGGCGCGGATCGCGCATTCCCAGCGGTACACGGTGTAGCTGACCAGTTCGGCCGCGCATTGCGGCAGGGCTCCGAACAGCAGCGCTTGCAGCCGTCCCGCGCCGTTGCGCAGCAGCGCCTGCGTGGGGGCGGGGTCGCTGGCCTCGAGGATTTCGGCGTAGACCTTGCCCAGCATGCCGCCGTAGGCGATGCCGATGGCCAGCACGCCGGCGGTCGGCCCCAGGCCCACCACGCGCACGAACAGCAGCGCCCACACCAGCTCGGGCACCGAGCGCAGCACCACCATCGTGGCGCGCAGCACACTGCGCAACGCGAAGGGCGCGGCAGCCATCGGCTGCGCGAGCGCGCTGATCGACAGCCGTGCGCTCGCGCCCAGCGCCAGCGGCACCGCGATCAGGCCGGCCAGCGTGAGCCCGGCGGTAGCAATCGCCACGGTGCGCCAGGTTTCGTGCAGCAGCAGCCAGAGGAATTCGGCATCGCTGCGCGGCGGCAGGAAGCTCGCGACGAATCGCAGCGTCGAGCGCAGGCTGCGCGTGTCGAACAGCACCGCCGGGTTGAATTCGGTGAGCACGACCAGCGGCCACAGCAGCACCGCGATCAGCAGCAGCGTGGCCCAGCGCGAATTCAGCGCCGGGTCGCGCTGCGGCGTGGTGGCAAGCAGCGTCATTGGATCAGCGGCAAATCAGCGGCACGGCCGCGCGCTCGGCGGGTACGGCGGCCGGCGCAGCGGGTTCAAGCGCGGCGTCCTCGAGCGCCGCACGCGAGCCGTAGAGCGCGGCGACTTGGGCATCGGTGAAGTCGGCAGCGGGGCCGTCGTAGACGATCCGGCCGGCGCGCAGCGCGACGATGCGTGCAAAGCAGCGCCGGGCCACTTCGACCTGGTGCAGCGTGCACACCAGGGTGCGGTGGGCGCTGTGCGCAGCGGCGGTCAGCCGCGCGATGACTTGTTCGGCGCGTGCCGGATCGAGCGCGGACAGCGGCTCGTCGATCAGCCACAGCTCGGCGTCGGCCACCAGCGCGCGCGCCAGTCCGACGCGTTGGCGCTCGCCGCCGGACAGCCGGTCGACGCGCTCCCACAACTTGTCGCCGAGATCGAGCGCGGCCAGCGCCGCATGCGCCACGCCGGCTTCGCTCGGGTGCCACAGCGCGCGCACGCTGGCCGCCAGCGATTGCTGCGGCAGCCGCCCTGCGAGCACCGCGGTGACCACGCGCTGGCGCGGCGGCAGCGGCGGCACCTGCGGCCCCAGAAACAACCGGCCGCGCAGGCGTTGCCGCTCGCGCGACGAGAGTGCCCAAGGCGCCTGCCCGAACAGTTCGAGCGAACCGGACAGCGGCGGCACCGCGCACGCCAGCGCGTGCAGCAAGCTGGTCTTGCCCGCGCCCGACGAGCCGATCAGCGCGACCTGCTCGCCCTGGCGCACCTCGAGCGACAGCCCGTGCAGCACCGGCGCGGTGGCCAGCGGCGCGGCCGCGGCGTGCAGATCGCGCAGCGCGACGACGAGCGGGCCGCGCGCGCCCACTGGCGCGCTGGAGGTCACTTCAGCAGTCCGGCGTGCTCGGCGGCGGCGCGGATGCTGTTGTAGTTTTCGGCCTTGGTCGGGATGAAGCGCGTGGCGCGCTGCAGGCCGAGGATTTCCTTGCCCTGCGGCGTGCTGGCGTCCAGTGCCAGGAAGGCCTGGGTGATCTTGTTGCGCAGGTCGGCGGGCATGTCGGCGTGCACCGACCAGTTGTAGTCGTAGAAGCCAGGCGTTGTGTAGAAGACCTTGACCACGGCGGTGTCGACCTTTTTCTCGGCCACCAGCTTGTCCCACACCGACATGTTCAGCGCGCCGGCATCGACCTTGCCGCTGGCCACGGCGGCCACGGTGGCGTCGTGGGCGCCGGAGAAGCTCACGCGCTTCAGATCGGCATCTGGGTTGATCTTGGCGGCCAGCAGGAAGCTGCGTGGCATCAGGTGGCCCGACGTGCTCGACGGCGAACCGAAGCTCAGCGTCTTGCCCTTGAGGTCTTCGAGCCTGGTGATGCCGCTGTTGGCATCGGTGATGAACACCGAGCGGAATTTTTCGTCTTCTTCACGCTGCACCAGCGGGATCACACGGCCTTCGGAACGCACGTTGGCCTGCACGAAGGTGAAGCCGCCGAACCACGCCAGATCGACCTTCTTGTTGACCAGCGCCTCGACGGCGGCGGCGTAGTCGGTGACCGGCGTCCATTCGACCTTCACGCCCAGCTTGGCTTCCAGGTACTGCCCCAGCGGCGCGAACTTGCGCGCCAGTTCGGTCGGTGCCTCGTCCGGAATGGCGGTCACGCGCAGCACGGTTTGCGCCTGGGCAGCGAACGCCAGCGTGGCGGTGGCAGCGAGCAGGCCGAGCGAGCGGGCCCAACGGGCGATGCGGGGGAGGGTGACTGTCATGGGGAGTCCTGAAACAAGGGCGGCAGTGTGCCGCGGGCAAACCCGAAGCGTAAGGGGAGAATCGCCCTTCACGGCGGGGGCGGGCGGCTAGACTGCGGCCCGCATGCGATTTTCCTCCACTCAACTGCGCCGCGCTTGCTGGCTGGCGCTCCTTGCCGTGCTCGCACTGGCCCTGCTGCCGGGCGTGTCGCGCGCGCTGGCCGCTTCGCGCGGTCAGGATGCGTGGGCGCAGGTCTGCTCAGCGCAAGGCGAGCGCGTGGTGGTGTCGGGTGAGGCGGTGGACGGCCAGCGCAACCCGGCGCCGGCGGGCATGCATCTCGAGCATTGCCCCTTGTGCGCTGCGTCGGCCTCGGCGATGGGCCTGCCGCCGGCCGCACTCACGTTGCACCGCGTGACGGTGTGCGTCGCCCGGCAGCCCGAACGTTTTCTGCACGCGCCCGAAACACCTTTTGCATGGCGCAACGCGCAGCCCCGGGCGCCACCGACCTTCTCCTGATGTCTTGAAGCCGGCTTGCTGGGCGCGGACCTGATCCGCGCGCCAGAGCCATCCATGCATCTGCCGGGCCACGCGCCCGGCCATCGGGAGTTTTTCTTGAAGACCATTCAACATCACCTGCACACGGCAGGTTGGGCAGCGCTCTTTTTCGGCCTGGGTGCCGCCACCGTGCCGGCTCACGCTTCCTGCGGTTCATCGTCGTGCACGCTCATGACCGACCGCTACGCGCAGGGCCAGGCCGAGGCTTACACGGGCTGGAGCGGTGACCTGCGGCTCGAAGTCATCGATCAGAAGCGTTTGCGCAGCGGCACCTCGAACATCCGTGCCAGCGAGGTGACCAACGAGGAAGCCATCGAGCGTCACACCAACAACACCAACCTGGTCACCACGCTGGGCTACGGGTTCGATGGTGGCTGGTCGGTCTCGCTGCGCTTGCCGCTGGTGCACCGCGACCACCGCCACCACCTGATCGACGAATCCACAGGCCTGCCTGGTGAGGCCGAGCAGTGGCGTTTCACTCGGCTGGGCGACGTGCAACTGCTCGGGCGCCGGCAGTTCGGGGCCGGCGCCGACTCGTACGCGCTGTTCGGCGGCTTCAAGCTGCCCACGGGATCGACGCACGTCAGCAACGGCGACGGCAGCCGGGCCGAGCGCGCCCTGCAGCCGGGCAGCGGCACCACCGATGGGGTGCTCGGCGTGGCCGGCCGGCACGTGTTTGGCGCGACCGACGCGGCGATCGGCCAGCTCAGCGTCACGCAGGCGCTGGGCCCGGACGAGGACTACAAGCCCGGGCGCCGGCTCGAACTGTCGCTGGGCTGGTCACACGCGTGGTCGCACAGCCTGGGCACGGTGGTGCAGGTCAATGTGCGCCGGCGCGAGCGCGATGCGGGGGTGCAGGCCGAGCCGGACAACTCCGGATCGACGTCGGTCGACCTGAGCCCCGGCGTGACCTTCGGGCTGGGACATGCGTCCACGCTGTACGCCTATGTGCAGCTGCCGGTCTATCAAAAGGTGAACGGCATTCAGCTGGTGCCGCGGGCGTCGTTCGTGATCGGGATGACGTCGGATTTCTGACGTTTGTCGAGCGGACCGGCGTTCGTGTCACGTGATCGGGGGAGACCCCCGATCGCCGCACAGCCGTGCTCAGTCGCCGCGGCCGTGGCCGCGCCCGTGTTCTCGGCCCTCCCCGTGGCCATGGCCACGCTCGCCATCGTCGTCACCGCGGTCGGGCCCGCGGCCATGCTGGCGCTCTCGCTCCCAGCCCGGATGCGATTGCTCGTAGCGCTCGCGCACCCACTCGTCGCGAACGAAATACACCGGCTGGCCGCATGCGTTGTAGCGCCCGCAGTAGCGCCGCCAGTCCTGCTGATGCCCGGGCGGCACGTACAGGTAGATCGGGCGTCGCTCCACATAGACCGGAGGCTGCGCAATGATCACCGGCTGCGCGTAGACGAGCGCCGGCTGCACATCGCCGATGTCGATGCGTCCGTACACGCCGGGTTGGTGGATGCCGATGGACACCCCCACCGAGGTTTCGGCGAGCACCGGGGCCGCAGCCAGTGTGGCCAGTGCGGCGAGCAGCACGGTCAGGGACTTGTTCATTTGGCACCCTGACCGGCAGCGTCGCTGGCCAGGCGCAATGACTTGCCATCAACCACCACCTTCGCGCCCACCGCGAAGGGCTGAGCCTGCTGGTAGGTGCTCACGCTGCCGTCGTGCATGCGCACGCTGACGTTGTAGACCGTCTCGCTGCGCACCTTCTTTTCGACCTGATGGCCGGCCACGCCGCCACCGACCGCGCCCAGCACCGTCATCGCCGTGTTGCCCTTGCCGCCACCGAACTGGTTGCCCAGCAAACCGCCGACCACACCGCCGGCGACAGCACCCAGCCCGGTGCCCTGGCCTTCGTGCTCGACCGCTCTGACCGACTCGACCGTGCCGCAATTCGGGCACACGGGTGGCGCCGACGAACTGGTGTGTGTCTTGTGAACCGGCGTGTCGGTCTTGTCCGTGGCGGCCACCATCGTGGCAGGTGTCGATACAGCGGCCTGGGCTGCAGCGTCTGGTGTGGCGGCGGCATCGACTGAACGCGTGACCAGTGCGCCGGCCAGCGCGGCCGTGGCCAGGCCGAGCACACCACCGCCGATCCACAAGGCGCGCGGCACGCCGCTTCGGGCGGCGGTGGTTGGAGAAATGACGGGGGACGGGTTGCTCATGGGGTGTCTCCTGAAAACATGGGGATGCTCGGTATAACGCCTGCGCAGCCGGATTGCCGACATCCGGTACCCGGCACTTGTTACCGGTTGTATGGCGAGGCGTTGCCGATGGCATTGATAGACTCCGCCCGCCTTTCATTCAGTGGGTCAGGCAACCGAGCTCTTCATCATCATTCCCACCCCCCCCCACTGGAGCCCCCATGGAAGCTTTTCTCGTCTCGACCGGTGTGGTGGCTCTGGGTGAAATGGGTGACAAGACGCAGTTGCTGGCCATGCTGCTGGCGGTCAAGTTCAGGCGTCCGGTGCCCATCATCCTGGGCATCCTGGCCGCCACCTTGGCCAACCACTCGATGGCCGGTGCGCTCGGTGGCTGGGTGGCGCACGCGCTGGGCCCCGATGTCTTGCGCTGGGTGATCGGCGTGTCGTTCATCGCCATGGCCGGCTGGATGCTGATCCCCGACAAGATCGACGAGAACGAGACCGCCCGCGTGCGATTCGGCGTGTTCGGCACGACGGTCATCACCTTCTTTCTCGCCGAGATGGGCGACAAGACGCAGATCGCCACCGTGGCGCTGGCCGCGCGATACAACGATCTGGTGTCCGTGGTGGCCGGTACCACGCTGGGCATGATGATTGCCGACGTGCCGGCGGTGTTCGTGGGCGAAACGATTGCGAAAAAAGTGTCGATGAAGTTGGTCCACGGGATTGCCGCGGCCATCTTTGCCGTCCTGGGCGTGCTCACCTTGCTGGACGTCGGCAAGCTGTTCTGAAGCGCTCAGGGCGCTCGCCCTGACGTGCACGTGGCTTGACATGCATCAGTGTCGTTCCCCGAATTGGGGGCGACCATCCTCATGAAGGAGATGCCCATGCACACCCACCTCACTGCAAGCCAACGAACGGAACTCGCCACGCTGCTGCAGGCTCAACTGAAGGCCATTGAGCGCCAATCGAGCGCACATCAGGAAGGGCTCTCGCTCGTCGAGCACGCCCAGCAAGTGCTGCAGCAAGATGGCGATGACGCGCCGCAGCGGGCTGGCGACCGGGAGGTCGACTTCGCCGTGTCCGAGCGCGACGGCCAACGTCTCGCCGGCTTGCGCCTTGCCCAATCGCGATTGAACGCCCCAGATTTCGGCCACTGCATCGACTGCGGTGTCCACATCCCGTACGAACGCCTGCGCATCGAGCCCGAAGCGCTGCGCTGCGTGGGATGCGAGTCCACACATGAAAGGAAACTTTGACATGACGCTGTCTCACGCCGTGGTCTGGACCGACCATCAATCCGCCCAGGTGCTGCAGTTCAATGCCGACACGGTGACGTCCCACAAGGTCAAATCGCACCCGCACCCGACCCACCAGCACGGGAGTGCCGTGCGCAGCGAGCATGAATTCTTCGGGGCGGTGTGCGATGCGTTCGAAGGCATCCCCGAGGTGTTGGTGACCGGCTCGCACACTTCGATCGCTGATTTCCGGCATTACGCCGAGAAGCACCGGCGGCCCACCGCGCAACGCATTACCGCCTACGAGGTGGTTGACCACCTGAGTGAAAACCAGCTGGTGGCATTCGCTCGCAAGTACTTTGAGCAGCGCGGCTGGGCTGCGCGCGCGCCGGACTGAGTCGCCGCTGCCCGATGCCCACGCGGCCGAAGTGCCGCTCTCCGGAGGCCCGCCATGAGCAAGATCGACGTCGTCATTTGTCACCCCGTGCGCACGGCCATCGGCACGTATGCTGGAACGCTCAAGGACCTGCCCGCGCCGGCTCTTGGCGCCGCGGCCATTCGCGAGTGCCTCAAGCGGTCGGGACTGCCCGGTGGGCGGGTGCAGTCGGTGGTGATGGGCAACGTCATACAGGCTGGCGTACGGATGAATTCGTCCCGTCAGGCGGCCATCGGTGGCGGGCTGCCGGTGGAAGTGCCGGCGATGACGGTCAATCGCGTATGTGGCTCGGGCGCACAGGCGATCGCCAGTGCGGCGCTCGAGATCTGGTCTGGCCAGATTGATTGCGCCCTAGCCGGCGGCATGGAGAACATGGACCGCGCGCCCTACCTCTTGCCGCAGGGACGTTGGGGCGCGCGCATGGGCGACGTCTCGTTCATCGACAGCATGCTCCACGACGGGCTGAACGATGCGTTCAGCGGCAAGCATTCCGGCTGGCACGCCGAGGATCTGGTGATCAGAAACGCGATCTCGCGCGAAGATCAGGACCGCTGGGCGCTGCGCTCGCAGCAGCGCTTTGCCGCCGCACAGGCCGCCGGCTCGTTTGCCGCCGAGATCGCGCCGGTGGAGGTGCATGGCCGCAAGGGCCCCGTGACTTTCGACGAGGACGAGCACAACCGCCCTGAAACCACGGCCGAGTCGCTGGCCAAGCTGAAACCCGCATTTCGTCCCGAAGGCACGATCACCGCAGGCAACTCGCCTGGGCTCAATTCGGGCGCTTCGGTGATGCTGCTGGCCGAACGCGGCTGGGCCGAGAGGAGTGCGTTGGTGCCAGTGGCCCGTCTGGTGAGCTACGGGCTGGCCGCGGTCGAACCCGACTTTTTCGGCCTGGGCCCGGCGCCGGCGGTGCGTCAGGCGATGGCACGCGCCGGCTGGTCGCTGGCCGATGTGGACCGCGTCGAGATCAACGAGGCCTTTGCCGCCATCGCCCTGTCGTGCCTGCGCGAGATCGGCCTGGCTGAAGACGTGGTCAATGTCGAGGGCGGGGCGATCGCGCACGGGCACCCGATCGGCGCGAGCGGCGCGGTGCTCACCACCCGGCTGGTGCATTCGATGCAGCGCGCGGGCTGCCGGCGCGGCATCGTGACGCTTTGCATCGGCGGTGGCCAGGGCATCGCGCTGGCGATCGAAATGCTCTGAGGTCGGGGTGAACGCCCCATCGGTTTGCGGGGGCGGTGGTCATAACGTGCATCATCCGGGGTGAGACGGCTTGACGGCCGCACCAACGTCACGGAGAACGCATGAGAACAATCGCAGCCACCTTGGCCGCCTGCCTGATGGTCGGGTGCTCGTCCAATCCGAACATCGGAACGACAGGCGAGGTGGTTCGAGCCAAGCCGCCCGTCAATTACGCGTCGACCATCAACAATTACATCGACCTGACGGTCAAGGGCGCACAGACCAGTCGCGAGCTGAGCATCGGCACCCCCGAGCGCGGCTCGTGCCCGATGGGCCAAGGGGGCAGCAACGGCCATGTGGGCTGGGTGGTGCCGGTCCAGTACAGCGCGCTCAACAAGGACGGCTCGACCGTGACGATCACGAAGTACTTCTTCTGGTTCGCCGACGAGAGGCTCAAGGGCGTCACGCGCCGCATGGAAGTGTGCCCCTGAGCGCCTGTCGCGACGGTTCACATCAGGTGAAGCTTCCCTCGTCGGGTTCCACGTCGCACGACGCGATCAGCCACCCGCCCTTGTCCTGCTCCAGCCGGAAGGTGGCCAGCCAGCCGGCACCCTGAGCGTCGGTCAGGTGCACGGGCTGGATCAGATCGCTGCCGTCTCGCTGCGGTTTGAGAAAGGTCACCGAAGCGGGCCGGTAGACCACGGGATAACCGCGGCGAACCATCGCCATGAAGCGATCGGGTGAGCCAAATCGCTTGCGCAGGGCGTCGGTGCCCAGCATGAAAGCGCGGCGTGAATCGTTGGCAGCGAAGGCGGCGAGCTGGGCCTCAACCACCGTGCGTGCCTCGGTGGCCTCGGCCTGCGATACCTCGTTGGGCCAGGCGGATGCGACCCCCAGGCAGCCGGCCAAGGCGATCATGCTGCGACGTCGGGTGAACAACTTGCTCATCAAAGTTCCGGCCTCCAGATGAGCCCGATCATGCCGCGATTGCGTGGTCGACGCAGAGGCAGGCCGGCTTCAAAGCGGCGCCATTGGTGCCCGAGCAACCTGCGCGGTCAGGGAATCCCATCGATGCGCTCCCCGAACCCCCTGAATGAGGGGGGTCCAAAGGGGCATCGATGGCCCAAAATCGGCGGATGCTCGGATTTGTCGTCCGATGGACGCATACCGAGACACCCACCCGCCCCATGCCCCCTTCGCACCCCGTTCCAGGCAGCAACCCGCAGGGATCTTCCGCTTCGACACGCCTTGACGGGCTGACCCCGCGGGGGCTCAGGCGGCGTGACGACCGCGACCCGGTGGCTGACCTTCAGACGCTGATCGACCGGGTTCCCGGCGTGGTGGCCCGGGTGCATCGCTCACCAGAGGGCCAATGGACTGTGCCCTTCGCTTCCAGCGACTTCGCCCGGCTTTGCGGCATCGGTCTGCCTGCACTGCGCGAGGACGCTCGGGTGCTGTGTGCCCGCATCCACGCGGATGACTTGGCGCGACTGCGAGCCGCCTGGACCTTGCACGGCGAACTGCTTCGCAGCATCAAGGAGCGCATTCGCGTGCGTCAGACCGACGGACAGTGGGTCTTTCTCGATGCCAACGCGAGCCTCGAATCGGCATTGGATGGGGGGCTGCAGTGGAACTGCGAGTTCACCGACATCGCCCACGAGGCCGCGCTGGATGACGACATTCGCCACCGGTTGGCGTTGTGGCAGTCGGCCACCGAGGCCGCAGATGTCGGCGTGGTGGACATCCACCTGGCGGACGAATCGATGCTGCTGGATGCCGTGGCCTGCCGCCATCATGGGCTGGACGTGTCGGCCACACCGTTGTCCCTGGAAACCTGGCTGAGCGGCGTGGTGGCGTCCGACCGGCCCGCGGCTCGCGCCATGCTGGTCGCGCCGGCCCGGCCCAACGAGCGTGTGCGCCAGGCGCTGTGTTTTGCCGCCGCGGGCGGCCTGGGTGTGCGAACGCTGGAGTTCGTTGTGCAGGCCTCGGCCGATTCGCAGCGGCTGATCGGCACCTGCTCGGAGGTCACCATTCGGCCTGACGCGAGCGCGCCGCGGCGTGAACCGAGCGATGCCGACAAGGTCCCGCGCGGCAAGGAGTTCATGTCCCGGGTCAGCCACGAGTTGCGCACGCCCCTCAACGGCATCCTGGGTTTTGCGCAACTGATGGCGCTTGACGAGGAGCATCCTCTGGCGCCGCCGCAGATGCATCGGCTGGAGATCCTGCGCCAATCGGGCGCGCGCTTGCTGTCGCTCATCGACCAGTTGCTGGATGTGTCGCGCATCGAGCAGGGCCGGCTTCGCCTGCGCAGCCGCCCGATCGACCTGCGGCTGCTGGTGGAGCGCTGCGCCGTCGAGATCATGCCGCTCGCCCAGCAACGCGGCATTGAGCTGCGTGTCGAGGTCGCGCTGTCGGCGCCAGCCATCAGCGCCGACCCCGAAGCGCTCGAGCAGGTGGTGAGCAGCTTGCTGTCCAACGCCATCAAATACAACCGTCCCCAGGGCCGGGTTCGCATCCGCTTCGAGGCTGCTGATCACATGGGCGTGCTGACGGTGGACGACACCGGTCTGGGCATGTCTGCCGCACAGGTGGAAAAGCTCTTCGAGCCCTTCAACCGGCTTGGCGGCGGCAACGACGACGCTTCGGGCAGCGGGCTGGCGTTGGTCATCGCACGCAAGCTCGTGCGTGCGATGGGCGGGGAAATCGAGGCGCTGTCTCAAGTGGGCCGTGGTTCACGACTCACGGTGTCCTTGCCTCTTGCCAAGGCCGATGTGGTTCGCTCGACCGAATCACCGGGCGAGAGCGCGGCGCCCGCCGAGTGGGACGCTGGCGTCGAGGCGGTGGTGATGTACGTCGAGCACGACGACGTCAACGCCGCCTTGATGCAGCAAATTTTCAGCACCCAGCCCAACTGGCGCTTGCTGGTGGCACGCGACGGCCCCGAGGCGCTTCGGCTGGCGCAGCAGCACAACTTGTCGCTGGCGCTGCTCGACTTGAATCTTCCAGGGATGTCGGGCCTCGAGCTCCGCGAGCGCCTGAGGGCCGATGCACGTACCCGAGGGGTGCGCTGCATCGCCTTCAGTGCAGACGTTTCGCCGCAACAGATCGAGCATGCGCTGGCCCAGGGGTTCGACGATTACTGGACCAAGCCGCAGGATGTGGCGGTGCTGGTGGCCAAGCTGAAGTACGAGTTCCGGGCGCTGGCTGCGTTTCAGGGCTCAAATTCCGGCATTTCCTGCCGATGACCCGAGCAAGCCGGTCTGCATGACGGGGCATCAATCGTCTTCATGAACTCGACTTCCAAAACAGAACTGATCGAAGTTTCCGCCCTGCGACTTGGGATGTACGTGCATCTCGACGATGGCTGGATGTCGCATCCGTTCGCCTTTTCAAGTTTCAAGATCACCACCGAGGAGCAACTCGCGACGCTGCGCTCCATCGGTTTGAGCGTGCTGCGCTGGAGCCCTCCCGACAGCGACCCTGAAATCCTGGACGAGGAATCCGAGTCCGCTCAGGTTGGCCTGACTCCCGAGCAACAGGCGCTGGCCGCTGAGCGTCGCGCCCATCGGGCGTTGCTCAACGAACAACGGCGCGCGCTGGCAGCTTGCGAGCGGCAGTTTGGCGAGGCCACCCGTGCGTCGAGCCAGCTGTTCAAGAACGTGGCCGAGCAGCCCGCCGTGGCCGGCGAGGCCGCCCAGGTGCTGGTTCGCCAACTGGTCGACAAGGTGGCCGTCACCGAGGACGTGTGCATCCGCCTGCTCAGCGAAGGCGCTGGCGACAATGCCAGCGCTCATGCCGTCAGCGTGAGCGTCATCTGCTTGTTGATGGGCCGCACGTTCGGGCTGACTGAGGCCGAAATGCGTGACCTTGGCGTGGGTGCCTTGCTTCACGACGTGGGCAAGCTCGACATCCCGTTTCGATATCACCACCGCGACGATCATTTCAAGATCGCCGAGCACAAGTGCTACGAGAGCCATGTGGCCACGGGTACCGCGCACGCGCGTCGTCTGGGCCTGAGTCCCGGCGCCTCGGTGATCATTGCCCAGCACCACGAATGCAGCGATGGCAGCGGTTTTCCGCTGGGCATCAACAGCGACCGCACGACGGTGCTCTCGCGCATCGTGGCGCTGGTCAATGCCTATGACAACCTGTGCAATCCGATCAATCCGTCGAAGGCCGTGACCCCGCATGAGGCCGTGGCGCAGTTGTTTGCCCAGGGCCGCAATCGCTTCGACACAGCCACCCTCGGCGCGTTCATCAAGATGATGGGCGTCTATCCGGCGGGTTCGGTCGTGCAGTTGACCGACGACCGGTTCGCTCTGGTGGTGGGCGTCAACTTTTCGCGCGGGTTGCGACCCCGGGTGCTGGTTTATGACCCCAAGGTGCCACGCGACGATGCCGTCATCCTGGACCTCGAGACCGTCAGCGGCTTGGGCATCCGCCGCAGCCTCAAGCCCATGTCGTTGCCTGAGGCCGCCTTGGCGTACCTGTCTCCGCGGCCGCGAGTGAACTATTTCTTTGAGCCGGCGCGTGTTCTGGATTCGCAGCCGTGACGTTGCCCGAGGTTCCGCCCGTGCCCACCTCTCGAACCGCGCGCAAGTCGCCGCGAGCGTCGGGGCCAAACGCGCCTGAGCCCGCGGGGGAGGATCCCATTCAACAGCTCAGGCGACTCGTCGAGGGTTTGCTCGACGCCGCCTGGCTGGTCGAGCCGGGCAGCCTGCGTTTGCTGGCTGCCAATGCGGCTGCAGAGAGCTTGTTCGGCATTTCTGCCGAGGCGCTGTGTCAAACCGATGCGCTGGCGCTGGCCGCCACGGTCGACGATGTGGCTTTCTGGGAGGAAGCTGCAAAGCATCTCACCGATCCGGTCGAAGCCCAAACCCTGATCAGCCGGCCCAATGGTCAGTTGGTGCAGGTGCACCGGCGCGTCAGCGTGGTGCGACCGGGCACGGGTGCTCGCGCCGGAATCTATTTGGTGATCCTGCGCGATCGCAGCGAAGAGTTGCGCACCCAGGCCGAGCTCGAAGAGCGCATTTCCGAATTGCGTGCCACGCTCGATTCCACCACCGATGGCATCCTGGTCACTGACCTGACGGGGCATATCACCAACTTCAACCAGCAGTTCGTCACCCTGTGGGGCGTGCCTGAGCCACTGATGAAGCAGCTCGACGACGCAGCGGTGGGTGCCTGGATGCTGCGGCGCGTCTCCGATCCGGTGACCTACACCCGTCGGCTTCAGGCCTTTGCCGAGTCGGCCACGCTCGACGGCTGCGACATGCTCACGCTGCGCTGCGGCAAGGTGCTCGAGCGGCGCACGCTCGCGCAATGCAATCGCGGCCAGCCCGTGGGCCGTGTGTATGCGTTTCGCGACGTGAGCGAAAGTGTCGAAGCCAGCCGCCGCATTGACGCGTTGTCGCACACGGACAACCTCACCGGCCTGCCCAACCGACGCATGCTGGTCGATCGCATCGAATACGCCCTGGCGCTGGCGCAGCGTGAGTCCACGCCATTTGCCTTGATGTACCTGAACCTCGACCGCTTCAAGCCTGTCAATGAAATGCTCGGGCCCGCCATGGGCGATCAGGTCCTGGTCGAGATCGCCGAGCGGCTGTCGGCCACGATGCGTCAGGTGGACACGGTGGCGCGTCTGGGCTCTGACGAATTCGTCATCCTGGCCTACCAAGCCGATCTGCAGCGTGCCGAAGGTGCCGCCTGCCGGGTGCTTGCAGCGCTGCAGTTGCCGTTCCGGGTCGAGGGCATGAACCTCACCCTCACCGGCAGCGTCGGCATTGCGCTGTATCCGGGCGATGGCAGCACGCCCGAGGAGTTGCTCAAGGCAGCCGAGGTCGCCATGAATGACCTCAAGGACAGCGGTGGCCGCGGCTATCGCTTCCACCATCTGCGCAGCGGCGTTCCGGTGGTTCAGCCGCGCACGCGCATGCAACTCGATCACGCCATGCGCCAGTCGCTCGCGGCGGGGCGCTTCCGGTTGCACTACCAGCCGCAGGTTGACATCGAAAGCGGCGCGATCGTCGGCGTCGAGGCATTGATGCGTTGGCGCGACCCCGAACTGGGCGACGTGCCGCCGAACGAATTCATTCCCGTGGCCGAGCGCAGCGGCTTCATCGTGGCCATCGGCGCCTGGGCGCTGCGACATGCGGTGCAGCAGGCCGCGCAGTGGCGCGACAAGGGCTACCCGTTGCTGATGTCGGTCAACGTGTCGGCGCTGCAATTCCAGAAGCCCGACTTTGTTGACAGCGTGGCGCAGGCCCTGAGCGATGCCGGACTGGAGCCGCAATGGCTGGAGCTGGAGCTGACCGAATCGATCCTCGTCAAGGATGCGCAAGAAGCGCTGCAGCGCTTGCAGGAGCTGGCCCGGTTGGGCGTCAAGCTTGCGATCGACGATTTCGGCACCGGCTATTCGAGCCTGGCCTATCTCAAGCGCTATCCGATCGGACGACTCAAGATCGACCGCAGCTTCATCAAGGGATTGCCCAAGGATGAGGTGGATGTGGGCATCGTCAATGCCATCGTCAACCTGGGCAAGGCGCTGCACCTCGAGATGGTGGCTGAAGGCGTCGAGACCGAGGCGCAACGGCTGTTCATGCTCAAGGCCGGTTGCACCCAGTACCAGGGCGCGCTGTTCTCGCCAGCCATCGACGCCTTGTCGATGCAGTCCCTGCTCGAGCGCAACAGCAGCGCCGCGAAGGACATCGCCGAGATCAAGGGCTGGATCGAAACCGGGCCCTGAGCGGCGCCGTCAGAGAAAACGCCCGAGCACGCGCCGCGACTTTCGGTCGAGCGCACGGCGGTCCCGCACCACAAACGCGATGCCGTGGCTGTCCGAGATCCACAGCGCGCCATCGGGCAGCCGGCGGATGTCTTCTTCGGCCTTGAGCACGAAGCTGGTCGTGCCGCGGTCGGTGTCCACCGTCCACACACTGGGCGTCGAGAACGTCGAAACTTCCAGAATGCGCTCGATCACCGGCGTGAACTCGCGGCTCGCGAGTTCTTCTTCGATCAGGGCGCGCAGCGCTGCCGGCACGGCAGCGAGCGATGGCACCCAAGCCACCTCTCGGCCGTCGCCATCCACCATCGACAGGCCTTCCTGAGCCGCGGCGATCGGGAACGCGCGCACCGGCACCACCCCCTCGTGACGGCTGCCGTCTGCGGCGATCAGCACCAGGCGGCCGTGCGGTTCGCGTTCCAGGGCAAATGGCTCGGTGGTCATGGCTTCGGCGTGAGTGACTGGCATGTGATCAAGCCTTGGTTTCGACGTGGGCCTTGAGCTCCGACGGCACCAAAGGTTTCAGGCCGCCGAGTTCCAGACCGGACTCCTCTGCATCGGCCTGGCGCAACTGCGCTTCGTACAGCCGCCAGTAGGCACCCTGACGCGCCATCAGCTCGTCGTGCGGACCGACTTCGACCACGCGGCCGCGGTCCATGACAACGAGCCGGTCGGCCTTGCGCAACGTGGACAGGCGGTGCGCGATGGCGATCGTGGTTCGCCCCTGCACGAGGTTGTCGAGCGCTTTCTGGATTTCTTTTTCGGTCTCGGTGTCGACCGACGAAGTGGCCTCGTCAAGGATCAGGATCTGCGGGTCGATCAGCAAGGCGCGCGCGATGCTGATGCGCTGGCGCTCGCCGCCTGACAGCCCCTGGCCGCGCTCGCCCACCAGCGAGTCATAGGCCTGCGGCAATCGCAGGATGAATTCATGCGCGTGGGCTGCGCGCGCCGCTGCGACGATGTCCTCGCGGCTCGCGTCGGGTCGGCCGTAGGCGATGTTCTCTGCAATGGTGCCGAAGAACAGGAAGGGCTCTTGCAGCACCAGTCCGATGTGGCGACGGTAGTCGGACACAGCGTAGCGGCGGATGTCGACGCCGTCGACCTTGATCGCGCCGTCGGTCACGTCATAGAAGCGGCAGATCAGGTTGACCAGCGTGCTCTTTCCCGAGCCGCTGTGGCCCACCAGGCCGATCATCTCGCCCGGGCGAATCTCGAGGTCGAGCCCACGGATCACCGAGCGGCTGCCGTATCTGAAGCCAATGCCCTGCAGCTCGATGCGGCCCTGCGCGCGCACCAGCCGTTGCGGGTTGAGTGGCTCCGGCACGTTGGACACGTGGTCGAGGATGTCGAAGATGCGCTTGGCGCCGGCCGCCGCCTTTTGCGTCACCGACACGATGCGGCTCATCGAATCGAGCCGGCCGTAAAAGCGCCCGATGTAGGCGATGAAAGCCGTCAGCACACCGACCGTGATCTGGTGGCGTGACACCTGCCACACGCCAAACGCCCACACCACCAGCAGACCGATTTCGGTGAGCAGCGACACCGAGGGCGTGAACAGCGACCAGGTGCGGTTGATCCGGTCATTGACCTGCAGATTGCTCTGGTTGGCCGAGCGAAAGCGCTGCAGCTCGCGGCCTTCCTGAGCAAACGCCTTGACCACACGGATGCCGGGGATGGTGTCGGCCAGCACGTTGGTCACCTCCGACCACACGCGGTCGATCTTCTCGAAGCCGGTGCGCAGCCGGTCGCGCACCAGGTGGATCAGCCAGGCGATGAAGGGCAGGGGGATGAGGGTGACCACCGCCAGCCAGGGGTTGATGGACAGCAGGATGGCCGCCGTCATCGAGATCATCAGCACGT
>CANBSV010000056.1 GCA_947372225.1 Burkholderiales bacterium | reverse complement strand
CTTGCCCAGCAATTCCTGGTATTCGAGCAGCGAAATGCCCATCTCGCGGGCAATCTCGCTTTCCACCGGGGCGCGGCCCATGCGCTGCTCGAGCTTGTGCACGGCAGCCTCGATGCTGCGTTGCTGCTTGCGCGTGCCGCGCGAGAGGTAATCGTTGCCACGCAATTCGTCGAGCATGGCGCCACGAATGCGCTGGGTGGCAAAGGTCTCGAATTGCACGCCCTGGGCGAGGTCAAAACGCGTCAACGCATCGGCCAGACCGATCATGCCCACTTGGATCAGGTCATCGAGTTCGACGTTGGCCGGCAGCTTGGCGATCATCTGATGAGCCAGCCGTCGCACGAGCGGGCTGTACTGCTTGAGCATCGACGAGTTGTCGAGCTGTCCTTTGGCGGTGTAGGTGGACATGGTTCGGCTCCGGAGATTCAGTGGGACGCGGTGGCACGCAGTTCCATCGGCGCGGGATGCCCGCTGGCGGCAAGGCCGGCAGCGGGTTGCAGTGTTTCACGGATCCAGCGCCGCAAGTCTGGAGTCGAGGGGCTGCGCGGGTCGCTGGCCGGATCGACCTGGATCCAGTCGCGCAACACGGCTCCCAGAAAGTCATCCGCACAGGTGGCGATCTGGATCGCGATGCGCTCGGCGCGCGGGGATTCGGGGGCGGCGGCCAGCATCAGGTCGTGGACCACCAGCCCGGCGCGCTGCGTGAGCAGCTTCATGCTCGCGTAGGCCTGCTTGACGCTGACCGGGTGGTCGTCAGCCAGCAGCAGCGGTCGCGGCCGCGACAGCAAGTCGTGGTTCATGAACAAGCGGCACAGATCGCTGGCCGGGGCATGGACCAGCACCACATCGGCCGCAGGCGCTGCACGTTGCACCGCATCGAGCATGCCCGCCGTGGATCCGCGGGCATCGACGTAGCGCAGCGGCAAACCGCGTGCGGCCAGGTACGACACCTCGCTGGAGAGCCTCTCGACGCACGCCGACAGATCCAGTGCAGCCATCTCGTTGGGTTCGGGTGCCGACTCCGCCGCATCGACCACCAGCGTGTGGCAGCCCCGCTCGGCAAAGCCGGTGCACAGCCGCTCGAGCATCACCCCGCCAAAGGCCACATGGGGGTTGGAAACCACCGGAACAAAGTGCATCTGGGCGTGAGCAAAAAGCCGCCTCAAGCCATCGGCCTGGTCGAGGGGTCTCGAAAGGGGGTTTGTCGTCTCGGTCATCGAAGTCGGGGGTGATGATTCGTTGGGCACAGGCTTGCGTTCCGGTCGTGACTCAAGCCGGCATGGCCATCGCGTCGAGGTGGGCAGCCTTGGGCATGGGGTGCGACTGGTGCTGCGGCGCGGCGAAGATCAGGTTCACTTCGCTCGAGTCCATGCGGTAGGCGCTGCCCACGGTGGGGTTCAGCGAGCGGTGGATCAGTGCATGCGACGACAGGCGATGCCAGTCTTCGGGCACGCGCTGGCCGTTGGCCACGCCCAGCACGGTGAGCTTGTGGCGGATCAGTGCATCGAGCGCCGGGCCCAACTTGACCGCCTCGTCCATCTTCGACAGCACCACGCCGCGGCAGGCGCTGGCGCGGTACGACACCAGCACGTCTTCGATCGTCTCGCCCTGGGCAGACGAATTGACCACCAGCAGTTTGTGAATCGATGGGTGGCTGAGCATGTCCAGCAGTTCACGGGTGCGCGTGTCGCGCTGCGCCATGCCGGCCGTGTCGATGAGCACCATCTTCTTGGACGACAACAACTCGAGCAGGTCTTCGAGCGAGGCGCGATCGTGAGCGGTGTGCACCGGAACGCCGAGGATGCGGCCATAGGCGCGCAACTGTTCGTGGGCACCGACGCGGTAGGCGTCGAGCGTGATCAAACCGAGGTGCGCCGCGCCGTAGCGCGTGGCGAAAGCCGCAGCGAGCTTGGCGGTGGTGGTGGTCTTGCCCACACCGGTGGCACCCACCAGCGCGAACACGCCGCCCTGGTCTTCGAGCGCTGGCTCGCGGTCGGCACTGTGCAAGTTGCGCTCGAGCACGTGAGCGGCCCAGGCCATCTCGTCGGTCACTTCGGGGCCCATGCCATCAGCGAGCTTGCGGATCAGCGCGGGCGAGTAGCCGCAGTCGAGCAACTTTTGCGTCAGGCGTGCCTGCGCCGGCTGGCGCTGGAGTTTTTCCATGAAGGCCAGCGCGCCGAAGCGTTCTTCGATCATGCCCTTCATGCTGCGCAGCTCGTTCATCATGTCTTGCTGATCGCGCCGGGCGACCACGCCATCGCTGGCCACTGCACCCGGCTGGGCTGGCGCACGCACGCGGCTGATCACTTCTTCGCGCAACACCGGTGGCTCGTGAGCCAAAGTCATGGGCGGCGGATCGACGTAGAGCACCGCCGCGTCACTGTGCAGCGACGACAACACCGGCACGTTGGGAGCCGCGGTGGCCTTGGCGGCGCGCGCTGCCGGGGTGGGGGGCGCTTCGGTCATGCGCGTGGACAGCGGACCGGGCTGTGGCTCGGCCACCGGCACGGCAGCGCGTGCTGCAGCCGCTTCGGCCTGCATCGCGATCTGGCGGCGCTTGAGCATGCGCTCGCGCACATAGTCCTGGAACGACAGTGTGCTCATGCTCAACCGATCGGCATCTTCTTCAACCGACGACTCGGCCAACGGTTCGGCGGGCGTGCGCGGTGCACTGGCCGAAGCGCGTGCGGCGAGCGAGCCGCGTGAACGAGGGGCCGGCGCGGCAGGCTTGGCGGCAGAGGCCGGCGGCACGCTGTCGGTGGCCATGCGCTCGATCTGCTGCATGCTCTCCGGCGCCATGGCCAGCACTTCGACGCCGTCGCCCGAAGGTTTGGTGGACAGCACGACCGCATCGTCGCCCAGGGCCTGGCGAACCAGGGCCAATGCTTCGCGCGAACTGCGCGCGGTGAAACGTTTGACGTTCATGCGGTACCTCCAATAACCGACCCGATGCGGATCGAATGCGTTTCAGGAATTTCGCTGTGAGCCAGCACGCGCAATCGCGGTGCGGCCCGCTTGAGCAAGCGCGCCATCGGGGCGCGGATCATGTCGGGCACCAGCAGGCACGCTGGCAGGCCCAGGTCCTCCTGGCGCTTGGCCGATTCGGCGGCGTGGCGGCCCAGCGTGTCGGCCACGCCCGGGTCGAGTGCGGCACCGTGCGGCGAGGTGAGCGCCTGGGTGACCAGCCGCTCCAGATCGGGTTCGAGCGCGATGACGTCGAGTTCCTTGTTCGGGCCGTAGATCTGCTGAACGATGGACGGCGCCAGGTGCACGCGGATGCGGCGGGCCAGTTCGGCCGGATCGGTGACGGTCGAAGCGTGTTCGGCCAGGCTCTCGACGATGGAACGCATGTCGCGGATGTGGACGCCTTCTTCGAGCAGCAGCTGAAGCACTTTTTGCAGGGCCGGAATCGAAACCATCTTGGGCACCACGTCCTCGATCATCTTGGGAGCCAGTTTGGTCACGTGTTCGACCAGTTGCTGGACCTCCACCCGACCCAACAACTTGGCGGCGTGGAGTTGCATCAAGTGTGAAAGATGGGTGGCCACGACGGTCGAGCAATCAACCACCGTAAAGCCGCTCATTTGGGCTGTTTCTCGCTGGCGCTCCTCGATCCACACGGCCGGCAGGCCGAACGCCGGATCGGTGGTGCGCGTGCCGATCAGATTGGTGTTGGCGCCGCCCGGGTTGATGGCCAGCCACATGCCGGGAAAGGCCTCGCCCTCGCCCACCACCGCGCCGCGCAGGGTCAGGCGGTACATGCTGGGCTTGAGCTCGAGGTTGTCGCGGATGTGCACCGGCGGCGGCAGGAAACCGACGTCCTGCGCGAACTTGCGCCGCACGCCCTTGATGCGCACCAGCAGATCGCCGTCGCGCGCCTTGTCGACCAGCGAGATCAACCGGTAGCCCACCTCCAGGCCCAGGGTGTCGATCGGCAGCAGGTCGTCCCAGCTGGCCTCGGCATTGGCTTCGGCCACCGGTGCCTTGGACTTTGCCGGAGCGTTCTTCAGGCGGCGGTCGCGCTCGCGCATCCAGTAGGCCGAGTAACCCAGGGCCGAGGCGATGATCAGGAACACCACGTGCGGCATGCCAGGAATCAGCCCCAGCGTGCCGATCACGCCGGCCGTGATGCCCAACGCGCGTGGCGAGTTGAACATCTGCGCGGCGATCTGCGTGCCCACGTCCTGGTCCTTGCCCACGCGTGACACCACCATCGCGGCGGCCACCGAAATCAGCAGGCCCGGAATCTGCGCGACCAGCGCATCGCCCACGGCCAGCACGATGTAGCTGTCGGCCGCATCGCCAGCCGACAGCCCGTGCTGGGCCACGCCGATGATGAAGCCGCCAATGATGTTGATCACCAGGATCAGCAAGCCGGCCATCGCGTCGCCGCGCACGAACTTGCTGGCACCGTCCATGGAGCCGAAGAACTCTGCCTCGTCGCCCACTTCGGCGCGGCGACGCTTGGCCTCCTTCTCGTCGATCAGGCCGGCGTTGAGGTCGGCGTCGATCGCCATTTGCTTGCCGGGCATGGCATCCAATGTGAAGCGTGCGCCAACTTCAGCAATACGCTCGGCGCCCTTGGTGACCACCACAAAGTTGATGACCACCAGGATGGCAAAGACGATCAGGCCGACCGCGAAGTTGCCGCCGATCAGGAAGTGGCCGAACGACTCGATCACCGCGCCGGCAGCGCCCGGGCCGGTGTGGCCCTCCATCAGCACCACGCGGGTGGACGCCACGTTGAGCGACAGGCGCAGCAAGGTGGTCAGCAAGATGACGGTGGGAAACGCTGCGAAGTCGAGCGGGCGCACCATGTACGAGGCCACCATCATCACCATCAGCGCCATCGCGATGTTGAAGGTGAACAGCATGTCGAGCGCGAACGGCGGCAGCGGCAGCACCATCATCGACAGCACCATCACGATGAACACCGGCGCCATCAGCGCCTTGATGGCGGTGGCGTTCGGGCCCAGCCAGGCCTTGATCTGCATTGCAAGCGGGTTCATTCAGCGTCCTCCGTTGAGGGCTTGGCGTTGTGGGGGTCGAGCTCGGGCGGCACCGCCAGCTCAGGCAGATCACCGGGCATCGCGCCGCGTCCGCTCATCGCGGCACGCAGTTGGTAAACGTAGGCAAGCACCTGGGCCACAGCGCCAAACAGCGCGGCCGGGATTTCCTGATCGACCTCGGCGTGGGCATACAGCGCCCGGGCGAGCATCGGCGCTTGCAGCACCGGCACTTGCGCGCCGCGCGCGGTGTCGCGGATGGTCATGGCCAGCAGGTCGGCACCCTTGGCCACGACGCGGGGTGCGGCCATGCGCGCGTCGTCGTACTTGAGGGCGACCGCATAGTGGGTCGGGTTCATCACCACCAGATCGGCGGTGGGCACGGCCGCGATCATGCGACGGCGCGAGGCCTCGCGCATGATCTGCTTCTGGCGGTTCTTGACTTCCTGGCTGCCCTCGGATTCCTTGTGTTCCTGCTTTTGCTCCTGCACGCTCATCTTGAGGCGGTCGGCATTGAGGAATTTCTGCAGCGGCGCATCCACCAGCGCAAACAACGCCAGCACCCCCAGCAGCAGCCACAACCCGTGCTCGATCGCATGGCCGGCATGCGTCAGACCGGCAGGCAGCGACATGGAAATCAGGCTGCGGAATTCGTCGATGTGGCGGTACAGATACCAGCTGCCCACGCTGCCGAGGATCAGCGCCAGCACCGACGCCTTGATGGCGTCGATCAGCTGCTGCTTGGCGAACAGCCGGCCCACGCCTGCGATCAGGTTGAACGGTGTGGCCTTGGGCATCAACGGCTTGAGCGTGAAGTTCCAGCCGCCGATCGCCAGACCGCTGGCCACGCCGATGAACGTCATCCACAGACCCATGGGCACCACGACCCACAGCAGCGTCACGGTGGTGTCGCGCAACTGGGTGAACATGGCCGTGGGCTCGCGCATGGCCGCAGCGTTGAAGTGCAGGCCGCGCACCAATGCATGGTGCAGCCAGTCGATCAGGTGGGGTGCTGCGAAGGCCAGCCCCAGGCCACCGCCGGTCAGCATGGCGAAATGACCCAGGTCCCGCGAGCGCGGAACGTTGCCCTCTTCGCGTGCCTTCTGCAGCTTTCGGGCTGAGGCGGGCAGCTTGCGGTCTTGGTCGTCTTGGTTGGCCATGGTTGGCAGGCAGGAAAAACAGCACGCGGGGATCGCGTGATCTGATTGTTCCGAGCCAGTGGCCGAACTTGAGCGAGAGAAACAGGGGAAAGGCGGCCCTTATCGGGCGCTTGCGCCGGCCCGCAAAGGCCGCGCCGCTGGCGGGTCTACTGGAACATGACCAGCATGCGCTCGAGCGCCGCAGTGAACGGCAGTTCCATGAGCGACAAGGTCAGCAGCACGCCGACCATGCCCACCGACAGCGTGATCGGAAATCCGATCGCGAAGATGTTCATCTGCTGCGCGACCCGCGCGATGACGCCGAGCACGAGGTTGGTGAACAGCAGCATGCCGATCAACGGCAAGGCGATCCACAGGCCCAGGCTGAACATCTCGGCACCCCACAGTTCGGGCCGCGTGGCGCGCAGGAAGGCGAACGGCTCGGCGCCGACCGGAAACGCATGGAAGCTTTGCACCACCGCAGAAATGATCAGCAGGTGTCCGTTGATGACGATGAACAGCCAGCTGATCGTCACGCCGAAAAAGCGGCTGAGCTCGGTGGTTTGACCGCCCGAGGCAGGATCAAAGAAGCCCGCGAAATTCAGCCCCATCTGCAAGCCGCCGATCTCGCCGGCGAACTCCACCGCCGCAAACACGATGCGCACCGCGAAGGCCATTGACACGCCGATCAGCACTTGCTGCGCCACAAGCATCATGGCCTGTGGCGAATCCAGTGCGACCACCGGCATCTCGGGCAGCGAGGCGCCGGCAGCCAGCGCGATCAGAAACGACAACGCCACGCGCGCGCGCACCGGCACGCTGCGCTGGGCAAACACCGGCATCGCGCCCATGAGCGCGAGCACCCGCAGGAAGGGCCACAGCACCGGTGCCAGCCAGGCCCAGATCTGCGCCTCGGTGAAAGTCAGCATGCCGGGCCCGCGCGGAACATCGCCAGCGCCGGGCGGCTCAGCCCACCACAGTGGGAATGGCCTGCAGCATGGACTGCAAGTACTCCACCAGCGTGGTGATCATCCAGGGGCCGATGATGGTCAGCACCGCCACCGCCGCCAGGATCTTGGGCACGAACGACAGCGTGGCCTCGTTGAGTTGGGTGGCGGCCTGGAAGATGCTCACCAGCAGGCCCACGGCCAGCACCGTCAGCAGCAGCGGCGCCGACAGCATCAGCATCAGGTGCAGCGCCTGCTGCCCAAAGGTGAATACCTGTTGTGAGTCCATGACGCCTCCTAGGCAAAACTGGCCGCGAGCGAGCCGAGCAGCAGATTCCAGCCATCGGCCAGCACGAACAGCATCAACTTGAAGGGCAGCGCCACCAGCACCGGGCTGAGCATCATCATGCCCAGGCTCATCAGCACGCTGGCCACGATCATGTCGATCACCAGGAACGGCACGAAGATCAGAAAGCCGATCTGAAACGCGCTCTTGAGCTCGCTGGTGACGAACGCCGGCACCAGCACCTTGAATGGCACGTCGCTCGTCTTGATGGCCGGGTCGAGCTTGGCCAGCCTGGCGAACAGCATCACATCGGCCTGACGCGTTTGCTTCATCATGAATTCGCGCATGGGCACCGAGCCGCGCTTGAGCGCCTCGTCAAACGCAATCTGGTTGGTGGTGAAGGGCTCGTAGGCATCGGCGTAGACGCGGTCGATGGTCGGGCTCATCACGAAGAAAGTGAGAAACAAACTCAGGCCCACGATCACCTGGTTGGGCGGTGCGGCCTGCGTGCCCAGCGCCTGGCGCAGCAGGCTCAGCACGATGACGATGCGGGTGAATCCGGTCATCAGCAGCAACACGGCCGGCAGGAAACTCAGCGCCGTGAAAAACAGCAGCGTCTGGATCGGCACCGAGTAGCTGGTGCCCTGCGCGCCCTGCCCCACGATCAGCGGCAGGCTCGAGGCGGCGGTCTGCGCCATCACGGGCGCGCTGCCGGCCAGCAGCAGCACGGCCAGCGAGGCCGTCACACCGCGAATGAGAAGTCGGGCTTGGTCAGGGCGCACCGTCGGCTCCCGGCGGGTTGCCACGCAAGCGGCCCAGCATCTGGGCGAAAGAATTTCCGGCGGCCAAAGGCAGCGGCGCGCCGGCAGCCGACACCGCGTCAGCCGCAGCGTCCATGGTGTGCAAGATGCTGATGGTGTGCGGCGTGACGCCCAGCACCAGCCAGCGGCGCTGATCGCCCTGGCCGACTTCGACGGTGAGCAAGCGCTGCGTGTTCGACAGCGCGAGCGACGAGATGCTGCGCATGCCGGCGGTGCCGGCCGCGCCGCCCAGCGGCGTGCGCTTGAGCAGCCACAGCGCCAGCGGGATCATCACGACGATCGCAGCGAACCACAGCAGCGCCGACACAGGCATGGCGGAGTTCATCCGGCTCGGCTCAAACGGCGCATGCGTTCGCTAGGCGTGACGATGTCGGTCAGCCGGATACCGAACTTGTCATTGACCACCACCACCTCGCCTTGCGCGATGAGGTAGCCATTGACCAGCACGTCCATCGGCTCGCCGGCCATCGTCTCGAGTTCGACCACCGAGCCCTGGGCCAACTGCAAGATGTGCTTGATCGGAATGCGTGTGCGACCCAGCTCCACGGTCAGCTGAACCGGGATGTCCAGGATCATGTTGATGTCGTTGCCGGCAGTCGCCGCGCCATCGCTGGAGAAGTTGGTGAACTTCGCCGGCGCCACCGAATCGACAGCGGTCTGCATGCCGGCCTCCATGGCCTCATCACCGCCAGGCTTGCCCTCGGCCAGGGCCGCGGCCCATTCGGCCGCCATGGCATCTTCTTCGGACTGCTTTTGCAGTGCTGCTTCGTCAGACATGACTTGCTCCCAACCAGCCCGCAGAGGAGCTGGACAACAGTTGATCGACCTTCAGCGCGTAGCGCCCGTTGGAAATTCCGTAATGGCACTCGAGCACCGGCACGCCCGACACCTTGGCCTGGATCCCGGGCTGCAAGTCGAGCTCGATGAAGTCACCCGCCTTGAATGACAGCAGTTGCTCGACCGTGGCGGGCGCGTGGGCCAGTTCGGCCACCAGTTCGACCTCGGCGGCCTGGATCTGGTCTTTGAGCAGATTGACCCAGCGGCGATCGGGCTCGGCGCTGTCGCCTTGCATCGTCGAATAGAGCACGTCACGAATCGGCTCGAGCGTCGAATAGGGAATGCAGAAGTGGATCGTGCCGGTGGAGTCACCGATCTCCAGCGTGAACGACGTGGACACCACGATCTCGCTGGGCGTGGCGATGTTGGCGAACTGCGGCTGCATCTCTGAGCGCACGAACTCCATGTCGATCGGATAGATGCCGACCCACGCCTTCTTGTACTCGGCGATGATCACCTCGACCAGGCGCAAGATGATGCGCAGCTCGGTGGGCGAGAAGTCGCGCCCTTCGATGCGGGTGTGGTACTTGCCTGCGCCACCAAACAGCGAGTCGATCACGGCGAACACCAGTGACGGGTCGCACACGATGAGGCCGTTGCCGCGCAGCGGCTTCACATTGACGAGATTGAAGTTGGTGGGCACCACGATCTCGCGCAGGAAGGCGCTGTACTTCTGCACCTTGATGCTGCCGATCGAGACTTCGGGGCTCTTGCGGATGAAATTGAACAGCCCGATGCGCACGTTGCGAGCGAATCGCTCGCTGATGACTTCCATCGTCGGCATGCGTCCGCGGACGATGCGCTCCTGGCTGGAGATGTCGTAGTCGCGAACACCCGTTTGCGGGTGGTCGTCCTTTTCGAGCTTCTGACTCTCGCCGGTGATGCCTTGCAGCAGTGCATCGACTTCGTCCTGGGAGAGGATTTGCTGGCTCATGCGCGGCCGCCTCTTACTGGATGATGAAGCTGGAGAAATTGACGCTGAGCACGGGGTTGTGCTCCGCCGGTGCCTTTTTCTTCTTTTTCTTCTTGGCCTTGGGCTTCTCGTCCGCGTTGGCGTCGGCGGCCTCGGCATCGGCCGGCGGCTCTTCTTCCTCGGCAACGATGTTGATGCCCATCGGACGAACCGATTCGCGCATGATTTCGGCGGCGAGCTTTTCCTTGCCGCTGCGCTCGAGCAGTTCCTTGGATGTCTTGTGAGCCAGCACCATCAGCACGCCGTTGCGAACCGCAGGCATGTAGAGCTTGATCTCCTCGGCGAACTTGGCGTCTTCGACCTGCAAGGTCACACCGATCTGCGCAAAACGCTCGGCGTCGCGGTCGGCCAGGTTCACCACGAACGGATCGAGCGGCACGAACACCGGCGGCGCCTTGTGCTCGTCCTTCTTGTGCTCGGCGGGCGCTTCTTCCGCCGGTGCATCGCCCGAGTCTTCAGCCTCGGCCGCAGCCGCTTCGGCAGCGGCCTTCTTTTTCATCATGAAGACAGCCGCGCCACCACCGGCCATCACCACCAGCAAAACGGCGGCGATGATGATGATGAGCTTCTTCTTGCCTTTCTTCGGCGCGGCAGCTTCGGCTTCGGCGACGGGAGCAGGGGCAGCAGCCATGAAAGTTCCTTGTAGGGTGTTCAACAGTACGACCCGTCACGCCTGTGCGTGATTCGTCGTCTGACGGTTCATTATCAAAACGGCTTGAGGGTGGGGATGCCTTGATAAGGCATGGAAAGAGGGCGGAATTGGCGATTGCGCTCGCCGCTCGCTTCGGGTTTCGCAGCCTTGCCCTCGGCGGCGCTGAATCCCCGCGGAAGAGCCCGCCGGGTTTCGGCCCGGCGGGCTCTCGCCCGGAGCAACCCCTTCACGGGAAGCGAAACAAACCCGCTCGTCAGGCGTAAACGTCCACCCCGCCGCTGACGCGCCGCACGACGACCGGCGCCACGGCCGGCAACTCGCCCGAGTCGCGAGCCAGACGCCCGCCGAACGACTGCGCAGCCCCCTGCCCCGGCTGGCTCTGGCGCTCACGCGCATGGTCGGACACGCCGCCGCCGCTGAGCGTGAAGCCGGCGTCCTTCAGGGAAGACGCCAGTTCGGCCCAGCCGGCTTCGATGAGTTGACGGGTCTGTGCGAGGTCGGCGCCGAAGTCGACGTGGGCCTGATCGCCGGTCATGGTGATCTGCACCGACACGGGCCCCATGTCGGTGGGATTCAGGTGCAGCTCGGCGTGGCCGATGCCGTCGCGGGCCAGCAGACTGACCTGGTAGCCCAGGGCTTGCTGGAAGCCGGGGTCGGTGAGCGGTGTGGCCACGCTGGCCTGCGCCGGCGCGGGGGCCGACACCTCACCGGCACGTGCCGCCTGGACGTTGGCCAGCGCCATGCCGAACGCCGTGGGCGATGCCGCATCGCTGCCCGTGGAGTTGCGCTGTGCAGGTTCGGCCAGCGCACTGCGCGACAGGGCGGCGAGCGCGGCGTCGGACATCGCCTCGGGCGCGCGCACGGGGCGTTCGGACGATTCACGCGCAGCCGTCTCCGTCACCGACTGGTCACGGCCGGCAGCGGCCCTCAAGGCCACGGCAGACGGATCGACGAGGGCGGCTTCGGCAGGTGCTGCGGCGGCGGGCAAGGCGGTGTCGAGGAATGACGCGCCATCGGCGCGCGCGGCGCGGTTGACCTCGGGCAGGACAGACAGGCTGTCGCTGAGCGTCGCCGTCCGGGTGGTGGTGGTGGTGGCTGCTGCTGCGGCGGTGGCGTTGCGCACCGTCTGGCCGGCCTCGTGCGGGCCCGCCGGCTTGCCGCTGGCCACACCGGGCGCTGCAGCATCGATGGTGGCAGCGGCATCGCCCGAGGCGGCGGACACTGACGGCGTGACGGTAGCCAAGTTGACCGTGGCGGGCACGACCGGTGGCACTGGCATCGCCCCAGCGGTGACGGGCAGCGGCGCAGCGTCAACACCGGCGTCAGCGTCAGCATCGGCGTCGGTGTCGGCAGACAGCGCTTCGGGCAAACCGGCGGCGGCGGTCGCCTTGGCGGTGTCGGCGCGTGTGCTGAGCGCTGGATCGGCCTTGTCGCGCGCCGTCAGGGAGCGGGCACTGCGCGCAGCGTCGCCGGGAACAGCGGTGGGGTCGGTCGCCGAAGCCTCGGCCTGATCCTGCGCAGGGGTCGCTGATTCCGGTGCCGAAGCGTTGGCCGGCGCCGAAGCGCTCGGCGCAGTGGCTGGATCGACCGGTGCATCGGCTGCAGCCCTGTCGGCTTGACGCGCCCGGGTGGTCGCCTGGGTCTGGCGGGCGGCAGCCTGGTTGTGCTCGAGCATGCGAGAGAACTCGCTCGATGCCGGCGCGCTCGTCGCGTTGGAGCGCACCACGGGCGACGAGGCCGGGGTCTGGCCCGACGCGGCAGCACCACCACGCAGCGCGGTGTTCAAGGAGGAAGAAGGGTTTGCAATCATGTGGTGGCTCTCACCAGTTGCCGTAGTGATCGCCAGACTGGCGCTGGTTCCACGCCGCCCGTGACGCGAATTCGTCGGTGGCCTTTTGCTCGCGGCGGTTGGCCGACAGGCGCATTTCCGCCAGGCGCCGGTCGATCAGCTTGCGCACCGAGGCCACGCGGATCTCGCCGTCGCGCAGCGCCAGACGCGACTGCTCGAACTCGACCTCGGCCTGCGCCACGATGCGCTGTTGCTGCTCGACGGCCAGCGTCAGCCGCTCCATGAAGCCGCGGTAGCAGTTGACCAGTTCCATGCGTCCGTCGGTGCGGAACTGCTCGGCCCAGCGCTGCTCGTATTCGCCGCGGTAGACGACCAACTGGTCGGCCTGCTCGAGCGCGCTGCGGTGGGCCATGGCCGCACGCTGGCTGCACACGGCCAGCTCATCGCGTTCACGCTCGCACTGCCCGAGCAAGGTGATCAACGGTTGCATGTAGCTCATGGCCAGACTCCTTCGGGGCAAATCAGGTGTTCAACCGATGAACCGTCAGCCGGCCATCACCGCACACAAGCGCTGCACGCTGTCGGCCATCTTGGCCGGCTGATGCATGTCTTGCTGCAGGAACTGCGTCATCGGCGCGTTCAGGCGCACCGCGACGTCAAGTTCGACATCGTGGCCGGGTGCATAAGCGCCCAGCTGGATCAGGTCGCGCGCCTTCTGGTGCTTGGAATGCAACTGGCGGAAGCGCCGCGCCGCATCGAGTTGCACCTGCGGCGCCACGTTGGTCATCACCCGCGAGATCGAACGCTCGACGTCGATCGCCGGGAAGTGCCCCGACTCGGCCAGTTCACGCGACAGCACGATGTGGCCGTCGAGGATGCCTCGGGCGGCGTCGGCGATGGGGTCTTGCTGGTCGTCGCCTTCGGTCAGCACGGTGTAGATGGCGGTGATCGAACCGCTGCCTGCCGTGCCATTGCCGCTGCGCTCGACGAGCTGCGGCAGCTTCGCAAAGCAGCTCGGCGGATAGCCCTTGGTGGCCGGCGGTTCACCGATGGCCAGCGCGATCTCGCGCTGCGCCATCGCATAGCGGGTGAGCGAATCCATCAGCAGCAGCACGTGCTGGCCGCGGTCGCGAAAGTGCTCGGCGATGGCGGTGGCGTAGTTGGCGCCTTGCATGCGCGTGAGCGGCGGCGCATCGGCCGGCGCGGCCACCACGATTGATCGCGCCAGACCATCGGCGCCGAGGATGTCCTCGATGAATTCCTTGACCTCGCGGCCACGTTCGCCGATCAGCCCGACCACGATCACATCGGCTTCGGTGTACCGAGCCATCATGCCCATCAGCACCGACTTGCCCACGCCAGTGCCGGCAAACAGACCCAGCCGCTGACCGCGTCCAACCGTGAGCACGGCATTGATCGAGCGCACGCCGGTGTCCAGGGGCTGGCGCACGGGCTCGCGGTCCATGGCATTGATCGGGCGACGCACCAAAGGCTCTTCATGCACATCGACCAGCGGGCCACGGCGGTCCATCGGGTGGCCGTGCGAATCCACCACACGGCCCAGCAATCCGGGACCCACGGGCAGGTGCAAGGTTCGGTCGATGCTGCGGCGCCACTGGTGACGCACGGCACCGAGTTGCAGCGGCACCGGCGGCGAGGCGCGCGGCACGACACGCGCACCACCGGCCAGACCATGCACATCGCCGGTGGGCATCAGGTAGGTGCGATCACCCGAAAAACCGACCACCTCGGCGCGCACCGGAGGCTGTCCGCCCATGAGCACTTCGCACACCGATCCGACCGGCTCGCGCAATCCGGCAGCCTCGAGCACCAACCCGGCGACTTTCACCAGGATGCCCTGTGTCTCCAGCGGCACCGGGTCTGCGGCAAAGGTCTGCAAGTCGTGCAGGTAACGCTGCCAGGCGGCGTTCATGTCCGACGGCATGCCGCGTGGCGCGGGCGCGCCTTGACCTGCATGGCCCCGCAATGTCGTGCCGTGATTCAAAGCGCCTCCTCCTCGTCCTCGTCTGACGATTCAGCCGGCAGCGGCGCGCCGTCGTCGGCAGACCAGGGCATCTCGGAACCCAAAGAAGCAGCAGCGCGGCGCCAGCGCGTGGGCACCGTGCCATCCACGCTCGCGATGTCACTGTCGACCAGGCAGCCGCCACGGGCGATCGTCGGGTCGGCGATCAGCCTGGCGCCACGTGCTTGCAGGACCTCGGCGGCGCCTTGTGCCACCAGGACCTGATCGTCGGGGTGCACGCGCAACGTGATGTGTCGCGCACTGAGCATCAGCGCATCGATGGCTTCGTGCGCCACCGTCACCACCGTCTCAGGTCGCAACGCCAGTTCGCTGCGCACCACCTGGCGTGCCAGAGAAAGCGCGCACTGGGCCACCGCCTGCGCGGCTTGCTGCGAGATCGAATCGAGCTGTGCGCCGTGCGACTCCAACAGGCGACCGATCTGCGCCGTGATCTGCGTGGCAAACCCCTGCTTGAACCCCTCGAGCGCGGCCATGCCGTCGCGGTAGCCATCCTGATAGCCGCCTTGGCGCGCCGCGCTCAGCTGCTGTGTCAGCAGCTCGGCAGCCGGCACCGGATCCTCGTTGGATGCGCCCGTGCCCGAACGGGCCGTCGAGCCCGACAGCGAGTCAGGGTTCCAGCTCGAAAAAGAGCTGAGCTCCTCGCGCGGAATGAAGCGCGAATACACAGAGCCCTTGGCGCCGTCTTTGGGCGGCGGAACGTTCTTGAAATTAGAGGAAGTCATCGTCACTGCCGCTGGCCAACTGGATCTGTCCTTCGTCGGCCAGACGGCGGACGGTCTTCAGCAGCTCTTTCTGTTCGTTTTCGACTTCGCTCACGCGCACCGGACCGCGCGAGTCGAGGTCTTCGCGCAGCGTCTCGGCCGCGCGCGTGGACATGTTGCGGAATACCTTGTCGCGCAGTTCCTGCGTCGCGCCCTTGAGCGCAATCACCAGCGACTCGCTCTGCACTTCCTTGAGCACCGTCTGGATCGCCTTGTCCTCGAGCTTTTCCAGGTCATCGAAGGTGAACATGTTGTCCATGATCTTCTGGGCCAGGTCACTGTCGGCCTCGCGGATGAAGTCGAGCACCGAGGTCTCGATGCTGCCGCCCATCATGTTGATGATCTCGGCGGCCGGCTTGACACCACCCAGCGACGACTTGCGGATGCGGTCGCCACCGGCCAGCACACGGCTCATCACCTCGTTGAGGTCCTTGAGCGCCGCAGGCTGAATGCCGTCGAGCGTGGCGATGCGCACCAGCACTTCGTTGCGGTGGCGCTCGGTGCACATCTTGAGCACCGACGACGCCTGCTCGAAGTCCAGGTGCACCAGGATCGCCGCGACGATCTGCGGGTGCTCGTTGCGCAGCAACTCGGCCACCGACTGCGGATCCATCCACTTCAGGCTTTCCAGACCCGAGACATCGCTGCCTTGCAGGATCCGGTCGATCAGCAAGTTGGCCTTTTCATCGCCCAGCGCGCGGCGCAGCACCGCCTTCACGTATTCGTCGTTGTCGGGCACCAGCACGTGCTGCTCGTTGGCGATGCCTGTGAATTCCTGCAGAACGTTGTCCACGCGTTCGCGGGTCACGGTCTTCATGGTGGCGATGGTCTCGCCCAGACGCTGGACGTCCTTGGGCGCGAGGTGCTTGAAGACCTCGGACGCCTCGTGCTCACCCAGCGACATCAGCAATATCGCGGCGTTTTCCAGGCCTGCGGCGTCGGAATCGGAGCTCATCTTGGAGGGTTCTCGTGGGAGGGGCTGAGGGATCGATCAGGCGGGCTGGCCATTGACCCAGCCGCGCACGATCTGCGCGACGGCCGCCGGGTTCTGCAACGCCAGGTTGCGCGCGGCCTCGAGCTGTGCGGAGTTGGCCGGCCCTTCGATCGCCTTGATGGCGTTGGACATCGGCAAGGCCGGCATCTCCACGGCGTCATCCACGCTGGCGTCGACGTTGCTGCCCGGCTCGGGCACGATCGGCGCCAGCGCCGCGTTGAACGCCGGGCGAACCATGCCGAAGAACACCAGCATCGCCACCAGCGACAACCCGGCCGGCACCGCCGCGGCGCGCAGCATGTCGATGATTTCGGGCTGCTTCCACATCGGCACGTCGACCACGGTGACAGGCTCGACCTTGAATGGCGCGTTGACCACCCGAACCGAGTCGCCGCGGTCCTTGCTGAAGCCGATGCTTTCTTGCACCAGCGCGGTCAGCTTGTCGAGTTCTTCGCTCGACAAAGGCACTTGCGTGACCTTGCCCTTGGGGTCGGTGACGCTGCGGTTGTTGACCACCACGGCGGCGTTCAATCGCTTGATGGAGCCGGTGGCGTTGCGGGTGACGCGCACCGTCTTGTCGACCTCGAAGTTGGTCACTGCATCACGCCGGCTGTTGGAGCCAGGTGTTGCTGCTGCGGCGGCCGTGGCTGCGGCGGCGCCGGAGGCCGCGGTCAAAGGAGCCGTGGCCGGCACGGGCGGCTGATTGCTGGCGGCACCCGGCACGCCAGCGGCCGAAACCCCAGTGCCCACACCACTTTGCTCGGTGGTCTGCTGACTGCGCACCGTCGCAGCGGCCGCATTGGGGCCCTGGTTGGGCTTGAAGGCTTCCTCGGTCGATTCGGTCTGCGAAAAATCGATGTCGGCCGTCACATTGGCACGCAGGTTTTCACGGCCCACCACGGGCTCGAGCAACTCGGCAATGCGCTTGGTGTAGCCCTGTTCGATCTGCGCGATGTATTGCAACTGCTGCGCATCGAGTCCGGCTTGCTGGCCGCCTTCTGGCGGCGAGGAAATGAGCGCGCCCGTCTGGTCGAGCACGCTCACGGCCTTCGGGCTCATGTCAGGAACGCTGCTCGACACCAGATGCACGATGCCGGCAACCTGACCGTTGTCCAGCGTGCGCCCGGCGTGCAGTGTCAGAACCACCGACGCACTGGGCTTTTGCTGCTCGCGGAAGAACCCGTTTTGCGCCGGCAGCGCCAGGTGCACCCGGGCGCTTTCCACGGCGGCCAGCGAGGCGATCGA
>CANBSV010000055.1 GCA_947372225.1 Burkholderiales bacterium | reverse complement strand
CAGCGGCAGCGCTCACTCGGACGTGCGGGACGAACTCTTCAGCGTCGAAGCTCCAGAGATGCCGGTCTAGTTCGTTGAGCACGACAGACGGGCCAGTCACAGCGACGCCCACGCCCTTGCGAGACGCCTTGCGCAACAACCGGCATGCGTACTGCAGACGGTCGGCAACGTTGACGTGAAACTCGACCTCGGTCATCGTTAACGCTTCACTTGACCTGAGACAACACGAAGTGTGTCAGCAGCGCCACAGGGCGCCCCGTACCACCCTTGGCCGCACCGGACTTCCAAGCAGTGCCCGCGATATCCAGATGTGCCCAGCGGTACTTGCCGGTAAAACGCTTCAAGAACATCGCGGCCGTGATCGACCCGCCGGCACGTGGTCCGACATTACCCACGTCGGCGAAACTGCTCTTCAGCCCCTCGCCGTACTCGTCGTCCAGCGGCATGCGCCAGCAGGGGTCCAACACCGCGTCGCCCGCATTGAGCAATTCAGCGGCAAGCGCATCATCCGACGTGAACAAACCAGAGCGGTGGTGCCCGAGAGCGATCACGCATGCGCCGGTCAGGGTGGCAATGTCCACCACGACGGCCGGTTTAAAGCGCTCGGCGTAAGTGAGCGCATCACACAAGATCAGCCGACCCTCGGCATCTGTGTTGAGGATCTCGATGGTCTGACCAGAAAGGCTGGTGACCACATCCCCGGGCTTGACCGCCTTGCCGCTGGGCATGTTGTCGCATGTGGGGATGATGCCAATGACATTGATCTTGGGCTTGATCTCAGCCAGCGCGCAAAGTGTTCCAAGAACGCTCGCCGCTCCGCCCATGTCGAACTTCATCTCGTCCATCTCAGCGGATGGCTTGATCGAAATGCCGCCGGTGTCGAAAGTAATGCCCTTACCCACGAGCACAACCGGCGGCTGAGACTTGGCGGCGCCCTCATATCGAGCGACGATGAAGCGCAATGGCTCATTCGAGCCCTGAGCCACAGCCAAAAAGGCACCCATGCCCAGTTTCTCAACCGCTTTGCGATCAAGCACCTCAACCTTCAAACCGTGGCTCTTGACCATGCGTTTGGCCTGTTCAGCCAAAAAGGTCGGTGTGCAGACATTGCCTGGGCAGTTTCCCAAGTCCCGCGCCAAAGTCACCCCGGCCGCGATAGCCGCGCCGCGCTGAAGCCCAGCAGCGATGTCACGCGACTGTGCCTTGCCACAAATCAAGGTGAACCGGCTGACGGCTGGCGCGGAAGGCGCGCTTGGTTTGGTCCGGCAATACAGATAGACCGCGTCGGCAGCTGCGGCGGCAAACGCCTGCGCGTGCAGCGAAGTCAGTTCAGCTGAATCAGCTACCGCTACCGCAATGTGCTTGGCACCCGACGATTTCAATTGGCCCAGCCCTGTGGCAAGAGCAGCCTTGAATGGCTTGAGACCTCCAGCCGCTGCGCCTACGACCAACAGGCGGGGCACCTTCATCCCAACGGGCCGGTGCACGTAGAGCGAGCGGCCCGGCTTGAACTCAAAGTCACCGGCGCTCACAGCCTCCGCGAGAAGCGACGCCAGCGGCGCCTCGAGAATCCCATCAGCCAATGGCCCTTGGACGACAAGCAGCAGGGCATCCGCTGTCACTTTCGACAGTGCATCGGGCGAAGAAACAAGGTGTCGGAAGTCCATAATTGGGCGCTCATCAAGGGGGAAACAGATGTTATTCGATCCAACCTTGAGCGCGATCTGCGATAGAGCCAATGGCTTTGACAAAGCGCTTGCCGCCTGGCGACGTACCCCATTCAAGATCGTGTATCCATCGCTAGTCGATCGATCAACATGAAGACCGTCCGGCGGCTTTTCTATGTGGACATCGTTTCGTCGGTTGCCTTCGTGGCGGTGTCATTCCTGTCGCTTTTTTTCTTCATCGACTTTGTAGATGCCATCGCCGAATCGGCACGTCGCGGATATTCAGCCTTCGTGGCAGCAGCATCTTGCCTCCTGGCGGTACCGACTCATTTCTACGAATTGGCGCCAATCGCGGTACTGATCGGCACGATTTACGCGCTGTCGCGGCTGTCTCAGTCGTCCGAGTTCACCATCTTGCGTACGGGCGGACTTGGCCCGGGGCGCGCACTGCGCCTGCTGGCGACCCTTGGTGTGGCGTTCGGCCTGCTGACCTTTGTGGTGGGCGACTACGTCGCGCCACTGTCGGAAAGCCGTGCCGTCCAGTTGAAATCGCTCGTTCGCGGGGGATCTGCCCTCGGCCGCTCCGGCATCTGGCTCAAGGACCGCCGCACGACAGATGAGGGAGAACGTTCTTATTCCATCCACGTTGCACGAACTGGACGGCAGGGTGAGTTGCTCGATGTCAAGATTTTTGAGTTCGACGCACAAGGGTTGATGGTCCGTCGAATCACGGCGGAGTCCGGAACGATAGAGGCCTCTTCGGTATGGCAGCTATCCAAAGTCGACATCACAAGTTGGGTTCCAGGAAATGGGTCTTCAGCACCTCGGGTACTGACGGAACGCCGGGACGGGTGGCGCTGGGATGGGGGACTGACCGCAGACGTCGTGTCGTCTGCCCTGCTTCCAGTGGACACCATGTCGACCTTCGAGTTGTGGCGGTTCATCGCCCACCTCGACACCAACGCGCAAGCGATCCAAGCCTATGAAATCCAGTTCTGGAAGAGGGCCTTCTACCCTTTTGCCTGTTTGGTGATGGTTGGCTTGGCCCTGCCGTTCGCCTATCTCCACGCCCGATCAGGGGGGATCAGCCTCAAGGTGTTTGGCGGCATCATGCTGGGCATCAGCTTCATGCTGCTCAATAGCCTGTCGGGTCACCTGGGGTTGCTACAAAACTGGACGCCTTGGCTGGTGGCTGCCGCGCCCGGGGCCCTTTTCCTGTTGATGTCGATGGTGGCCTTCGCATGGCTGGTTCGTTTTCGATGAGGGCGGGTGTCCTGCTTTTTTGCCACGGGGCCCGCGATCCCAACTGGGCACGTCCGTTCGAGGCCGTGAAGGAACGGGTGCGGGAGAGGGCTCCCGATGCGTCGGTGTCATTGGCATTTCTCGAATTCATGACGCCGGGTCTGGTGCAGGCCGGCCATGAACTTGCGGCGCTCGGTTGCACACAGGTTCAGGTGGTACCGCTATTTCTAGGAACGGGAGGTCACGTGCGCAAAGACCTGCCACTGCTGCTTGATGAGTTGCGTCAGGCTCACCCTGATGTGTCATGGAGCGTCCGGCCTTCGATTGGGGAAACTGAGGCGGTCATCTCGGCCATGGCAGATGCAGCGTTGCAAGGCCTCAAGGACCTCAGTGCATGAACCTTCATCAGTTCAGATTCGTTCAGGAGGCGGTTCGTCAGAAGCTCAACCTGACGGACACAGCCAAGGCCTTATTCACCTCACAGCCTGGGGTTTCCAAAGCCATTTTGGAGCTCGAAGGAGAACTGGGCGTCGACATCTTCGCGCGCCACGGCAAGCGCTTGCGTCGCGTCACAGAACCTGGACTGGAGGTGCTGAAGTCCATCGAAATCATCTTGCGTGAGGTCAACAACCTCAAGCGAATCGGCGATGAATTTTCAAACCAGGACGCCGGGATGTTGTCGATTGCCACCACCCACACGCAAGCCCGTTACGTGCTTCCTGAGCCGGTGGCGAGGCTGCGCAAGCGTTTCCCAAAGGTCAACGTCAGCCTCCACCAAGGCAATCCGCAACAGGTGGCGCGCATGCTCATCGAGGAGGTGGCAGAGGTCGGTCTGGCCACCGAGTCGCTAGACCGTTTCGACGAATTGGTCACCCTGCCCTGCTACGAATGGCAGCACGTGGTGGTGATGCCAGCCAATCATCCGCTGGCACAAGTCGAGCGGTTGACGCTGGAGCACTTGGTCCTGGAGCCCCTGATCTCATATCACCCCACGTTCACGGGGCGCACCCGCATCGATCAGGCATTCGAGTCACGTCGGCTGAAACCCAACATCGTCCTCGAGGCCATCGACTCCGATGTGATCAAGACCTATGTGCGCTTGGGCTTGGGCATCGGCATCGTGGCCGAGATGGCCGTGCGAGACGACCCACCGGGCTCAGACTTGGTATGGCGGCCGGCGGGCAACTTGTTTGGACAGAACGTCGCTCGAATCGCGTTCAAGCGAGGGGCTTATTTGCGCAACTTTGTCTACGTTTTCGCCGAAATGGTGTCGGACCGACTGAGCCGCGCCCTGATCAGCCGCAGCATTACCGGTCCGTCCAGTTCGTCGTAGCCTTAGTCGGTCGAAACGCAGACAAGGCCACGTGGCCAGAGTCCGTTCACTTGAGACTTCCCGGTTCCTCGTCGGGGCGCTGAAGTTCCAGATTGAAGTCCACCTTGGGCTCCTCTGCCGGACCCACCTGAAGGGGGAGGTCACGGGATGGCTCGCTTCCTCGTGAATCGAGTGGAAGTAGCAAATCCACCGAACCCGCTTCGGGCTGCGCCGGGACCCGCAACGACCTCGCTAGCAGGTACAACGACTCCAAGTCCACCATCGCAGCCAGATCGAAGAATTTCGAGTCCGCGTCTCCTTGGATCATCAGCGTTTCAATCAGACTCATCGCCTGATCGGGTTCTGCCCAGACGGCTTCAATTCGCCGGACGACCTCACTGTAGGCGTCCAAAGACTTCCCGGCGATTGACGGGGCAAGCCAGGCCGCCGGCGAAACACCAAAGCGCCTTTCGAATTTCTCGCATACCAGGTCGAAAGCAACTCGGTCTGACTTGCGGCGGTAAATCTCAAGCAACTTCAAGTAGGGCCAGGCTCCACCACCGCCGGAGTCTGGCAGGTGACGTTCCAACAAATCAACCGCCGAATCATCCTGCCCCAGCGCAACAAAAAATTCCGCCTGCTGACCCAGATCAATCAGTTCGTCGGCGGTCAAAAGGGGTGCGAACCCCTGCTTGGAAAGGTTTTCATCCGCAGTGCGTGGCGTATCAAATCCGGTAGACGTTGGTGCTTCGTCTGCGAAAGTTCGCTTCGGATCAAAGTCCGTCAACACCCCCACCGCGGTATCGGGCACAACGACACCTGAGTCCCACCGGGATGACTCCTGCACGCTGTCGGGGCCAGGGGTTGCCTTGCCACTGGCACCAGCCCGACCGCGCGTGTCGTCCAAAGGTGCGCGCTGAGATTCGGCGTTCCACCAGGCGCCCGCCTTTGCTGCGGCTGCTCGCTGCCTCAGCAGCCATGCCACCCACACCAGCAAAGCGACAACAGCAGCCGCGAGCATGCTGGAAACGTAGATCCACCAGTTCGAAACTTCACCGGCTTCCCTCAAGCTTGACTGCATCTGCAAGATGCTTCTGTTGGAGGCCTCTGCCTGAGCCTTGAGCGTTTCCATTTGCTTTTGCAGCGATTCCAAGGCCTCTCGCTGTCGCTGAGCTGCGGCCTCAGCCTCAGAGGCGGCGGCATCGGCTGCGCTGGCTGCCGATGCCGCCAATCCAGCAGCCGAGGCTGCTACATGCACAGCCGAGCCAGGTCTTGCATCGGGCTCAAGTTGAAGGCGGGCTGCATGACGTGTTTCAGGCACCGACTTCGAAACCGCGGCCTTGCCCACCAGAGCCACCGCATCACCGCCTGACGCAGCAACACCTGCCGTTGCTGGAGCGCGGACACGTTTCGGATGCTTGCGCGAGGATTTCGGGGCATGGGAGGCGCGTGCGCTCGGCCTCTCGTCGTTCGCCACAGAAACGGGGGGCATCGCCGGCGACGCTTCCGCGGGCGCACTGGCTGGCGCCTCCGGAGCACCGGAAATGCCAACAGTGCCAGAAGCGATCTGAACGGTTTCAGAAGGCGACACCAAAGGAGCGGTGATGACAGGATCCAATCCTGCAGCGGGCGGGTCAATGAACAGGACGAACTGACGCGTCAGGCGGGGTGGGCAGCCCACACCCACCGTCACTGTCACAACGGGTTCATCGATACGCGAACTGGTCAAGACCCGCAACACGCGTACGCCTGAATCCCCAAGCCAGTCAAGACGAGACCGCACCGTGGAGGGATGCAGCCGGGTGTCGCCCACGAGCACCTCAGCAGACAGGCAATCATTCGTCAGTTGCTCTGTGCTGTCGGCGATAACCGGCACCACCATTTCAAGCGCTTGCCCCAGCGACGTGGAGTGGCTTGCACGCCCAAATCCCACAGCAAGGCTGCACTGGGCGTACAAGGCTGCTACCGCACCGACGACAAAAACCGCGAATTTATTGAGCATGCTCATGAAGAAAGTGTCACGAAATGACTCTAGCACGGGGTTCCTGAAACGACCGGAAACACACCCACAAATCGAAAGAACATGCAGACGCAGCCAGGAACCCAGATGCTCCCCTGAGCCCGATCGCTCCTAAATGGTTGGGATTTCAATTACGGCATCGACAAGGCACCCGGAGCCACAGCGTGCCGGTGCCTACCGTTGAAGGGGATCCTCGGGATCATCGAGTTGGGTGTTCGTCTGCCAGGCGGTGCTCGCCGTGGAAGCCCATTCGGAATGCCCTGGCGGCATTTGTCCTGTCAGACTCTGTACGGCCTGAACCGCGGAGTCAAACAACTCCAGACATTGCGTCAATGCCAAAGGTGAGGGCTCAGCCAGTTGCATGCGCAAATACATCTTGCCGCGCATGGTCATCAGAACAAAGGGGGTATCACCTTTCAACAGGCCCTGTGAAGCTTGGTCCAGCTGAGACGCCAGCCCGCCCTTGATCCATTCCAGCGTCAGCGCAGGATCCGCGCCGAGCGCACAGAAATTTGCACGCAGCCCCTTGTCGAACGACAGGTCCACCTTGGGAAACATGGCCAACCAGCGCATCTCTTCGGGGGTAGAGATATCGATCATGGTTTGAGCGGACTGCGTGTAGCGCTCGAAGGTTTCGGCCTCGAGCTGCTCCATCAAAGCCAGGTTGAGTACCAGCATCTGCACAATACCCGGAAGGCTCAGGTCCATGCGCATGCGCAACTCACTGGGCTCGATGTAACTGCGCTGAGACGGCCCCCACTCCATGCGCAGTTCGAAGCCGTTCGATGTCGTTTCGATCAAAAACCGGCTTCGGTCTTGTGCCTTGCGAAATACAAAGCCTGCGCGAACTGCCCACGCTTCCACAGCGGAAAAGCCGGAGCTACTGGCTCCCAGCGGCCCCAGAGACAACCAGCGCCTCACTGACTGAAACATCGTGACCTCACCGAAAGGTGCGTAGCGCCTGAGGTAGAAACCATGTGGGTCAGGGTGGCCAGTGTGCTGAGCAATCAGGGCGCGGCGGACAGGAATCGAACCTGTAACCCCCAGCTTAGAAGGCTGGTGCTCTATCCGGTTGAGCTACCGCCACCATAAAACAAGAGCCTGGCGTTTTACTCAATGGCGAAACCAGCGCCAAGGCCGGGCACCGAGTCCCTCGAAAGCCCCGCATACGTGACGGGCGAAGATCTGAAATTGGTCGGGGCGGTGGGATTCGAACTCACGACCACCTGGTCCCAAACCAGGTGCGCTACCAGGCTGCGCTACGCCCCGAAGACCAAGATTCTAAGCCGCCAAATGACAGCCCGAGCCTCGCTGCGACGTTTTTCAGAAACAAATTGATTCTTCGACAGGCGCAGCGTCGCCGGGACTCATTGGGACATCTGCGCCCAGACCTTCTCCAGCCTCTTCACGCTCACAGGTTGCGGAGTGCGCAACTCCTGAGCAAACAAGCTGATGCGCAGTTCTTCGAGCAGCCAGCGGAACTCATCAAGTCTCGTGTCTGAAACGCCCTTGCGCTCCATCGCCAGCCGCAAGTAGCGCTGCTCGATCGGGCGCAACTCGGACAACCTGGCGGCGTCGCGGGCCGAGTCGGCGCGCCACTTGTCAAGGCGCATCACGACGCCCTTCAAATAGCGAGGCAAGTGGGCCAGTTGCGGCCACGGCGTCACCGCCAGGAACCGCTTGGGCACCAGCCGAGAAAGTTGGGCCGCGATGTCGTCGGACACCTCCTTGGGTACGCGCGAATCCTTGAGCTTGCGCTGCGCAGCAGCGTGATCGACCAGCACCAGCAGCGCCATGCGAGCGATCTCGTTGGCGATCAAAGTCAGCCGACCTCGACCTTCTTCGAGGCGGCGCTTGAAAGCCATCGGCTCGGTGGGCAACGGATCGGCCAGAAAAGCGCGATCTATGGCCAGGCCGATGATGAGCTCGCGCAACTCATCGGCCGACCCGAGGCTGATGAACAGCACCGACATCTTCTGCAGTTCCGGGATGTTCTTTTCCAGGTACTTCAACGCGTCACGGATCTGCAGAGCAACCAGCCGACGCAGTCCCTCTCGGTGGCGCAGCGCCGCCACCCCCGGCTCGTCGAACACCTCGATTGCAACGGCACTCCCGCGATCGATCAAGGCTGGGAAGCCCACCATCGTCTGTCCGCCGCGGCGCACTTCCAGCAGTTCGGGCAGTTCGCCAAACGTCCAGTCGGTGAACAACTCCACGGCCGGTGCCGCCGTTGCCGGCGATGCGGAGCCGTGTCCAGCCTGCCCCTCGCCACAAGCGGGCTCGGGACTGCCGCGGCGAGCCGCCGTGGCCTTCAGATCTGACGCGACGGCTGCAGCGCCAGGCGTTTTCAGCTGCGCCAGCGCCTGAAATGCGGAGCGTGCCTGCCCGCCCAATTCGGTCTTCAGCGCCGACAAATTGCGTCCGGTACCCAACTGACGACCGTTGTCATCGACGATGCGGAAGTTCATGAACAGATGAGTTGGCAACTGCTCGGGCTTGAAGTCGGCGCGCTTCACATCGAGCTGCGTCTTGTCGCGCACGTGCCGCAGCAGCGCATCGATCAGGCTCCCGCTGCCAAAGCCGTGAGCGGCGTCGACTGCAGCGATGAAGGTGTCAGCGTACTCAGGCAAGGGCACGAGGCGCGAGCGCGGCCGCTGGTGCAGCGTCTTGAGCAGCGCCACCACCTTGTCTTTGAGCATCCCAGGTACCAGCCACTCGCATCGCTCGTCGCTGACCTGATTGAGCGAATAGATGGGCACGGTAACCGTGATGCCGTCCTTCGCGTCGCCGGGCTCGTGCAGGTAGCTCGCTGCGCAGTCAACGCCACCCAGACGCAATGTCTTCGGAAACGAGGCCGTCGTGATGCCGGCGGCCTCGTGACGCATCAGCTCATCGCGCGTGAGCACCAGCAGCTTGGGCTGGCGCCGGATTTCTTCGCGGTACCAGCGCTCCAGCGTGGTGCCGCTGCAGACATCAGCAGGCAGCTGCTGGTCATAGAACGCATAGATCAACTCGTCGTCGACCAGTACATCCTGCCGGCGCGACTTGTGCTCGAGTTCCTCAACCTGAGCAATGAGCTTTCGATTGGCCGCGACGAACGGCAACCGGGTTTCCCACTCGCCACCAACCAACGCTTCTCGGATGAAGATTTCACGCGCCTCGGCCGGGTTCACCAGCCCGAAATTCACGCGGCGGTTGTTGTAGACCACAAGGCCGTACAGCGTGGCGCGCTCAAGCGCGATCACTTCGGCGGCCTTTTTTTCCCAGTGAGGCTCGAGCAACTGTGTCTTGATCACGTGGGCGGCAATCTGCGGCAGCCACTGCGGCTCGATGCCGGCGATGCCGCGCCCGTAAAGCCGGGCCGTATCCACCAGTTCGGCAGCCACGATCCAGCGGCCGGGCTTTTTCGACAGATTGACGCCCGGATGGCGATAAAAGCGAATGCCACGCGCGCCGAGGTACCACTCGTCCTCGTCGCTCTTGACGCCGATGTTGCCCAGCAGCCCCGCCAGCAACGACAGATGCAACTGCTCATACGTGGCCGGCGACGCATTGAGGCGCCAGCCTTGCTCGGCCACCACGGTGAGCAGCTGCGAATGGATGTCGCGCCACTCGCGCACGCGCCTCGGCGAGATGAAGTTCTCACGCAGCAACTGCTCTTGCTTGCGCACGCTGAGCTTGTGTTCACCGGTGTGTCCGGAGCCGCCCGCGCCTCGCACGGCTTCCAGCCATTTCCACAGCTTGAGGTCACCCAGAAATTCCGAGCGCTCGTCATCGAATTTTTTGTGCGCCGCATCGGCGGCCTGCTGCGCCTCGAGCGGGCGGTCACGGGCGTCTTGCACGCTCATCGCGCTGGCCACGATGAGCACCTCGGTGAGCGCCTGACGGTCACGCGCTTCCAGGATCATGCGGCCCACACGCGGGTCAAGTGGCAACCGGGCCAACGACTCGCCCATCGGCGTGAGTTCATTGAACTCATCGACCGCGCCGAGTTCGGCCAGCAACTGGTACCCATCGGCAATCGCACGACGCGGCGGTGGCTCGATGAACGGAAACTCATCGACCAGCCCCAACCGGAGGGATTTCATTCGCAGGATCACCCCGGCCAGGGACGAACGCATGATTTCAGGGTCGGTAAATCTCGGCCGGCCGGCGAAATCCTTTTCGTCATACAGGCGGATGCAAATGCCGTTGCTCACCCGCCCGCAGCGACCCGCGCGCTGGTTGGCCGCGGCCTGGCTGGTCGGCTCGATCTGCAACTGCTCGACCTTGTTGCGGTAGCTGTAACGCTTGACCCGTGCGGTGCCGGTGTCGATCACGTACTGGATGCCGGGCACGGTCAGCGAGGTCTCCGCCACATTGGTCGCCAGCACGATGCGACGAGCACTGTGTGGCTCGAAGATCAGGTCCTGCTCCTGCTGACTCAGCCGCGAGAACAGCGGCAGGACCTCGACGCCGGGCGGATGGTGGCGGCGCAAGTGATCGGCCGCATCGCGGATCTCGCGTTCTCCGGGCAAAAACACGAGCACATCGCCGCCGCTGCTGGCGCCGCCGCTCGCCCACAACTCGTCCACCGCATCGGCGATGGCGTGATTCAAGCCGTATTCGCGGCTCTCTTCAAACGGACGAAACCGCTGCTCGACGGGAAACAACCGGCCAGACACCTGGATCACCGGGGCCGGGCCCTGTGCGCCGGCAAAGTGCTGCGCGAACCGATCGGCATCGATGGTGGCCGACGTGACGATCACCTTCAGGTCAGGCCTGCGAGGCAATATCTGTCGCAAATACCCCAGCAGGAAGTCGATGTTCAGACTGCGCTCGTGGGCTTCATCGATGATGAGGGTGTCGTATTCCCGCAGTAACGGATCGCTCTGCGTTTCGGCAAGCAAGATGCCGTCGGTCATCAGCTTCACGGTTGCCCCCGGCGACAACCGATCCTGAAACCGGACCTTGAAACCAACCACGTCACCGAGCGGCGAGTTGAGCTCCTGCGCGATGCGCTTGGCCACGCTGGATGCGGCGATTCGGCGAGGCTGGGTGTGGCCAATCAGCCCGCGGCCTCCCGCGCCTCGTCCCCTCCCGAGTGACATCGCGATCTTCGGCAACTGCGTGGTCTTGCCGGAGCCGGTCTCGCCACACACGATCACCACCTGGTGAGCAAGCAGCGCAGCGGCGATGTCGTCTCGCCGAGCAGAAACCGGCAGCGAGGCCGGAAAGGTGATTTCGGGAACCGCATTGGCCACCGTCAACGACCGTGTTCGCGAAGTAGTCGTCATCGGGCCTTCATGCAAAATGAATCATTATTTCAAAGCCCCGAGATGAGCCTGGTCTTCCCGCACACGTTTGTTCCCTGGTTCCGCTCGGTGGCCCCGTACATCCACGCCCATCGCGGCAAGACGTTCGTCGTCGCCATCGCTGGCGAGTTGATCGCAGCGGGCAAGCTCAACGCCTTCGCTCAAGATCTGGCGCTGCTCCACGCGATGGGCATCAAAGTCGTGCTCGTGCATGGCTTCAGGCCGCAGGTCGAAGAGCAGTTGCTGGCCAAGGGCCACGCCTCGAACTTCAGTCACGGCATGCGGGTGACTGATGCGCTGGCGCTTGACTGCGCTCAAGAAGCCGCCGGGCAACTGCGTTACGAGATCGAAGCGGCGTTCTCGCAGGGCCTGCCCAACACGCCGATGTCAGGCAGCCAGATCCGCGTCGTGTCGGGCAACTACATCACCGCCAGGCCGATCGGCATCGTCGACGGAGTGGACTTCATTCACACCGGCTTGGTGCGAAAGATCGACGCTGTGGGCATCCGCCGCGCGGTTGAATTCGGTGCGCTGGTAATGCTGTCGCCGTTCGGGTTTTCGCCCACGGGAGAAGCCTTCAATCTCAGCATGGAAGACGTCGCCGCCAGCGCCGCCATTGCGTTGCAGGCCGACAAGTTGATTTATGTGACCGAGGTCAAAGGAATACCACTCGACAGCAACGATTCGCAAACCGACATTGATCGCGAACTCACGCTGGCGGACGCCGAAAAACTTCTGGCCTCGCTGCCCAATCCGCAACAACCCACCGACACCGCTTTTTATTTGCAGCACGCCATCAAGGCCAGCAAGAATGGCGTCGATCGCGTCCACATCATTCCATTTTGCGTGGATGGTTCGTTGCTGATCGAATCATTCACTCACGATGGCGTGGGCACCATGATCGTCGATGAGAAACTCGAAAGCCTTCGCGAAGCCACTGCGGATGATCTGGGTGGTGTCCTGCAGCTGATTGAGCCTTTCGAGAATGACGGGACGTTGGTCAAAAGAGATCGCACTGAAATCGAACGCGATATCGATTTCTATACCGTGATCGAACACGACGGCGTGATATTTGGGTGCGCGGCGCTTTATCCATATCCTGAAAAACACACCGGCGAAATGGCGGCGCTGACCGTGTCCGAGAGCGTTCAGGGTCAAGGTGATGGCGAACGCATCCTCAAACGCATCGAACAACGCGCCCGTGGCCAAGGACTGACAAGCATCTTCGTGCTGACCACGCGAACCATGCACTGGTTTCTCAAGCGAGGCTTCGAGCCCGCCAGTCCAGACTGGCTGCCTGAGGCGCGCCAGCGAAAATACAACTGGAACCGACGCTCGCAGGTTCTGGTCAAGCCTTTGGTTTGAATTTCAGAGGCGACGGTCTCGAGCTGTTCGCACGACGCCTAAAAACCTAATTCCGGGAGTTTCTACATGTCACGAACTGTCGAATGCATACATCTCAAGAAGTCAGCCGAAGGCCTCGACTACGCGCCCTACCCTGGCGATCTGGGTAAGCGCATCTATAACGAAGTCAGCAAGGAAGCATGGCAGTTGTGGATGAAACATCAAACGATGCTGGTCAACGAAAACCGGCTCAATCTTGCAGATCTGAGATCGCGTCAATATCTCGCTCGGCAGATGGAGAATTTCTTCTTTGGCGGCGGGGCCGAACAGCCCGCCGGTTTTGTGCCTCCAACGCCTTGATCGATTCCTCAAGATCCAGAAATCATGGTATTTAGACACCTCGGCCTAACGGATTTCCTGGATATTAAAAATCTCTTTCCGATGCACTTATAATTAGGTTCGACTTTGATGGATGCGCGTCTGTAATACGCGGCGTCAGGTCGGACTTCATTAATCGATGCATGAAAGGATTAGTCCATGTCGTCACTAAAAGAATTGCTGGATCGCAAGGCCGCTCTCGAAAAGGAAATCGAATCGACCCGCCGGGAGGAGCTTTCCAACGCAATTGCCAAGGTCAAGGCCTTGATGCAGGAATATGGCCTGACGGTGGCAGATATCTCCTCGAAAGCACCGGTTCGTGCAGCCAGTTCAGCCAAGGGCGGCAAGGTCGCAGCGAAATACAGAAACAGTGCCACCGGCGACTCCTGGAGCGGTCGCGGCTTGCAACCCAAGTGGCTCAAAGCGGCGCTCGAAAGCGGACGGAAGATCGAAGAATTCAAGGTCTGACGCCGTTTCAGACCGCGCCAAGTCCACCTCGCTGGGACCCATTCATGAGGTCCTTGGCGCCCATCGCTGGCCAGCTCAAGCTGGCGGCCAGCCCCGTAGGGGTGACCGCTAAACTGGACGAGTGATTCCCCCGTCATTCCTCCAGGATCTGCTCAGTCGTGTAGACATTGCTGAGGTGGTGGGTCGACACGTGACGCTGCGAAAAGCGGGCGCGAACCACATGGGTTTGTGCCCCTTTCACGGGGAAAAATCGCCAAGTTTTGCGGTCAGCCCGTCTCGCCAGACCTACCACTGCTTCGGCTGCGGCGTCCACGGGAATGCCATCGGTTTTCTGATGGAGCATTTGGGCATGGGTTTCGTGGACGCCGTTGCCGAACTGGCGCAAGGTGTCGGGCTCGCTGTGCCGCAAGACGAACGCTCGGACGAAGAGCGCGAGCGCCACAGCAAGCTCAAGGAGCGTCAAAGCACGCTCAGCGATGTTCTGGCCAAGGCCGGCGACCACTACCGAAAGCAGCTCAAGGGGAGCCCGCGAGCTGTGGATTACCTCAAGGGCCGGGGACTGAGCGGAGAGATCGCTGCCCGGTTTGCCATGGGCTATGCGCCTGAAGGCTGGCGTGCGCTGGCCAGCGCATTCGCACACTACGACGACCCCCTGCTCGAAGAATGCGGGCTGGTCATCTCGCAACCCAGTGAGCAGGACGGCGGCGACGTCAAGCGATATGACCGCTTCCGCGATCGCATCATGTTCCCGATCCGTTCGGTGCAAGGCGATGTGATCGGGTTCGGCGGACGGGTGCTCGATCAGGGGGAGCCGAAGTACCTCAACTCGCCAGAGACGCCCGTGTTCAGCAAGGGCCGCGAGCTCTACGGCCTGTTTGAGGCACGCAGCGCGATACGACAGCGCGGCTATGTCCTGGTGGTCGAGGGGTACATGGATGTGGTGGCGCTAGCGCAACTGGGCTTTCCTAATGCGGTGGCCACCCTGGGCACCGCCTGCACAGCGGAGCACGTTCAAAAGCTGTTTCGCTTCACGGAGTCGGTGGTATTTAGCTTCGACGGCGACAGCGCCGGGCGCCGCGCAGCCGGACGCGCGCTCGAAGCAGCGTTGCCGCACGCGACGGACACCCGCAACGTGCGCTTCTTGTTTTTGCCCACCGAACACGATCCGGACTCCTACGTGCGCGAGTTCGGAACCGACGGTTTCGAGCAATGCGTGCAGCAGGCAGTTCCCTTGTCGCGACAGCTCATCAGCGTCGCGCAAGAAGGCTGCGACATGACTTCAGCCGAGGGCCGCGCGCGCTTTCTTGCGCTGGCCCGCCCGCTGTGGTCCGCACTGCCTGAAGGTGCGCTCAAGCGACAGTTGCTCGGTGATCTCGCTGTGGAGTCGCGGCTTGACGCCAACGAACTGGCTCAGCTTTGGCAAGTCGCCGGAAGTGGCGAGCGCGCGCCCAACCGGCGCAGCGAACCTCGCGCGCCGCGTCTGGCGCGCAAGGTGAGACAAGGCGCCGCCAACCATCTCGATCGAGCACTGTGGCTGCTGATGCAACGCCCTGAGCTTTGGTGGGAGATGGACAGCGATGCGCACGATCTGCTGGCCGATCAGACGGTTCCCTACGGCTCTTTGTTCAGCAGTTTTGAGCGAACGCTTCATGAGCAAGGTGCACTGTCTTGCGAATCGCTTTCGAATGAGGTCGCGCTGGACGCGCAAGTCGATGAGCAGGCCATGAGCGTGATCGAACGCATCTCCAACTTCCATGCGCCGGAGGCCGCGACGGATCTGAAACACCAACTTGAACTGGTGCTGAATCACTTGCGGCTGCGCGATGTCGACAACGAACTGAGCCTGCTTTTCGAATCGGAGATGGTGTCCCCGGATATCCAGATCCGCCGAGCTGAGTTGCTGCAAAGCAGAACCCTCCTGCGCGCCAAGCTGGCCCAGTCCACCCCGCTTCAATGGTGAAGCGGGGGTGAGCCGATGAGTCTCGTCAGCACTGGGGGGGGGGCGAGCACAGGCCGGTATAATCCGATCTGTCAGATCGCACACGGTCGCCACCGACGCGCATCTGAGGGCCGCCACTCAACGTGACCGAGAAATCCCTCAAAGCCGCTCGACTTTTCCGATCTGAATCGCAGACGGTCTTGTCTGTCGGTCCGTCAACTGGACGGAGGTCGGTGCGGAGTTTTGAGCGGTTCTGACCGTCCCCGGAATTCACTGATCAACTGTCTTGCCGGAAGAGAGCTCCGGCGCTATTTTCATAGGCTGGGTCGCTGACCCGCCAACCACCTGAGGATATGCATGACCGCAAAGAAGAGCGCGCCGGTTTCGGCCGAGAAGCCCGCAGTGACCGCGAAGGCAGCCGCATCGGGCACCGATGACTCGCTGAAAGCGGGCGCCGCCAAAAAGACGGCTGCTGCGAAGAAGCCTTCAGCCGACAAGCCTGTTGAGGCCACCGGTGCAAAGCGCGGACGCAAGCCCACCAAGACGACAAAGGCTGCAGGCAAGCCAAAAGTCGAGCTCGCCGACGAAGACTTTTCTGACGTCGAAGCCGACCTTGAAGGCGATCCCGAAACCGAAGTCGACGCTGGAGTTGTCGAAGGCGCGGAAGACCTCGACGCGAAGGCCAAGGCCAAGCCGCTGCGCATGAAAGTCTCGAAGGCCAAGGAACGCGCACTGATGCGCGAGTTCGGTCTCGACGAAACGGCTCTGTCGGAAGAAGAAGTCGCCAAGCGTCGCCAGGAACTCAAGACGCTCATCAAGATGGGCAAGACACGCGGCTTCCTGACGCACCAGGAAATCAGCGACCACCTGCCCGAAAAACTTGTCGATGCCGAAATCCTCGAGGCCATCGTGTCGATGCTCAACGACATGGGCATCGCGGTTTATGAGCAAGCGCCCGACGCGGCCACGCTGTTGATCGCTGGCGGAGGAACCACCACCGCGACTGAGGAAGAAGCCGAGGAAGCGGCTGAAGCTGCGCTGTCGACGGTCGACTCCGAATTCGGCCGCACGACGGACCCGGTGCGCATGTACATGCGCGAGATGGGCACCGTCGAGTTGCTCACGCGAGAAGGCGAAATCGAGATCGCCAAGCGCATCGAAGGCGGCCTGCAATCGATGATGCAGGCGATCAGCGCGTCGCCCACCACGATCGCCGAGATCCTCGTCTACGCAGAGCGTATCGGGGCTGCGGAAATGACCATCTCTGAGGTCGTTGATGGTTTCGTCTCCGAAGGCGAAGCCGACGACTACGTCGCCGAAGAAGACGTGGACTTCTTTGACGAGGAAGACGACGACGACGGCAACGGCGGCAGCCGGGCACTGACGAAGAAGCTCGAGGAACTCAAGACGCAGGCCTTGGCCAAGTTCGACAACCTGCGGATCAACTTCGACAAGATGCGCAAGGCCTTCGAAAAGGAAGGCTACGAGTCGGCGGCCTACAGCCGCGCCCAGCAAGCCATCAGCACCGAACTGATGACGATCCGTTTCACGGTCAAGACGATCGAGAAGCTCTGCGGCCTGCTGCGCTCGCAGGTCGACGACGTGCGCCGCTACGAACGCGAGCTGCGCAAGATCCTGGTCGACAAGTGCGGCATGCCGCAGGATTACTTCATCAAGAATTTCCCGCCCAACATCCTGAACCTCAAGTGGGCAGAAAAGGAGGTGGCTGCCGGCAAGCCTTACAGCGCCGTGCTGGCCCGCCACCTGCCACCGGTGCAAGAGCTGCAAAAGAAGCTCGCCGACCAGCAAGCCCGCGCGGTCGTGCCGCTCGACGATCTCAAGAAAATCAACAAGCGCATGAACGAGGGCGAGAAGGCCTCACGCGATGCGAAAAAGGAAATGATCGAGGCCAACTTGCGCCTCGTGATCTCGATCGCCAAGAAGTACACCAACCGCGGCCTGCAGTTCCTTGACCTGATCCAGGAAGGCAACATCGGCCTCATGAAGGCGGTCGACAAGTTCGAATACCGCCGCGGCTACAAGTTCTCGACCTACGCGACGTGGTGGATCCGTCAGGCCATCACACGCTCGATCGCTGACCAGGCGCGCACGATCCGCATCCCGGTGCACATGATCGAGACCATCAACAAGATGAACAGGCTGTCGCGCCAGCACCTGCAGGAGTTCGGCTTCGAGCCAGACGCCCCCACGCT
>CANBSV010000054.1 GCA_947372225.1 Burkholderiales bacterium | reverse complement strand
CCTGCTGTGACAGTCAACGCGCAACGCAGCGCGGCCGTGCACCGGTTTCACGACTTTTGATGCAAGACGCGTGAATTCGTCATGCCCACGGGGGCGGACCACGCCGGCAACCTTGAACGGGTCGACACTTGCCGAACGCTTGATCCGGCCCCATGTGGGAGTCGGCTGGATACCGGGCGCGACCGTCGGCCCTTTTTTAGCAGGGTACGGAACTCCGCACGGCCGGTCCGACCCAAGAAGCTCCTGTTTCCACTTTCACGGACACACCACACCCATGTTTTTCTCAACTGTTCGCAAGCTGATGGTGGCTGCCGCTCTGGGCATCTTCGTCTTTGGTGCATATGCATTGCCGAGCCTTGAAGCCGTCAAGGCCGAGGTGCAAAAGGGCAACTACGTGCAAGCCCAGACCATGATGGAAGAGGTGGTTGCCGCCAAGCCCTCGAGCGCGCGCGCCCACTACATCTATGCCGAAATCCTGGCGCACAACAAGCGCTTCGACGAGGCGGCACGCCAGGCGACCACGGCCGGCACGCTCGATCCGGCGATCGGCTTCACCGACCCGGCCAAGTTCAAGGCATTCCAGTCGCTGCTCGAGCGCGAGCAGCGTGAGGCCCGCTCGCCAGCGCCTGCCGCCATCGCCGCACCGGCCATGGTCGCGCGAGCGGCTCCGCAGCCTGAGCGGTCTTCCGGCATCCCGGGCTGGGTCTGGATCGCCGGACTGCTCGCCTTTGGCGCGCTGGCTTGGTCGGCCTTCAGGCGCCAGTCACCGGCGGCCCCCATGGGCATGCCCATGACCATGGGCGGCGCACCGGCCGGCTACCCGGGTGCCGGTGGCGGCTATGGCTACGGCGCGATGCCGCAGCAAGGCAGCGGGATGCTCGGCGTGGGTCTGGCTGCAGCCGGCGGTGTTGCCGCGGGCATGCTGGCCGAGAAGTTGATGAGCGGCGGCAGCCACGAATCGATGGCCGCCGCAGCTGCAACGCCGAATCAAGGTGGCCTTGTTCCGGGCATGTTCGATGACGCTGGTGCTCAGTCGTCGGCGGCCTATGAACTGCAGCAAGAACCGGTGGATTTCGGCAGCGGCGACGACTGGGGCGGCGACATCTCTGATGGCGGGTCAGGCGACTGGTGAAACCTGCCGTGCCGCCACGCGCATCACGACGGGGCTAGCGGCAGCCAGATCTCGTTGCGCCGCATGAACCAAAAGGTCCACGGCGGGTCGTAGCGCGAGTAAACCGGCGGGCCTGACGCGCTCAGCCCCGCCGACTTGAGCGCCGATTGCAACGCGCTCAGGTGCTCGTTGTAGTTGGCGTCGGACCAAAAGCCCGTGTAGCGGATGACCGCGACCTTGGTCGCCGGCACATCGCGCAACTGAACGCGGGGGTCGAGCGGCTGCGGCGCCGACTCGGCGCTCACGCCCTTGGGCAGCACGAACTGAACCCGAAAGCCGCCAGGCGCCGACGTCTGGGTGACGGGTGCGGTCATCTCGAGCTTCACCGGCTCCGGTGTTTGCGTCACCGGCGCGGTCATCTCGAGTTTTCGCTCGCCCTTGTTCTTGCCAAAGATGTAGGCCGCCAGCACCCGAAATCCGGCGTTGCCCGCCTCGTCGGCCGGCGCGTCGATCACCACCTCGGCCACGGCGTAGGGCTCGTACTGGCGGATCTCGATCTCGCCGAGCCGGCTCACCACGGTGAAGCCGGGTTCGGCCGTCGCGTGGCCGAGCAACGGGCAGATCAACAGCGTCAGGGCGATCAGCAGTCGGTTCATGGTCACTCGCGCGGCAGGTTGTTGATGGAATCAGGCTGGCGCACGCACAGCGCACGCATGTGGAACCCGTAGTGGACCGACACCGTGGCGCGGTTGCCCTTGGACAGGCTGATGCTCCAGGCTTCTTCGCCCGCATAGCGCTCGCGCGTCCATTGGCGTGCGCTGGTGAGCTTGAACCCGTTGGGCACCTTGCAGTTTGAGGATCCGCAACGCACCGTCTCGGTGGCTGCTGGGTCGTACAGCGAATTCAGTTCGGCCACCGAGGGCAGCCGCCACGCATCGCCCTGGACCTTGCAGCGCAGCTGGGCCTGATTCCAGTCGACGTCCGCATTGCTGTCAGTGGCCGTCCAGAGCAAGCCGGTGAGCATGTTGCGGATGACGCCATCGCCGGCCGCCGCAAAGCCACGACCCGCGGGCGCGCTGGCGGGCGCCTCCATCGGCACCGGATCCACTTGCGCACGCGCGAGCGGCCCGACCAGCAACAGGCACAGCGCCAGACCCACGCCTCGGTGCAGCAAAGGGTGGGTCCGACCGGGCGACAGGCTCTTTTTCATCGATTTTTCAGGCATCGCAGTGGTGAATGAAGGACAGTGCTGCAGTGTGAACGGGTGGGCGGCCCTCGGCGGCAACGCACCTGATGGATCCGGGATGGGGTTGGTGTCATCACACAGCGACGACACACCGATGATGGCGCGCAAAATGCTTGGCACTGTGCAGCCACATCAGGAGCGGAGATGCGACGCGTTGTATTCAATCAAAAAGGCGGGGTCGGCAAATCGACCATCACCTGCAATCTGGCCGCCATTGCAGCGCACCGGGGTGAGCGCACGCTGGTGATCGACCTGGACCGGCAGGGCAACTCCAGCCGCTACCTCGCCGGCGACGTCATCGATGAGCCGGGCCCCGGCGCGGCCGAGTTCTTTGAATCCACGCTCAAATTCAGCGTGCGTGGGGTCGACACAGGCGAGTTCATCATCGAAACGCCTTGGGAGAACCTGCACCTGATGCCCGCCAGCGCCGCGCTGGATGAACTGCACAGCAAGCTGGAAAGCCGCCACAAGATCTACAAGCTGCGCGATGCGCTGGTCGAGCTGGCTGGCGAATACGACACCATCTGGATCGACACGCCGCCGGCGCTCAATTTCTACACGCAGTCGGCGCTGATCGCCGCGCAAGGCTGCCTGATCCCGTTCGACTGCGACGACTTCTCGCGCCGCGCGCTGTACGGTCTGCTCGAGAGCGTCAAGGAAATCCAGGCCGACCACAACCCGGATCTGGTCGTCGAAGGCATCGTGGTCAACCAGTTCCAGCCGCGCGCGGCGCTGCCGCAGCGCACTGTGCAAGAACTCATCGACGAAGGCCTGCCCGTGCTGCAGCCTTACCTGGGCGCCAGCGTGAAGATCAAGGAATCTCACGAGCTGTCGTGCCCGATGATTCACCTCGACCCGCGCCACAAATTGACGCAATCTTTCGAGGCGCTGTACGACGCGCTGAACTGAATTCCCGGGGGCCGACCCCACACCCGGACACCGTGGGGCGCGCGGCCAAGGCCCCCACAACCCTACAAATGTCCAAAGTGGAAATTTAATTGCGCAAATGGTGGCGCCGTTTTCCGTAGCGCTGCACACTGCGGTGCATGGACAAGACGTCGGGCGTCGTGAAATCCTGCTCGCCTCGACGAGCCGGAGATCGGCAAACGTCCTCGTTGAGCCGCAGCGTGAAACTGGTGCGAGACGCGCTTCGGACGTGGCTGACCCCCAGCGACTCTTCGCTGACGCGCCGCTCCCCCCTGGTGTGCGAGTCCCTCGAGTCCCGAGTGCTGCTGGCCGCAGACCTGGGTGCCGCCACCACCCATGCGCCCAGCGCACCCGCACCCAACGTCGAGTTGCAGGCGCGCCCCGACGCGGTAACGCTGGCGCCGTTCACGAGTCCGGTCAAAGCAGGCTTCCAGCGCCTCGATAACTCAGCAGGCCCGGGCTTCATCGCCACCACGCCCGACCTGTCGCTCCACCTAGACCGCAGCGGGGCGACCTTCGCGCTCGACAAGGCTGCGGCCGCCAGCGCCAGCGTCACCATGAAGGCGGTGGGCGGGAACACCTCGAGCGCTCCGGTTGGCGTTGCGGAACCCGCGTCGCCTGTGTCACCTGCGGAGGCGCTGTCTCAGGTGTTCTACGACGACGTCTACAAAGGCATCGACCTGCTTTTCTACCAGCGCTCAGACGGCGCGCTCGAATACGACTGGGTTGTGGCGGCGCAGGCGGACGCACACGACATTCGCATGTCGTTCGAGGGTGCACTGGGCGCCGAGATCGAAGCCGATGGCGACTTGGCACTGCACACGCTGGCCGGAGACCTGATTCAGCAGGCGCCGGTGCTGTACCAGACCATCGATGGCCAACGGCAGGCCGTGACCGGACGATTCGTCCTGCTGGATCCGACGCCGGGTCACACCGAGGTGGGTTTCGAGGTCGGCGCGTACGACCACAACCAGGCATTGGTGATCGATCCGGTGCTGGGGTATTCGACTTACGTCGGTGGCAGCGGAAACGATCAACTCGCGGGCTCGGTCACGGACTCCGAGGGCAACACCTATGTGGTGGGCAGCACTCGCTCGCCATCCATCGGCACAGCCACCGATGGCGACACGGGGGGCGGAGCCCGTATGTTCTGGGCCAAATACAACCAGAAGGGGGAGCAGGTCTACGCGCACATCCTGCCCAATCCGTCGGAGCCCAACCTGATTGCGTCTTCCGAGGGTGGCGGAATCGCGCTCGACAGCAACGACCGCCCCTACATCACATACGTCACCTCGCAGTTCGTCTGGGAAAACGATGCCAATGGAAACCTGGTTCGTTTGACCAGGGATGACGGAAAGCTCCACCTCACGCCGCTGTCAGTCGATGGCTCGCTGCTGCTCGCCGAGGATGTGGTGCTGCTGCAGACCGACGCCGCCGCACCCACGCCGGACAGCAACCCAGACTTTGTGTATGGGGTCGGCGGTGGCGACATCGTCGCTGGACCCGACGGCTCGCTTTACGTCAGTGCCTTTCAGCTGCGAGCGAGTTTTGGCCAACTCGACGGCTTCTTGTTCAAGGTGGATCCAGCGTCGGGCATCGAATTCAAGCGGGGCTTGTTCCAGATGCCGAGTGCAGTCGCCGTGGATGCGCAGCAGAACATCTACCTGGCTTTCTCGACCAACCGGCAGGATCTTCCGGTGTCGGACAACGCGATCAAGTCGCGGGCCGATGAAACCCCCTCCAACGTGGCCGACAGCGACATCTACCTGATGTGGCTAGACCCGACGGCATCGGGTCTGATCGGGGCGACCTATCTGGGCGGCGCGGGCAACGATTTCGCCGGTGGCATCGTGGTCGATCCAACCGCGCCCGGTGTGGTTTACGTGGCCGGATCGACGGGTTCGCTTGATTTTCCAAATGTCGACGGCTACCAGACGACTCTCCAGTTCGACCCTCACTACTACCCCCAGCACGGAGTCATCGCCAGGGTCGACCTGTCCGAGATGAAGGTTTTGCACTCCACGTTCCTGGGTGGAAGCGGGGAGGATCAACTCACGGGCGTGGCGCTGGATGCGGCCGGTAACGTGTATGTCAGCGGCCAGACCAGTTCCGTCGATTTCCCCGTCGCCAACGCACTGTTCAGCACCTACACGCCGGGTCCCGCGATCACGAACTGGAGCCACACGTTCGACCAGGTCGTTGCCAAGCTCGATCCGGGGCTCTCCACCTTGTTGTTCTCGACCTACATGGGTGGCAGCGGACATGACAGTCTTTTGCGGTTTGGCTCCGAATTTGGCGCAGGCCCCGGCATTTCAGTGGATGCCGCCGGCACGATCCATGTCTTCGGAGCCACCCGGTCGGCGGACTTCCCCGTCGTCGATGCCGCACAGCCCACCTTCGGCGAAGGCGTCATCGACGGCGTGCTGTACTCCATGCAACAGCGCACCACGCTGATCGGCCAGGGCATCCAGGCCAGCGAAGGCGTCGACTTCGACGCGGTGGTCGCCACCTTCGTCAACCCGCGCCTCAACTCGACGCCCGACCAATTCGAGGCCACGATCTTCTGGGGCGATGGCAGCACCACCGTGGGCAGCATCGAACTGCTGGCTGGCGGCACCCGCGTTTATGAAGTCACCGGCAACCATCGCTATGCGACCGCCGGCGCCTACATCGTGCGAGTCACGGTGCTCGACAAGACCAACGACAAGCTGTCGCCGATCGCCAACGTGGACCTGTCGCACCGCGATGGCAGCCAGATCTCGCCCTCCGTCGCGCAGGACCCCACCCAGCCACGCCACCTGGTTACCGTGGCCACGAGCGAACACACCGCAGACCTCGGCCCCGGCATTCTGCTGAACTGGACCCAAAACAACGGCGAAACCTGGGCCACCCGACTCATCGGCAACGGCAGCGACGATCTGCCCACGGCATTCGACAGCCCGGACGCACTGTTCGACGACTACGGCAATCTGTATGTGGCTTACCTCGCCGATGACGGCAGCAAAGCCGTCGTGCTGCTCAGCCGCGATGGCGGCAAGACCTTTGAAAAGGAGCCATTGACGTCGATTTCGGCGGGAGGCACCGGGCCCGCCCTGGGCCCACCGCACCTGACCTGGAACGCGGAACGCCACGAGATCTGGCTGAGCGCATTGGACGAAAGCGCCGGCTTGCTGCAACTCGCCGGTGCTTCGGTCAGCGGGCCAGGGCAGATCCTGCCGTTTTCGGTGAGCAGCATCGACGTGGGTCACGACACGGGCGATGTCAGCGTTTCGGCCGGGCCCGATGGTGCGCTGGTGATCGTCTGGGAGCGGCTGAACCCCGACGGCGGCATCGAACTGAAGTCGGTCCGCGACGAAGACGGCCTCGGCGTCAACCCTCCGGCGGCGCCTCGGATCATCCTGACCGCGAATCGATCGGCGCCGGTCACGATCCCGACGTTTGGCGATCTGCCTTTGGGGCTGTCGCCGGTGCTGGCCTGGGACACATCCCCTGGACCTCACCGCGGGCGGCTGTACCTGGCATATCAGGACCTGTCATTGAGCGCCACCGACGGTATCGGATCCGACCTGGACGCCTACCTGACGTGGACGGACGATGGCGGCGTCAACTGGTCTGAACCGGTGGAGGTCGCGGGCGACAACAACGGACAACAGGCGTTGCCCACCCTCGCGGTAGACCCTGCCACCGGCGTGCTCGCCGTCGGTTGGTACGACGCCGACACGGCAAGCAACGGCCTGGAGGTGTCGTTCACCGCGGCGGTCAGCGCAGACGGCGGCGTCACGTTCAGCACACCGGTGGAACTCGCCTCCCAGGTGTCGCTGCCGTCGTCCAGTGAAATCTCGGCGCTCGGCAAGGCCGAAGGCCCGGGCCATGCGCCGCGGCTGGTGTTTCTCAACCGCACGCTGCACGCCGTGTGGGCCGACAACAGCAGCTTGAGCGACGAGAACGTCACTGCGCCCGACTACGAGATCGCCGCGGTCACGCTCGGGGTCATCGATGTGGCCCCTGCCCGCCCGCTGATCCGCCCGAAGCCAATCAGCGCCGTCATGGGCCAGGCTTTCAGCGGCACGGTCGCCACCTTCACCATCGGCAACACCTCGCGCTTCGCCGAGCAGTTCACCGCCCGGATCAACTGGGGTGACGGCAGCACCACAGAGGGCACCATCACTCAGCAAGCTGGCGCCGCAGGCTCGGAGTTCGTGGTCAATGGCAGCCACACCTACGCCGAGGCCGGCGCCTACCCGGTCAGCGTTCGGATCTTGGACAAGGTGAACCAGGCATCCAGCGACGCGATCAGCGATGTCACGGCGCGCCAGGGCTCGCAGATCGATCCGTCGATCGCCATCGACCCGACCGATGCGGATCATGTTTACGCCGTCGCCACCGACGACAGTGGCCGGGCCGGCGCGGGTCTGATCTTCTCGCGCAGCCAGGACGGCGGTGTCACCTGGACGTCGCTGCTCGCCTGCGACGGCACCGATGGATTCCCCGCAGCCGTGGGCAATGCTCGCGTAGCGGTCGATACCTACGGCAACATCTTCATCGCCTACCTCAGCACCACCGAGCCCAACGCGGTGGTGCTGCTGACCAGCCGGGACGGCGGCGACAACTTCACGCTGGTCCGCACGTTTGCAGACTCGGACGCCGCGTCACACCTGGTGATGGCCGTCGGACCGGGGCGCGATGGCGACAACGGCAGCATCTGGCTGGGCTGGCAGCGTGGCAGGCTGCCGTTCCAGACCGTGATGGCGGCGGGCGCCGATGTCACTGCGCTCGGCGGCATCAGCGGCTTTCAAGTCCACGACGTGGCGACGGCCCTGCCGGACGGCACTTTCCGTGACGTCAGCGACATCGCCATCGGTCCCCAAGGCCAGGTGATGCTGACATATGCCCAGGGGTTGTCTGCTGACGCCGGCCGGTCGACGATATTCATCCATTCCGACCCCGATGGTCTCGGCCTGGCGCCGTTCAGTGCGGCAACCCGGGTGGGCGATTCCCTCATCGATTCCAGCATGCAACTGGCGGCGCAGCCAGGCTTGCCGATTCAGGTCGGGACGCGCATCGCCTGGGATCTCAGCAGCGGGCCGCACGCCGGCCGCGTCTACATGGTTTACATGGCGGCGCCCACAGGAAACCTGCCGGGCGCGGTGCTCAACGACACCGACATCAACGTGTTTTTTTCGGACAACAACGGAGACAGTTGGTCCGACGACGTCACGGTCGCAGTCCATGACGACTTCAATCAGACCAGCGCTGAATTCCTGCCGTCGATCGCGGTCGACCCGTCCAGCGGCAATGTTGCGATAGGCTGGTACCGATCGGCAGAAGGCGTAGCGGCCGTGACCGCGCCCGTGTTTGCCGTGAGCAGCGACGGTGGCTTGACGTGGAATCAGACCGACTACGTGCCCGGCGCCGCCAATGTGGATCCCACCGCGCCCACGGCCGGTCTCGGCAGCAACCAAAGCCCGTTCGGTACCACGCTGGGGCTGGCCTTTGTCGACGGCGTGTTGCAGCCGATCTGGCTCGACAACAGCACCACGCTGGCCGGCAACCCCGACCCCCAACGCTTCGACGCCGCCAATGCCCGCATCGCCATTGCCGAAGTCTCCCGCCAGCCATTGGTGGTGACCGGTGTGCCGATCAAGGGCGTGACCGGAAGCGACAAAGAGGTGACTGTTGCGACGTTCATCGACAGCGACGCCACCCTGCCCGCCACCAGCTACAAGGCCAGCATCGACTGGGGCGATGCCAGCGATGCGGCAGACGGCACCGTCACCAAAAACGCCGACGGCAGCTTCACAGTGTCGGGCGGCCACGACTACGCGACCTCGGGCGACTACACGGTGACCGTCACCATCACCGGCCCGCGCGTCAAGGGCGAAACCACGGTCACAGCAGCCATCGAGGACGCACCACGCGAACTCACGTTTGCCAACGAGGGTTCCGTTCGCACGACACGCGAGGCCGAGTTCACCGAGATCCTGGCGCTGCTCACCGACGAAAACCACAACAGCGTGGCCGACGACTTCGACGCCACCATCGACTGGGGCGACGGCAGTTTCTCCGACGGTGACATCGTGCTCAGTCTGGACGGCGATGTCTCCGCCGGCAGCCCGAACACGTTCTCGGTCAGCGGCACGCACACCTACCTGTCGGAGCAGACCTTCGCGGTGAAGGTCTCGGTGCGTGTGAAGGCGAACGAGGGGCAGCCGATCACGGCATCGGGCACGGTGGTGAGCGCCGATCCGGAGATCACACTCGAAACAGCGCTCGATGTCGAGCACGTCTTTGCAGGCCAGACCATTGGCGACCGACAACTGGCGGTGTTCAGTGTTGACGGCGACGTGCAGTCGAATGTCGGCGAGTACATCGCCACGATCAACTGGGGCGACGGATCGAGCGACGCCAACGTGGTGCCGTTCGTCAACAACGATGGCGTCACTGTTGTGGGCCGGCACACGTACGCGGATGCGGGCGTCTACTACGCCACGGTCAACATCCGCGACGACAGCGGCAACACCGCCACCGCACCGATCGTGGTCACGGTCGAGCCCGAGGTGACCTCACAGGTGCGGGTCGACAAGTCCGGACTGCAGTTCGACCCGACGCAGGGCCGGTTTATTGGCGATCTGGTGTTGACCAACCTAGGCACCACCGACATCACCGGGCCAATCTTTGTGGTGATCGAGGGCCTGGCCGATGGTGTGAAGCTCGACTCCGCCACGCTGCAGGATGGCGCGGGCAACCCGATGTTCAAGATCGATGTGTCGCTGCTGGCCCCGGGCGACAGCACCGATCCGATCGAACTGGCCTTCACCAACCCGAGCGGCCTGGCGCCCGACTACACCGCGCGCGTGTACGGCACCGAGCCGCACTACGACTTCAGTGCTGCCGCGCTGGTGTTCGAGCCCAACCGTGGCCAGGCGGACCCCGCCGCCAGCTTCGTGGCCAACGGTCGCGGCTATTCGATCGGCCTGACGGGTGGTCAGGCCACGCTGCTGCTCGACGGAACGCCCGGAACCGTGGGCACGGTGGCGACGATGCGGCTCGTCGGTGCCGATCCCCTGGCCAAGGGCTCGGCGCTCGACCCGCAAGGCGGCTCCAGCAACTACCTGACGGGCGCCACCCCGATCACCGGCGTGCCGCACTTCGGGCGGGTGCGTTATGCCTCCGTCTACTCGGGCATCGACCTCGAGTACTACGGCCGCGAGGGCCTGCTCGAGTACGACTGGGTGGTGCATCCCGGCGCCGATGTCAGCGCCATCGGCGTCAGCTTCCAGGGTCTGGGCAGCTTCCGGCTCGATGCGAACGGCAACCTGCTGATCAACTCCCCCAGCGGGGTGCTGGTGCAGCGCGCACCGGTGGCGTGGCAGATGATCGGCGGCGTACGCACCGACGTGCAGGCGACGTTCGAATTGCGCGCCAATGGCGTGGTCGGGCTGAAGGTCGGCAGCTACGACCCGTCGGTGGTGCTGACCATCGACCCGGTGCTGTCGTACGCCAGCGCTCTGACCGGTGGCACCTACCAGACCGGGGGCGTGGCCACCGATGCCGACGGCAACACCTATGTCGTGGGCACGACGCGGTCGCCGCGACTGTTCACCCGCAATGCGATCGATCCCGAACTGAACCAACCGGACACAGCGGCCTACAACCTGTCCGACGACGCCTTTGTCGCCAAGTTCGATCGCAACGGCGCTCTGGTCTTCTCCACCTACCTCGGCGGGGGCGCCACACTGGGAGGCGGGAGAACGGTCGGGGACGCGATCACGGTCGATGCGGCGGGTCACATCTGGGTGGGCGGTGGCACCGCGTCGCCGCTGTTTCCAAAGACCGCCGCGGACCCGACACCCGGCGCGGCCGCTTCGACGAATCCGGGTGCCTTCATCGCCGAGTTTTCCGCGGACGGGCAGTCGTTGCTCTACTCCACCGTGCTCGCAGGCCGCGGCGGGGTCACCGATCTGGCGGTGGACGCACAGGGGGCGATCTACGCCACCGGCGTCGGCGCTTACGCGTTCAAGCTGGACCCGACGCTCAACCGGCTCGTGTACGACACCTCGCTCGGGTCGGGTGTGGGCAGCGGCATCACGATCGACGGCAGCGGACAGGCATACGTCGCCGGCTTCACCAGCGGCGCGCTGCCGGTGCGCAATGCGCTGTTCCCCGACCTGAAGGTGGTCTTTGGCGGCGGTGACGACACCGACGCCTTCGTGGCCAAACTCGCAGGCGACGGCGCAGTGGACTTCGCCACCTACCTGGGTGGCGGTGGCATCGACGCTGCCACGGACATTGCCCTGGCACCCGACGGCAGCGTGGTGGTGGTGGGCGCCACCGACTCGCCCGACTTCCCGCTCGCCAACGCGCTGCAAGGCTCGCAGGCCGGCAGCCGCGACGGCTTCGTCGTTCGTCTTGCCAACGATGGCTCGGCGCTGCGCTATGGCAGCTTCGTCGGCGGCAGTGGCTTCGATGAAATCAACGGCGTCGCCGTCGATGCGCAGGGCCGCATCCACCTGGCCGGGGCCACGGAATCGACCGACTTCCTGCAAACGACGTCCGATGCCTTCCAGCCGACGTGGACTGGCGGGCCGCAAGTCTTGTACGACAACCGAGAAGGCTTTTACGGCACCCTGCGCGCCGATGGCACGGCCTTCGAATCGCTCAGCTACCTCGGCGGCAACGGCTACGACAGTGTTGAAGCGTTGGCGGGAGACGCCGCGGGCAACATCAGCCTGGCCGGCCGCAGCAACTCCACCAACTTGTTGACCCGCGGCCCGCTCGGGCTGTCGCCCACCGGCTTCGGTGCAGAGACCTTCGTCATGCGGGTGCTTGCTCAAGCCGACGGCACGATCACCCTGCGCAACGCCGCAGCGGTGGCCTTGGCCGGGACCGAATTCAACGGACTCGTGGCCACATTCACCACCACTGGCTCCGAATCCGCAGACCAGTTCAGCGCCAGCATCGACTGGGGCGATGGCACCACCAGCGCGGGCGTGATCAGCGGCAACTTCCACGACGGCTTCCGCGTGCGCGGCAACCACCTGTATGCGGACGCCGGTGTGCGCGACATCGCCGTCACGCTGGTGGACTCGAAGGGCCGCACAGTGCAGAGCATCGCCACGCAGCCCGGACCGAGCGCGGCGGATGGCGTCGAGCGCTACCGCGTGTCTCTCGACACGCACACCCTGGCAGGCAGCGCGGCGGCACTGGCCCTGCAATTCAATGCCGGCGGCCTGGCCGGTGCGCCCGAAGCGCAGGTGCACATCCGCAACCTGCGGGTCGAGGGCGGCAGCCGCGGCGCGGTGAGCCATGTCGGTGGCGCGAGCGGCGATCCCGCCACCGATGCGCTGCTCAGCCCCACAGCCGCACTGAATCAGTTGCTGGCATCCCTGACGCTCGGGACGGGCTTGAGCTTCGATGTCGAGATCGTCGGGCGGGCACTGTCTCAGCCATCGAATGGCGGCGTCGCCGAAGTGCTGGCAGTGCAGTTGCTGGCACCCGACGGCAAGACGCCGTTGATCGCCGGCGGTGTTGGCAGCTCGCTGCTGCGCATCGATGTGCTCCCCGATGGCAGCACACGAGCCCACACCACCGACCCGGCCGTTTCGGCTGGCGCGCTGGGGCAGATCACCGTCAATCGGCCCGCCACGCAGCTCACGCTGACCGTGCTGCCGTTCAACACCCAGCAGGGCCAATCGTTTGCCGGACCGGTGGCCAGCTTCACCAGTTCGGACGCCAATCAACTCGCCACGGTCTTCAGCGCGCAAATCGATTGGGGTGATGGCAGCGCGGCCAGTGCCGGGACGGTGACCGGCTCGAGCGGGCATTTCTCGATCGCCGGCACGCATGTGTACGCCACGCCCGGCAACTACCTGATGTCGATCACCCTGAGCGACGGCGCCGGCAGTGCGGTCGTCGCGCGCTCGCCGCTCGGTGGCCAGGGCGAACTCGAAGCGTCACCGGCGGGGCCGACAAACCTCCAGCCGACCGACACGGTGGTGGCCGATGTCAATGGCGACGGCCTGCTCGACCTGATCGCCCTGTCCTTGGTCGGCGGCAGCAACAGCAACCAGGCCGTGCTGCGGCTGAACACCGGCAATTTCAGCTTCGGCCCGGAAATTACCCTGCCGACCACCCGAGATTTCTGGCCGCGGGCGGCCGGCGATTTCAACGGCGACGGCTTTGTCGATCTGGTCGCCGTCGGTGCGACCAGCAGCAATGCCCAGCCCGAGTTGCACCTGCTGCTCGGCAACGGCCAGGGCGGCTTCGTTGCAGCGCCCTCGGTGACCCTTGTGCCCGGGACACCCGCCAACATCACCACCGGTGACATCGATGGCGATGGCCGACTCGACGTCGTCATCGGCGGCGGGTTCGGCTTCGCATTCAATTCTCCCGGCCGGTTGATGGTGCTGCACGGTCGCGGCGACGGCACATTCGACACGCCGGTGAATCAGTCCGTGGGCTTCGGCAACGTGCGGCCGGTGCTCGCCGACATGAACGGCGACGGCCGGCTCGACGTGGTGGTTGGCATCAGCTTTGGCACCCCCGCGCTCAAGGTGCTGCTCAATGACGGCGCCGGCGGGCTGGTCGAGTCGACCGCACTGCCGGTGGGCAATCTGTCCAACTTCACCGTGGCCGATGTCAACGGCGACGGGCGGCTGGACATCGCTGCGCTCGACGGTGGATTGATCATCTTCCGTGCCGAAGCCGATGGCAGCCACACCGCCCTGCGTCAGACCAGCGATACCGCCACCGGCGCGTACCTCGCTGCGGGAGATCTGAACGGTGACGGGCGGGCAGACCTAGTCACGTCGCTGGCGAACAGTACCCAGGCAGACGGTCGGTTGCGCACCTGGGTTGGGCTGGGCGACGGCAACTTCCAGGTGGCCGGCACGGTGGCGGCGCTGCCGCCGGGGAGCTTCTTCAACCTCGCCGACTGGAACGGTGACGGTCGCCTCGACCTAGCCATAGGCAGCAACGGTGCGCATCTGTACCTTGGCCGCGGCGACGGCACGTTGATCGCACCCGACACCATGTATGCGCCGAGCCTGGCGCGGGCGGTGGTGTCCTTCGACGCCAACCAGGACGGCCGCATCGATCTGGTGACAGGCGGCACCCGTGGGGTCACGGTGTCTCTGAATGAGGGCGGTGGCACGTTCGACTCGGCGCCGTCGATTGCTGTGAATGGCATCGCGCCGAATGCGGTGCAGATCGCCGACGTCAACGGCGATGGCCGCAACGACCTGATCGTCGGCACCGCGTCGGGCATGGCGGTGCGACTGGCCGACGCCAGCGGCGGGTATGCAGCCGCCACCAGCTACGGGGTAGGCAGCAACATCACGGAATTCGCCCTCGGCGACATCGATGGCAACGGCTCGATCGACATTGCCGTCAGCGTGCCGGCCGCCAACTTCGTGGGCAGCAACAGCGGGGTGGCGATCCTGCTCAATGACGGTACCGGAATCTTCAGCCTCAGCGGTTTCGCCGCGCGCCGCACCGGTCTGTTCGGCGGTTCCGGCCCGTCGTCGCTGGTATTGCGCGACCTGAACAAGGACGGCAAGCTGGACCTCGCGTTCCGGCATGTCGGCGCGTTCGTCGCGGGCGCCTTCACCGAAACAGGCATCGGCGTGGCGCTCGGCGTCGGCGATGGCACCTTCGGCTCTGCGGCCTTCACCGCGGCCGGAGCCATCGACTTCAACGAGCGCAACGCCCTGGTGGCTGGCGACTTCAACGGCGATGGCGTGCTCGACCTGGCCACCGTCGCCGGGGGCCAACTCAACGCGACCTTCACCGCCAGAACCGACCGTGGATTGTTCGTGCTGCTGGGCAATGGCGACGGGACCTACCACAGCGGCCAGGTGCTGCTGACCGACGGTGCGACCTTCGCGTCACCGCGCTCGCTGGCCATGGCCGACGTCAATGGTGACGGGCGCCTCGACCTGGTCGTCAGCCGCGCCCAGGGCATCTCCAGCGTCTACGCGGGGCTGGTCAACGAGACCTCGGTGCTGCTGGGCCAGGGCGACGGCACCTTCAGCGTGCTGCCCGCGATCGACGCCGCGACCGATGCCTCGCAGCTTCAGGTCGCCGATGTCAACGGTGACGGGCGGGTCGATCTGTTGGTCAGAGAAACGCCGTTCGGTTCCGGGGCGGGGGTCAACGACGGCGCGGTGAACGTTCTGCTCGGTGTTGGGGACGGCAACTTCGGTCCGCGCACGGCCTATTTCGCGGGCAACGCGCAGGGCTTCGGGATCGGCGATGTGGACGGCGACGGCAAGCTGGACGTGCTGGTCGCCAATCCCGCGACGCTCGACTTGCATCTTCTTCGCGGTAGGGGCGACGGCGGATTTCACGCACCGGTGTTCAGCGACATCGGCTTCACGCCGAGTGCGTTGACGCCGGTCGACTTCAACGGCGATGGCGTGATGGACCTGCTGTATTCCGACAGCCTGCGCAACGTCGGTCTGCTGCTCGGGTTGGGCAACGGTGGGTTCAAAGTGGCGGGTTCGGCCGTCATCCCCGATCAAGGTGGCTTCGCCGGCGGCAATTCAAGCCCGCGCGAGCTGACTCTGGCCGACCTAGACGGCAACGGTCAAAAGGAGATCGTGGTCTCGCTGTCCACCAGCGGCGCGATCGTCAGCGTGCCGCTGGATGCCAACGGTCAGGCGGGCACGCCGGTGTACCGCACCAGCGGTATCGGCTTTCTGTCGTCTGCGGCTTTCGGCGACTTCAACGAGGACGGCAGGCTCGATGTGGCCAATGTGCACAGCCTCTTCGGCGACAACACCGGTCGCGTGACACTGCTGCGCGGCCAGAGCAACGGCAACTTCGTGGCTTCGCCCGAGGTGGTGGTGGGCGGCGACGTGTCGGCCATCGCGACCGCCGACTTGAACCACGACGGGCACCTCGATCTGGTCGTGTCCAGTAAGGGCCGGGCCAACGCGAACTTTGTCTACAACGGCAGCCTCTCGGTGTTGCTCGGCCGCGGTGACGGCAGCTTCGAGGCGCCGGTCTTCTACGCACCCAACATGCCGTTCGGCGCGATGACGCTGGCCGACATCAACAGCGATGGTTTTGCCGACATCGCAGCCGTGCGCACTGCGGATTTCGGCTCCGATCGCGGGTTCGCGGTGCTGCTCAATCGCCAGGATGGCAGCTTCGCAGCACCCGCCTACCTCGACTCTGGCATCGGGCCGGGCTTCGACACCCTGGTCATCACGTCCGCTGATCTGTCCAGCGACGGCGCGCCCGAGATCATCCTGTCCCGGGGCAATGGGGATGGCTTGCTGCGCATCATCCGCAACCGTGCAGCGCAAGCTGGCGTGACGGTCGGCAACCCGCCGCTGACGCTCACAGGCACGACGATCCATCCGGTGCTAAACGTCGCCTTCACTGCGGTGGTCGGCCACCTGACCGACGGCAACCCACTGGCCACCGCGGGCAACGAAGCCGTGAGCATCGACTGGGGGGACGGGACGACATCGGCCGCCACCGTGGTGTCTGATGGGGCTGGTGGCTTCGACCTGATCGGCACCCACACCTACACGAGCAGTGGCACACGCACCATCGTCACCACCGCTTCCGACGGCGAAGGGGCCACTGCCAGTGGACAGGGCAGCGCCGTGGTCCAGGGCCAGGCGGCAACGCTGGACGCTCAGGGCAGCGAGGTGTCGGCAGTCGCAGGCGTCAGTACCGACGTGCGGGTCGCCACCTTCACGAGCAGCATCGCCGCGTCGTCCGCGACCGACTTCCGCGCTTTCATCGTGTGGGGTGATGGCAGCGAGTCTGCCGGCCGGGTGCTGGCGCTGGCGGGCGGAGCGTTCGAAGTGCGGGGTCGCCATGCCTATGACGAGGCCGGTGACTTCGTGATCTCGGTGCAGGTGATCGACCTGGGCCGCAGCAGCGCCTCGCCCCAGTCACCCGCCAGCGTCAGCGGTCCCGCCAACCACGTGCCTGTGGCATTGGACGATCAGATTGCCACGCTGGAAGACCACCCGGTCGCCTTCGATGTGCGCCGCAACGACAGCGACGCCGATCTCGAACCCTTGCAGGTCGAGGTGGTGCAGGGTCCAAGCTTGGGGATCCTCGAGCAACTCGCCGACGGCAGTTTCATTTATCGGCCTGCGCCCAATCAGGACCGCAACGACAGCTTCACCTACCGGGTGCTCGATGCTGCAGGCGCCAGCGCCGAGGCGCACGTCAACATCGAAGTGACCGCGCTCAACGATGCGCCGCGACTGGAGCCGATCGCGGACATCCAGCTCGCACCGGGACAGACCATGACGGTGCAGGTGCAAGCCAGCGATGCGGATGCAGACGACGTGTTGAGTTATTCGCTGGACGAAGCACCGGGTGGCGCATCCATTGATGCCACAGGGCGCATTCAGTGGGTGGCTCCCGCCGCGGGAAGTCAGGGCAACTTCGTCGTGCGCGTGATCGATCTGCAGGGTGCTTCGGCAGCGCGGGCATTCACGGCCTTTTTGGTTGCAGCACCACCTCCTCCTCCGCCGCCCCCGCCGCCCCCTCCTCCCCCGCCCGCGCCGCCGATCGCCACCGCCGACTCGTATTCGACGCCACGCGACACCGCCAAGCTGCTCGATGTGCTGTCCAACGACAGCGACCCCAACGGTGCGGCGCTCACGGTGCTGCTCAACAGCAACCCGCTGCACGGCGGCCTGGTGCTCAACGCCGATGGCACGTTCACCTACACGCCTGCAGCCGATTACGCCGGCCCCGACAGCTTCAGCTACAGCGTCACCAACGGACAGGCGCAAAGCCTCATCGTCGACGTGACCCTCACGGTGACCCCGGTCAACCACCCACCGCTGCTGTCAGCGGTATCGGATGCGAGTGTGTCTGAAGGCAGCGCCTTCACTGTCACTCTGTCCGGCAGCGATCCCGACGGTGACGCCCTCACCTACGTGCTCGACAGCGCCCCGTCTGGCGCCACGGTCGATGCCGCCGGTGTGGTGCGCTGGCTCGCGGCCGACGGCCCGGCCACGGCGAACTTCACCGCCCATGCGGTCGATTCGAACGGCGCGTCCTCAGCCACCGTCGACTTCGTGGTCAACGTCACCAACGTCGCACCGGTCATCACCGTGGGTGCACCCGCCACCGTGCGTGCCGGCACGCCGTTTGTCATCACCCTGGGGGCCACCGACCCCGGTGCCGACACCGTCACCCAGTGGGTCATCGACTGGGGTGACGGCACGCAATCGACGCTGGCCGGATCGGCCAGCAGCGCCAGCCACACCTACGCTGCCGCGCTGAGCAATGCCGGCATCACCGTGCAGGCCATCGACAAGGACGGCACCTGGAGCGCACCGGTGCTCACCCGTGATGTGCTCGCTGCGGTGGTGCCACCTCCTCCGCCACCACCGCCTCCTCCGCCACCGCCACCGCCCCCACCACCGGTGCCGCGCGT
>CANBSV010000053.1 GCA_947372225.1 Burkholderiales bacterium | reverse complement strand
AGCTCTTGTATATGCAGCTTAAGTCTTTGATTTATATAAACAAAGCTTAGACTGCTTAATATATAGGCAGTGCAGGTTTCAGGCCTTGGCCGACATGCGGCCTTTCAGCGCGCCTAGCACAATCACCGCGGTGGGAATCAGAATCATGGCCCAGATGATTTTGTCCAGGTGCTGCTTGACCCAGGGGAAGTTGCCAAAAAAGTAGCCAATGGTGATGATGCCCACCACCCACAGCGCGCCGCCCAGCACGTCAAAAAAGGTGAACTTGGCGCGTCCCATCAGGGCCACGCCCGCCACGAAGGGCGCAAAGGTGCGCAGGAACGGCATGAAGCGGGCGGCTACCAGGGTGATGCCGCCATAGCGTTCGTAAAAGGCGTGGGCGTCGTTGAAGGCTCGTTTGTTGAAAAACCGCGAGTCTTCCCACTGGAATACCTTGGGGCCAAAGAAGCGGCCAATCGCGTAATTGCTCTGGTTGCCCAGAATGGCGGCCGACAACAGCAAGGCCACCGACAGCGGGTACGACATCAGACCCACGCCGCACATGGCGCCCACCACGAACAGCAGCGAATCGCCAGGCAGGATGGGCATCACCACCAGCCCGGTCTCGACGAACACGATGACGAACAGCAGCGCGTAGACCCAGGCGCCATAGGCCTGCACGAAGTTGGCCAGATGCACGTCGACGTGCAAGATAAAGTCGATCAAAGTGGGGGCGATTTCCATGGGCGCGGATTATGGGTGGCGCCCCGTGACGGTCAGACTCGCCGAGGGCGAAGCCTGACAGACTGCCAACGCAAGCGTTCCGCCCCGACGACATCCGATGCAACCATGGCGTTCCTATGACCCGAGACATCGACCGCATCCCTCTCAGCGAAGTTCGCGACCTGCTGCGCATCGGCCACAAGCTGCCGTTCAGGGTGCTCGATGCCCAGGCGCGACTGCTGCTCAACGAGGGTCATGTGCTGCTCAACGAGGCGCAGTTCGACTCCCTCGCCCAGCGCGGCGCGTGGGCCGAACGTCCGCTGGTCGAGGCCGAGCGCGCTGCGCAGGCCGCGGGGCGCACGCCGCACGCCGCACCGCCGCCATCGCTGTTCGACCGCTGGGATCGCTTGCTGTGGGACTTCGACAAGCTCAGCCGAGCCCCCGCGCGAGACGCTGCGATCGGCGGTGCCGTGGCGGCTTTTTTCTCGACGCTGAAAGCGCTGGTGGACCGCGACGCCGACGTGGCGCTGTTTCTCGCCTTGCGACCTGACGACCAGCGATTTGCCCTGTATCCGCTGACGCATTCACTGCATTGCGCGGTGGTCGCGCTGCTCACCGCCAGACAACTGGGCTGGCCTGAATCGCGCATCGTCTCGGTGGGCTGCGCCGCGCTGACGATGAACTGGAGCATGTTCGACTTGCAGGCCAGGATGGCAGAGCAGGACACGGGGCCGACGGCCAGTCAGCTCAAGCTGATTCGCGCCCATCCCGAGGCCGCGGTTGAATTGCTGCGCGCCGGCGGCGTCGATGACTTGGAATGGCTGTCGGCCGTGGCCCAGCACCACGAAAACCCCGCCGGCACGGGCTATCCGCACGCGTTGACCGACGTGACCGAGGCGGCTCAGGTTTTACGCGCATCCGACATCTATATGGCCAAGGTCAGCGCGCGTGCCGGTCGACCGGCCATGGCGGCACAGCAAGCCTCGCGTGAGATGTTCCAGCAGCGCAGCGGCGACAAGGTGGCCATGGCGCTGATCCGCGCGGTGGGTGTGCACCCGCCGGGCAGCCTGCTGCAACTGCGCTCCGGCGAGATCGCTGTGGCGATCCAGCGGCCCGCCAGTGGCACACAGCCGATCGTGGCCACGCTCAGCGATACCAAGGGGCGGCCTTGCGCCCAGACCTGCAAACGCGACACCGCGGAACCCGAATTCGCGGTGCTGGCCCCACTGGTGGGCAGCAAGACCTTCGCCCGGGTGGTGCCCGAGCGGGTGTATGGACTGATTCCAGGCTGAAAGCGCGCATCGCAGCACGACGTGGGCCCAGCACGGGGCCCGGTTTCTACAATCGGTCGATGAACGCCCGTGGGCCCCACACAACACGCCGCCCGATCCGGGAACTGCCCGATGAACTGATCAGCCAGATCGCCGCCGGCGAGGTGGTCGAACGTCCGGCGTCGGTGGTGCGCGAACTGGTCGACAACGCGCTCGACGCAGGTGCGGGCGAAATCGTCGTCAAGCTGATCGGCGGTGGCATCCGCGCAGTGCTGGTCGAAGACGACGGCCACGGTCTGCCGGCGGGCGAATTGCCGCTGGCGCTGCGCCGTCACGCCACCAGCAAGATCGGCTCGCTGGTGGATCTGGAGAGCGTGTCCACCATGGGCTTTCGGGGCGAGGCGCTGGCCGCCATCGCCTCGGTGGCCGAGGTCTCGATCGCCAGCCGCACCGCCGACGCGCCCCATGCTCAGCGGCTCGATGCGCGCTCGGGCGAGTTGTCGCCCGCCGCGCGCGCCGTGGGCACCAGCGTCGAGGTGCGCGAGCTGTTCTTCAGCACACCGGCGCGGCGCAAGTTCCTCAAGACCGAATCGACCGAGCTCGCGCACTGCGTCGAGGCCGTGCGCCGCCATGCGCTCACACGGCCCGATGTGGGCTTTGCGGTGTGGCACGAAGGCAAGCTGGTGCAGCAGTGGCGCCGCGCCGAGCCCGACGCGCGGCTGGCCGATGTGCTGGGCGCTGACTTCATCGACGACAGCCGTGCGGTGGCCTTCGATCTCGGCGTGCTGCGCGTGAGCGGACGCGCCGGCACGCCCGCCTCGGCCCGCAGCCGCGCCGACCAGCAATATGTGTACGTCAACGGCCGCTTCGTGCGCGACAAGCTCATCGCCCACGGCGTGCGCAGCGCCTATGACGACGTGCTGCACGGCGGGCGACAGCCGGCCTATGTGCTGTTCATCGACATCAAGCCAGACCAGGTCGACGTGAACGTGCACCCGACCAAGATCGAGGTGCGCTTTCGCGATTCGCGCGCGGTGCATCAGGCGGTGCGCCGCGCGGTCGAGGCCTCACTGGCCGCAGCGCCCGGTGCGGCGGTGCCGCAAGCACCGGATGCGCAAGCAGGCCTGCCAGGCGCCTTCGGACGCCGGCCTGAACCGGGCGCGACCGCATCGGCTGAAGATGCGAGCCCGCCGTCGCCCGCCGCGTGGCGCGGCGGTGTGGCCACGGCCGCGCAGGTCAACCTGAGCCTGCACGAAACCGCGGTGCTCTATGCGCAGGAATCGGCTGCGCCCTGGGCCACGGCCGGCCTGCGCGCGGGCGACGCGGCCCCCGCCGGAACCAGTTCTGCGCCCGCGCCCGACTCCAGCGGCTGGCCGTTGGGCAAGGCGATCGCGCAGGTGGCCGGCATCTACGTGCTGGCCGAAAACGCGCAGGGGCTGGTCATCGTCGACATGCACGCCGCGCACGAGCGCGTGGTCTACGAGCGGCTCAAGGCGGGCCTGGCCACTTCGAGCATCGAAGCGCAGCCGCTGCTGATCCCGGCGACCTTCGCGGCCACGCCGGCCGAGATCGCCACCGCCGAGGCGCACGCCGACACGCTGCGCACGCTGGGGCTGGACTTGTCACCGCTGTCGCCCACGGTGCTGGCGGTGCGTTCGCAGCCCGCGGCGCTGGCCGGCGGCGACGTGATCGAGCTCGCGCGCAGCGTGCTGGGCGAACTGGCCGAGCACGCTGCCAGCAGCGTGGTGCAACGTGCACAGCACGAAGTGCTGTCGACGATGGCCTGCCACGGCGCGGTGCGCGCCAACCGCGCGCTGACACTCGACGAGATGAACGCGCTGCTGCGCGACATGGAGCGCACCGAACGCGCCGACCAATGCAATCATGGCCGCCCGACCTGGCGACAGATCACACGGCGCGAACTCGACGCGCTGTTCTGGCGCGGACGTTGACCTCACGTTCGCGCGCCGCTCAAGCACACACACCGACTGGACCCGATGGCCACACTGAAGCTCAAACCCAAACGCCCCGGCACGCCGGCGTCGCCACGCGGCTCGCGCCCGCCCATCCGGGGCATGGGCGCTGGCGTGAGCAAGCGGCCCACGCTGGCGGCCAAGCAGTCCGAACGGGCCCGGCGCGATGAGCGCCCGGTGAGCTCGACCGAGCGCCGCCCGAACCGGCCCGGCGAATGGCCCGACTCGCGCCCTCAGCAGCGCAGCGACCGGCGTGACGGGCCGCGCCCGAATGGCGAGCGTCGGGACCCGAACGAGCGCCCTCAACAACGCGGTCCGCAAGGGTCTTACGGTCGGCCCAACGACCGCCAGGACAACCGTGCAGCGCAAGGCCGACCGGGCCCGCGCCCCCACGAGCCGCAAGGCGCCCGTCCGCAGAGCCGCCCGTATCAGGGGCAGGACGACCGTCCTCAGGGCCGTCCTTTCCAAGGTCACAGCGACCGGCCTCAAGGCCGCCCGGACGATCGCCGCAACGAGTGGCAGTCGGGCCGGCCGAACGAGCGCAACGACGCCCGGCCGAATGCACGCCAGGACAGCCGCGGCCAGCAACGCCCGGGTCCGCGTCCCTACGAGAGCGGTCACAACGACCGTGCGCAAGGCCGCCCGTACCAGGGACAAGGCGGCGACCGTGCGCAAAACCGTCCGCCCCAGGGACACAACGACCGTCCGCAAGGCCGCCCTGACGATCGCCGCAACGAGTGGCAATCCGGCCGGCCGGACGAGCGTTTCGACGATCGGCAGGACCCGCGGTTCAACGACCGCCAGCGCGATGCCCAGGGCGCACGCCCCTTCGACCGCCCGCCCATCATCGGCACGCCGCGGCCCGGATCGACCACGGTGAGCCCGGCCGAGCGGCAGGCCTACGCGCCGGCGCAGCGCGCACCCGAAGCGCGCCGCCCGATGCCGCAGCGTCCGGCTCCAAACCGCGGCCGTCAACACGACGACGATGACGATGACGACGACTTCAACGAACCCGCGCCGCACGCGCCGGGCAGCGTGCGCCTGTCCAAGCGCATGAGTGAGCTGGGCATGGCCTCGCGCCGCGAAGCCGACGAGTGGATCGAAAAGGGCTGGGTGCGTGTGGACGACCAGATCGTCAAGGAACTCGGCTCGCGCGTGCAGCCCGAGCAGCGCATCACCATCGATGCGCGCGCCAAGTTCGCACAGGCGCAAAAGGTCACCGTGATCATCAACAAGCCCATCGGCTACGTCAGCGGCCAGGCCGAAGACGGCTACGAGCCGGCGATGGTGCTGGTGCTGCCCGAAAACCAGTGGAGCGAAGACCACTCCGGCACGCGCTTCCTGCGCGAGCACCTGCGCAGCCTGGTGCCCGCCGGACGGCTCGACATCGACTCGATCGGCCTGCTGGTGCTCACGCAAGACGGGCGCATCGCCAAGCAGCTGATCGGCGAAGACAGCGCCATTGAAAAGGAATACCTGGTGCGTGTGACCGGCCCGAGCGGCGACGGCCCGGCGTGCCGCGAGTTGTCGGAAGAAGGCCTCGCGCTGCTGCGCCATGGGCTGGAGCTCGACGGTGAGGCGCTCAAGCCGGCCACCGTGGAGTGGCTCAACGACGACCAGCTGCGCTTCGTGCTGCAAGAAGGCAAGAAGCGCCAGATCCGCCGCATGTGCGAGGCGGTCGGCCTCAAGGTGATCGGCTTGAAGCGCGTGCGCATCGGCAGCGTGATGCTGGGCGACCTGCCGGTCGGTCAGTGGCGCTACCTGCGCGGCGACGAGGTATTCGGTTGAGCGGCAGGTCGATCGCCGGCGTGCTGTGCCTGGCCGGCCCCACCGCATCGGGCAAGACTGCAGCCGCGCTGGCGATCGCCGCGGCCCTGGCCGAGCAGCCGGTGCCGCGCGGCGTCGAGATCATCAGCGTCGATTCGGCGCTGGTCTACCGCGGCATGGACATCGGCACGGCCAAGCCGAGCGCGGCTGAATTGGCGCAGGTGCCGCACCACCTGATCGACATCATCGATCCGGCCGAGTCGTACTCGGCGGCGCGCTTCGTGGGCGACGCGCAGCGGCTGGCCGGCGAGATCCGCGCGCGCGGCCACCTGCCGCTGCTGGTGGGCGGCACGATGCTGTACTTCAAGGCGCTGTTCGAGGGCCTCGACGCGATGCCCGCGGCCGACCGCGCAGTGCGCGCCGCGCTCGACGAGCAGTGCGAGCGCGAAGGCCTGTATTCGCTGTACCGGGAACTGCAGCGCGTCGATCCGGTCACCGCGGCACGCCTGCCGCCGGCCGACCGGCAACGCATCGGACGCGCGCTCGAGGTCTACCGCGTGAGCGGGCAGCCGCTGTCGTCGTTCCACCATGAGAAGGCCGCGGTCGACACACCGCCGCTGATCTCGCTCGAGCCCGCCGATCGGGCCTGGCTGCACGGGCGCATCGAAGAGCGCTTTGCGCAAATGCTCGACGCGGGGCTGGTCGACGAAGTCGAGTCGCTGATGAAGCGCGGCGACCTGCACGCCGACATACCGTCGATGCGCTGCGTGGGCTACCGGCAGATCTGGGAAGCACTCGAGGCGGACGACCTGTCCGAGATGCCCGAGCGCGGTATCGCGGCCACGCGGCAGCTGGCCAAGCGCCAACTCACCTGGCTGCGCAGCATGCCGCAGCGCCATGTGGTGGCGTGCGACGCACCCGACGCGCAAGCGCAGGTGGTGGCGCTGGCTCAGCAGCTGATCGCCGGCATCGCACCGTGAGCGTGGCACCGGCGGCCGGTGTCGCACCGCCGCTGCTGGCGGTGCGCGGTCTGTGCAAGGACTACGCCGGCGAGCGGGTGTTTGCCCATGTCGATCTTCAGGTCGCGCGCGGCGAGTTCGTGGCGATCCTGGGCGAGTCGGGCGTGGGCAAGTCCACGCTGCTCAACTGCATCGCCGGGCTCGACACCGCACAGGCCGGCTCGGTGCACATCGACGGCACCGACATCACCGCGCTGGCCGAGCCGGCGCAAGCGCGCTTCCGGCGCGCGCACCTGGGCTTCGTGTTCCAGGCCTTTCACGTGCTGCCGCACCTGAGCGTGGCCCACAACGTGGGCCTGCCGCTGCTGCTGCAACAGCAACCCGACGATGCGCGCGTGCGCGAGGTGCTCGAAGCCGTCGGCCTGCAAGCGCTGGCCGACCGGCTGCCGCAAACGCTGTCGGGCGGCCAGTTGCAGCGCGTGGCCATTGCTCGTGCGCTGGTGCACCGCCCGCAGCTGATCCTGGCCGATGAGCCCACCGGCAACCTCGACCCGGCCACTGCCGAGCGGGTGATGGACCTGCTGTCAGCGCAGGTGCGCCAGCACGGCGCGGCATGCGTGCTGGTGACGCATTCGCGAGCGGCCGCAGAGCGCGCCGACCGCGTGCTCACGCTCACCCCCACCGGCATGGCGGATCTGGCCACGCCCTGCCCTGCGCCGCTGGGCCCATCCCCTCGCGCCGGCGACTGAGCCGCTCGATGCTCGCGCTGCTGCGCCACCTGAGCTGGCCCGAGTGGCGGCACCACCCGTGGCGCCAGCTGGCCGCGCTGCTGGCGATCATGCTGGGCGTGGCGCTGGCGTTTTCGGTGCACCTGATCAACCAGTCGGCGCTCGGCGAGTTCAGCGCCGCGGTGCGCTCCATCAACGGCCAGCCCGACTTCGAGCTGCGTGGCCAGCGCGGCGGCTTTGACGAAGCGCTCTACGAGCGCGTGGCCCGGCACCCCGACATCGCGCTGGCCAGCCCGGTGATCGAAGCCGAGACGCAGGCCCTCGTGGTCGATGCACTCGGCGTCACCCGGCGCGTGGCGCTGCGCGTGCTGGGGATCGACGCGCTGGTGGCCGCACCGCTGTCGCCGGCGCTGTGGCCGCAGTTGTCCAAGCCCAAGGCCGCCGCGCCTGCAGCGTCCGCCCCCGCCACGGCCGAATCCCGCGGGGCTGATGCCGACGAGCCCGACCGCTTCGGCCTGTTCGACCCGGGCGCGGTGTCGCTCAATGCCGCGGCACGCCGCAAGCTGGGCGAGGCCGACACGCTGCAGCTGATCACGCCCAGCGGCAGCGTGCGGCTGCGCGTGCAAGGCAGCGTGGCCGCCGGCGGGCCGCCGCTGGCGGTGATGGACATCGCCGGCGCGCAGGCGCAGTTCGCCATGCTGGGCCGGCTCAGCCGCATCGACGTGCGCTTGAAGCCCGGCGCCGAGCGCGACGCGGTGATCGCCTCGCTGCGGCTCGGCGATTTCGCCGCGCAAGGCGTGCGTGCGAGTTCGCCCGACGAGGCCGAGCAGCGCGTGTCGAACATGTCACGCGCCTACCGCATCAACCTCACGGTGCTGGCGCTGGTGGCGCTGTTCACCGGCGCGTTTCTGGTGTTCTCGATCCTGTCGCTGTCGGTCGCGCAGCGCCTGCCTCAGCTCGCGCTGCTCGGCGTGCTGGGACTCGGCGCACGTGAGCGGCTGCAACTGGTGCTGGCCGAATCGGCGCTGCTGGGCGTGGCGGGCAGCGCGCTCGGGCTGGCTCTGGGCACCGCGCTGGCGGCGGCGGCCTTGCAACTGCTGGCCGGCGATCTGGGCGGCGGCTACTTTCCGGGCGTGGCGCCGAGCCTGCATTTCAGCGTGCCGGCCGCGCTGGTCTATGGCGCGCTGGGCGTGGTCGCCGCGCTGATCGGCGGCTGGCTGCCCGCGCGCGAGGCGCAGCGGCTGGCACCCGCGCAGGCCCTGAAGGGGCTGGGCGACGCCGGCGCGTCAGCCAGCAGCCCGCGGTGGGGGCCGGCGCTGATCGGCGTGGCGCTGGCGCTGCTGGCGGTACCGCCGGTGCTGGGCATGCCGCTGGCGGCCTATGTGTCGGTGGCCTTGCTGCTGCTGGGCGGCATCGTGGCGGTGCCGGCGGGTGTGGGGCTGCTGCTGCGCCGCGTGGCACCGCCGCGTCAGGCGCTGGCGCTGCTGGCCGTCGAGCGCGCACGGCACCAGCGGCGCACCGCCACCGTGGCGGTGGCCGGCGTGGTGGCCAGCCTGGCGCTGTCGGTGGCGCTCACGGTGATGGTGGCGAGTTTTCGCGACTCGATCACCGTGTGGCTCGACACCGTGCTGCCGGCCGATCTGTATGCGCGTGCGGCGCCGTCATCGAACGGCGGCGACGTGGTCACGCTCGATGCCGGCTGGGTGCGCGCCGCGGCTGCATGGCCCGGCGTGGCGCGGCTGGAAACGCTGCGTGTCACCTCGGTGCAGATCGACCCCGCCCTGCCCGCCGTGGCGCTGATTGCCAGGCCGCTCGATGAGCCGGTGCGCACGCTGCCGCTGGTGGGCGATCTGGTGGCGCTGCCCGCGGGCGACACCGCCGCCTACGTGAGCGAGGCGATGGTGATGCTGTACGGCGCCGAGCCCGGCAGTCACCTCACGCTGCCGCTGCCCGACGGACGACACACCCGCGTGTTCGTGCGCGGCGTATGGCGCGATTACGCGCGCCAGCACGGCGCCGTGGTGCTGGCCGCCGCCGACTGGCAGCGCCTGACCGGCGACACGCGCATCAACGACGCGGCGCTGTGGTTGCAACCCGGCGCCGATGCGGCCGCGGTGCAACGCGCCTTGCGCGATCTGGCGGACCGGCACGGCATGAACGGCGAGTTGCTCGAACTGGCCTCGCCCGGCGAGATCCGCGCGCTGTCGCTGCGCATCTTCGACCGCAGCTTTGCGGTCACCTACTGGCTGCAGGGCGTGGCCATCGCGATCGGCCTGTTCGGCATCGCGGCGAGCTTTTCAGCGCAGGTGCTGGCGCGGCGCAAGGAGTTCGGGCTGCTCGCACACCTGGGGCTCACACGGCGTCAGGTGCTCACGGTGGTGAGTGCCGAGGGCGCCGTGTGGACGGCGGCCGGTGCCTTGCTGGGTCTGGGGCTGGGCATCGCGGTCAGCGTGGTGCTCGTGAAGGTGGTCAACCCGCAGAGCTTTCACTGGACCATGGAACTGCTGCTGCCGTGGCCGAGGCTGGCCGCGCTGTGTGCGGCGGTGATCGCCGCCGGCACGCTCACCGCCGGTCTGGCCGCGCGCCGTGCGGCCGGTCGCGACATGGCGCTGGCCGTCAAGGAAGACTGGTAGCGCTCAGGCTCCCGGAGGCGCGGTGAACAACTTGGCCGCGCGGCCCTTGAGTTCGAGCAGTTCGCTGGGCGTGACCGAGTACTTGCCGCTCAGCGGGTCGACATCCACGCGGAACTCGATCTCCTTGCCCTTGTACGAGAGCAGCCCCGAGGTGAACTCGTAGTCCTCGCTGTCGGCCGGCAGGCCATCGGCCTCGAGGTCGTGGTCTTCATACTCGACCGCACGGATCTCGCCGCTGGCGAGGTCGAGCGTGCCGGTCGACTTGATGATGGTTTCGGACAACTCGTCGAACAGGGAAATGGGCACCATCAGATTCAAATCGGCTCTCCTGGGATGGGGGTGTGTCTTGCGCCGTGAGCGCAAAACGATGGACAGATTGTCGATGCAGCGGCGAGCGCGGAACCGCCGCGTTGTCACGCAGTGGCCGCAACCGATCGCACACAGGTAGGCTTGCGGCCCATGCCCTACACGCTCAAATCCCCGGTGCACAGCGAACTGCTCATCCGCAAGAGCCGCTTCATTGCCTGCGTGCAGCCCATCGACGACCGCGCCCGTGCGGTGGCGGTGGTCGCTGAACTGCGCGCGCAGCACCCGGGCGCCACGCACGTGTGCTGGGCGCTGCTGGCCGGCGGGCAGTCGGCAGCGGTGGACGACGGCGAGCCCGGTGGCACCGCGGGACGGCCGATGATGGACGTGCTGCGCCATCAGGATCTCGACGGCGTGCTGGCCACCGTGGTGCGCTATTTCGGCGGCGTGAAGCTCGGCGCCGGCGGCCTGCTGCGCGCCTACACCGATGCCGTGGCGCAAGCCCTGCTGGGCGCCGACAAGGTGCCGCGCCAGCGCCTGCACACGCTGCGCTGCTGCGTGCCGTATGCGCTGGAGGGCTTCATGCGCCGCGAAATCCACGCGGCGGGCTTCGAGCTCATCGACGCCGCGCACGGCAGCCTGGTGACGCTGCACTTCAGCGGCCCCGAGACACAGGTGGCCGCGCTGATGAGCAGGGTCAATGACGCCGGCCAAGGTCATGTGCAATGGTTGGACGCCACCGCCTGAACCCCGGCGATTCGCCGACACAACAAGGCAGCGTTTCCGGCCTTCCGGACACCGGCTGGCTGTGCAACAGTCACAACCCTCAAAATACAGCGCTCAACCGTGCGCCCGCGGTCGCCGTGCGCCAAGCCGGCCGTTCACCTTTTTCCGCTACTTGAAGCCGAGGCTCCGTTAAATGATTACCGTCAAGAACCTGCTCGCCCAGAAAACACAACGCGCCATCTGCCACGTATCGGCGTCAGACACCGTGCAGAAGGTGCTTGAGATGATGCGCGACCAAACCATCCGTTCGGTCGTGGTGCTCAACGAGGCGGATCAGCTGATCGGCATCGTGGCGGAGCGAGACTGCGCGCTCAAGGTGCTGCTCAAGGGGCGCATGGCAATCGACACCCGCGTGCACGAAATCATGACGGCCGACGTCATCACCGTGTCCGAAGACGACACCATCGATCAGTGCATGCACCAGATGTCCACCAAGAACATCCGTCACCTGCCGGTGTGCAAGGACAACAAGGTGATCGGCATGGTCTCGGTGGGCGACGTGGTGAAGGAGGTCATCCGCCACCAGTCCGAACTCATCGGCTACCTAGAGGGCTACATCCGCGGCCGCGTAGCGGGCTGAGGTACGCGCTCCGGTGGCGCGGCGGGTCATCTGCCACCCCACCGCCATGGTCACGGGCAAAGCCCCGTGGCTCGAGGCTGCGTTGATGTGACCGGCATCGGCCTGCAGGCCGATGGGTCCGACCTGCCAATCGGCGCAGGTCAATCAGCGCAGGTCAATCGATCCCGGCCCTCGGCCTTCGAGCGGTACAGCGCCGAGTCGCTGCGCGAAATGAGCGAGCTGGCGTCGTCACCGGGTTTCATGCGGGCGATGCCCACCGATACCGACACGTTGAGTTGCAGGTCATTCGCGTTGCGGTGGCGGAACTTCATGGCCTTGGTCCGCCTGCGGATGGTTTCTGCCACCTGGATGCTTTGCTCGAGCGTCGTGTTCGGCGCCAGGATGGCGAACTCCTCGCCACCGTAGCGCGCCACCGCATGCAACGGGTTCGTCACCGACGAGCGCATGACCTCGCCCAAGGCCTGAATGACGCGGTCACCCACCAGATGCCCGTGGGTGTCGTTGACCTTCTTGAAGTGGTCGATGTCGAGCATGACCAGACAGTGCGAACCGTCGGCGCCCGAGGGTTGTGACAGCAACTCATGGAGCTTCTGGTCGAAGCCCTTGCGGTTGAGCACACCGGTCAGGGGATCGAGCAAGGCCTCGCCGCGGGCGCGTTCCAGGGCGCTGCGCAATCGTTCGATTTCGCTTTGTCCTTCGGCGACCTTGCGTTGAAGCACATCGGTCGAGGCCCTCATCTCGACGGCACCGGCCAGCACCTCGTTCAGGCGCGATGTCATCTGGTCCGAATCCTGAGACTCCAGCGCATCGGTCAAGCCTGTCAACTGCTCGCCAAACTCACCAGCCTGGCTGCCCGCCTGGGATGCCGATTGCGCGATGCTTTGCATCAACTGCTGCATCTCGCCACCGATGCGCTCGAAGGCCTTGGAGTCGGCCGTAGCCACATGTGACTCATAGAGTTCGGCGATCGCAGCGTCATCAATGGGCAGCGACTTCGCCATGCGCGCATCGACAGCGGCACTCAACTGCAAATTGCCGCCAGCCGAATGCTCGTACCAGACCGCGAACGTGACGGGATTGAACGCAGCCGCGTGCCTTCCCATGAATGCAACCACCTGGCGCAAAAGCTCTGCGCTGCGCTCCTTGGTCTCGGTGTATCGCGTGCTGACAGCACTCATGCTGTGCCTCCAAGTGCCAGGCTCAACCGCGACGCCCCCACGGTCCAGATGACCGTCTGATCGCTCCAAGCCGATGAAAGGGTGGCCGCGTGTTCACTCACCGCAACCTCGTTTTTGTGGAACACCTCGGCAGACTTCGCCAACATCATTCTCCAAATTGAACCGCTGTTCCGGCCCGCCGACGCACACGCGCCGCAGAGCCTCCAGTCGCATCTTCATCATCGGACGAAATAAATGATCACTTAAGTCATTTCTCGTTAAACCCAGAAATAGACTGCCTTTGCCCCGCATCACGTTTTTACTGATTCAGGCGGTCGGTCATGCCAAAAGCATCTCAAACGTGATCAAAATGGCACCAGTTCATTCACGGGATCCAGAAGTACCCATGCATCCGAAATCTCTTGCCGTCATTGACGACGACACCTATTTCACCGACTTCCTGTCGGAGTACCTGGGTGAGCGCGGCATGAAGGTCGAAGTGTTCGGCGACAGCAACTTGTTGCTGGCCAGCACGAACGCCTACAACTACGACTTCTATGTGGTGGATCTGATGCTGCCCGGCATCGACGGGCTCAACCTCATCCGCGTGTTGCGCCTGCGAACCCGCGCCGGGATCATGGTGGCATCGGGACGCCTCGAACAGGAAGTGTTTCAGCAGTGCATCGAGGCGGGCGCCGACATGTACATGGCCAAGCCGGTCAATTTCGAACACCTTGCGCTGGCCATCGAAGCGATCGCGCGGCGCGTCTCAGGCCCGCGCGCCAACGAAGTGCCCTGGATGCTCGATCGCGCAGCGCGCCAGCTGGTCGCACCGGGCGGAACTCGCATCGATCTGAGCGAGGGGCACCTCACGGTGCTCGAATGTTTTGCTCAGGCCGATGGCGAGACCGTCACCCGCGAAACGCTGCGCCAGAAGCTGGCAGGCGGCGAGGAAGTGGAAGGGTTGGACAGCCTGAATTCGACGATTTTTCGGCTGCGCCGGCGCATCGAAAATGCCACATCGGGGCCGTCACCGCTGCATGCCAAGTCAGGCGTGGGCTATGAGTTTCGCGCACCGTTGAAGGCCATTTAGGCGCCAGCGCGACCCCCCAATGAAAAACGGGCCTGACGGCCCGTTTTCTTTTGCCTTGAGGGCTGCGCCCTCGCGTCGGGTGCAACCGACCTGTGATGCTCAAAGAATCTTGAAGCTCACCACGTTGCTGTCGGCGCCCATCAGCTTTTCCATCGCCTGGCCGGTGGCTTCATCAGGGACCTCGATCAAGGCCATGTCGCTCACGCCGTCATAGCGCGGAATGCTTGTGCGTACGCAACCACCGGCCGCAGCGGCCAGTTTGTCGCTGTTGGTGCAAGCGGGATCTTCCTTGAATTCAACTTTGTATTTGATGCTCATGTCAGCTTTTCTCGTTTGTGGTGTTCGTGAACCGTCAAGCATCCTCGTGGATCGTCTCGCCGTTTGCCCGCCCATACATGCCGCATCTCTTCATGGGCTGTCGGGTATCTCGGAGGCCCGTGAGTATCTCACCGCCGCGTCGGGGTCAGCCGGCCCCACCCGGAACCACGCCGCATAAAGCGCAGGCACGAATGCCAGCGTGAGCACCGTACCCACGATCAGCCCGCCCATGATCGCGATGGCCATCGGCCCCCAGAACACGCTGGCGGCCAGCGGCACCATCGCCAGCACCGCTGCGGCTGCAGTCAGCACCACCGGTCGCGAGCGCCGAACCGTGGCGTCCACGACCGCGCTCAGGGCCGGCACGCCAGCGGCAATGTCGGTGTCGATCTGATCCACCAGGATCACCGCATTGCGCATGATCATTCCGCTGAGTGCGATGACCCCCAGCAAGGCGACGAAGCCAAAGGGTGCGTTGAACATCAGCAGTGCCGGCACGACACCGATGAGGGCGAGGGGCGCCGTGAGAAACACCAGCCACATGCGCGAGAAGCTCTGAAGCTGCAGCATCAGGAAGAACAGCATCACGACCAGCATCAGCGGGAACACGGCAAACAGCGCCTTGTCGGACTTGCTGGTTTCTTCGGACGCGCCACCGATCTCGATGCGATAGCCGCTGGGCAGCGTGTCGACGATGGGTTGCAGCGCAGGCCAGATCTTCGAGGTGGCGGACGGCCCTTGCACACCATCGGCCACATCGGCACGCACCGTCAGTGCCATCTGGCGGTTGCGGCGCCACAGCACCGGCTCCTCGAAGGTGGGCGTCAACGTGGCCACCTGCGACAGCGGAACCACGGCGCCGCTGCGGGTGAACAGGCTCACGTCACCCAGCCGCTCGAGTGCCAGCCGCTCTTGCGGGATGGCACGCAGCGTCACGTCGATGAGGTCCTCGCCGCGACGAATCTGCGTCACGGGTGCGCCGGTCAGCACCATCTGGGTCATCGCAGCGACATCGGCGCTGGTGACTCCCAGCAAGCGCGCCTTGTCCTGATTCAGGACCACGCGCATCGCACGCACCTGCTCGTCCCAGTCGAGTTGGGTGTCGCGCACCAACGGGCTGCCGCGAACGGTGTCGCGCACGCGGTAGGCGATCTCGCGGACCTGGGCCGTGTCGGGCCCACTCACACGGAACTGCACCGGAAATCCCACGGGCGGTCCGAACTCGAAGCGACTGACGCGGCCTCGCAGATCTGGAAACTGCTCGCCCTTGGCAAACAACTCGATCAGCCGAGCGCGCACCGCCTCACGATCGGCGATGCTGCGGGTGTTGACGATGACCTGGGCCAGTCCGGGATTGGGCAGATCGGGCGAGATCGACAGGAAAAAGCGCGGCACGCCGGCGCCGGTGTAGACCGTGAAGTGCTCGATCTGCGGGTCGGCTTGGAGAACGCGCTCCAGTCGCTGGACCTGCGATTCGCTCGCCGTGAACGAGGCCCCTTCCCGCAGCCGCAGCTCGACGGTCAGTTCCAGCCGCGAGGCCGTCGGGAAAAACTGCTGCTGCACCAGCGACATGCCCGCAGCGCTGACCACAAAGGCCAGCGCCGTGGTGCCCAGCACCGCCCATCGGTGCAGCACGCACCACCGCACGATGCGGCGCAGCCGCTCGTACATCGGCTGCGCGTACGGATCGCCAGCGTGCGCACGCATCGTCTTGGGCAGCAGCACCACGCCCAGGTAGGGCGTGAACACCACGGCCACGAACCACGAGGCGATCAGTGCCACGCCAACCACCCAGAAGATGCCACCGGCGTATTCACCGCTGATCGACCTGGCGAAGCCCACCGGCATGAAGCCGGCCACGGTGACCAGCGTTCCGGTGAGCATCGGAAACGCCGTCGAGCTGTAGGCGAAGGTGGCGGCACGCACCCGGTCCCAGCCCTGTTCGATCTTCACCACCATCATTTCCACGGCGATGATGGCGTCGTCCACCAACAGACCCAAGGCGATGATCAGCGCGCCCAGCGAGATGCGGTCCAGATTCCAGCCCATCGCCAGCATCACGATGGCCACAATGGCCAGCACCAGTGGCACCGAAGCTGCCACCACGATGCCAGTGCGCCAGCCCAGGGACAAAAAGCACACCGCCAACACGATGGCCAGCGCTTCGAGAAACGACTTCTCGAACTCCCACACCGATTCGTCGACGATCTTTGGCTGGTCCGCCACCTTGTCCACGGCCACGCCCAAAGGCAAGGCGGCTTTGAGCGCGGTCATGCGCTCGTCCAGCGCGGCACCCAGCCTCAGGATGTTGCCCGTGCGCTCAAAGGTCAGCCCCAGCATCAGCACCGGCTGGCCGTTGTGGCTCACGGTGAACTGCGGTGGATCTTCCAGGCCACTGTGAACTTGCGCCACATCGCCCAGCTTGAGCAACCGCCCGCCGGCCTCGATGGGCACGTCGGCCACGTCGCGAACATCCTGAAATCCGCCGGCGCCGTCGCCCTTGTCGGCGACGCGCACAAAGATGCGGTCGTGATGGCCTTCGATGCTGCCGGCGGGGCTGACCGTGTTCTGCCGTGAAAGTGCATCGATCAACGCCTGCGGGGTCAGGCCCAGTGCCGCCAGACGCACGCTGGAGAACTCGACATAGACCTTCTCGGCCTGGCGGCCCAGGACGTCGATCTTGGTCACCCCGGGCACCGTCTGCAGCTGGCGCTTGATGTCCTCGACCAGGACCTGCAATTCGGGCCAGCTCAGATCGGGCGCGCTGAAGGCGTACAGCACGCTGTAGACATCGGTCAGTTCGTCGTTGAAGAACGGCCCCCGAACGCCTTCGGGAAATTCGTGGCGAACGTCAGCGATCTTCTTGCGTGCCTGGTACCAAGCACGTTCCAGATCTGCCTTCGGCGTGCCGCCCTTCATCCACAGGTTCAGGCCGCCGAAGCCCTGGCGAGCGAAGCTGCGCACATAGTCGACCCCCTCGATCTTCTGCAGCTCGCGCTCCATGCGGTTGAGCACCTGGTCTTGCACCTGCTGCGCGGATGCGCCCGGCCACGCGACCACGGCATTCATCGTGGGCACGTTGAAGTTGGGGTCTTCCAGCCGGCCCAGGCGCATGAAGGAAACGGCCCCCACGAGCAGCGCACCGACGATGAGAAAGAGCACGAACGCGCGGTGCGTGACCGCCCATTCGGACAGGTTGAACGACTTCATGGCGTCACCACCGGTGTGCTGAGCGCGCCATTTCTCGCGGCCAGGGGACGCAGCACGGGTTGAACCTTCAGTGCCGCATCCAGCTTTTGCGCGCCCACCGAGACGACAAGCGCGCCATCCGCCAGGCCTGCCACACGCACGTGATCAGTGGATTGGGACAAGAGTTGCACCGGCTGGCGCTTGAGCGCGCCGGTCTTGGCGTCCACCAGCCAGACGGTCGGACCCGTGATCACAGGACCGCCGGCGCTGCCGGTGGCGGTGGTCAGCAAGGCGCCCAGTGGCAGTTCAGCGCCCGCCACGTGCCCGGCCTGCTGCAACAGCACCTCGGCGCTCATGCCCATGCGCAGCTGCGCTCCCTTGGCCGTGGGGTCCAGCGCAAACCGCGCCCGGGTGGTGCGTGTCACCGGATTGGCGCTGGGCGCCAGTTCGCGCAAACGCAACCGCACGGGCGTGGCAACCGTGGCGTCTGTGGCAGCGAGCGTCAGCGCGCTGGCCTGCCAGTCCTTCAAGCCGGTGACCAGCGGCTCCGGCACATCCACCACGATCTCCAATTCGCCCGGTCGCGCCAGACTCAACACCGATGACTTCTCGTCCACCATCTGCCCTGCCTCGAACCTCAGCGCGGTCACCACGCCGTCGAATGGCGCCGTCAGCACGGCATAACCCGCACGGTTGCGGGCCAGCTCGGACTGCTTCTGGGCCTGGGTGAGGCGCGCCGCGGCGGCGTCGGCGCGGGCCTGTTGGCGTTCGGCATCGGCAGCGCCCACCGAGCCATCGGCCAGCAGGCGCTTGAAGCGCGCGGCATCGCTGCTGGCCTGCGCGGCATCGACCTGCGCTGCACGCTGCTCTTCGGTGGCGGCCTGCAAGGCCAGCTGGTAGTCAATCGGGTCGAGGCGTGCCAGCGCCTGGCCGGCACGAACACTCTGGCCCAGTTCCACCAGCCGCTGCGTGACCTTGCCTGCGATGCGAAAGCTCAGATCGGCCTCCACGCGTGGACGCACGCTGCCAAACAGCACGCGCTGCGAGGTTCCCCTGTCGTTGACAACCGGGCTGACGTAGACCGACGGAACCACGGTCGGCGCAGCCGCCTTCGGCGTACAGGCCGCCAGTGCTGTGACCATCACCACAGCGGCACACACCAGGGCAAGACGTGGGGCATTGACGTTGGACTTGTGCATGGTGTCCTCAGGACTTGGGTGGCAGGGCTTGGGTTGCAGACGCAGGCTGCGGACGCTGCGGGGCAGGCACGACATCCGCCGTGTGCCAGCCACCGCCCAGCGCCTTGAACAGTTGCACCGCGTCGAGCGCGCATTGGGTCTGGCTGTCGGTCAGTGCCAGATCGGCCGCGATCAGAGCGCGTTGCGCGTCCAGCAGTTGCAGCAGATCGATCTGACCTTCTCGGTGCAAAGACTCGGCAAGTCGCAGACCTTCACGCCGGTTGTCCACGGCAGCGGCCAGTGCTTCGGCACGCTGGTGTTCTTGCGCCAGCGCCACCAGGCTGTTCTCCACGTCTTGCAGCGCACCCAGCACGGCCCGCTCGTACTGCAGCGTGGCTGAGCGCTG
>CANBSV010000052.1 GCA_947372225.1 Burkholderiales bacterium | reverse complement strand
CAGTTCTTGGCCAGGATGGTGATGCCGCGCTCGCGCTCGATGGCGTTGCTGTCCATCACGGTGTCGACCACCTTCTCGTGCTCGGCGAAGGTGCCGCTCTGGCGCAGCAGCTGGTCGACCATCGTGGTCTTGCCATGGTCCACGTGGGCAATGATGGCGATGTTGCGGATTTGTAAGCTCATGCTGGTTTTGCTTTCACTGAAACGAATAACTGAAGATCAAAGGCTGGGAACGGCTATATCCGGCTGCGGCGAGTGGTCACCGCCTGCGGCGGCCCCGGCGGTATCCAGGAGGCCTTGCACCTCCAGCGGGCTCAAGAGCCTCGTCGAAATCAATTCGCCGCCGGCGATGTGACCGCTGCCAAGGAACGCCCGGGCCTGAGGGCCGTACACGCGCACACGGGGCGAATCGGGCAGCGGCAAACGGCGACGCACGCCGCTGAGGAAGCGCCCGGCGCCCTCGACGTCCAGACGCACGACAGGCCAATCGGCAATCAGCCCGTCAGCGGGCAGCAACAGTTCATCGCGCGCCGCCTCGGTCATCTCGCCCAGCGACTCCAGCGTTTGCGCGCTGGCCAAAGTGAGCGGGCCGCTGCCAGTGCGCCGCAACGCCGAAAGATGCGCGCCGCATCCAAGCGCCTGGCCGATATCTTCAGCCAACGTGCGGATGTAGGTGCCTTTGCTGCAGCGCACGTCAATGGTCCAGACAGGCTCGTGCGCGGCATCGTGTAACGAATGTTCTTCGCTCACGATGTCGATCTGATGAATCGTCACGCGGCGCGGCTCACGCTCGATCTCGATGCCCGCTCGGGCGTATTCGTACAGTGGCTTGCCATCGCGCTTGAGCGCCGAATGCATGGGCGGAACCTGCTCGATCTCACCGACGAAGCGTGCACAAGCAGCCTCCATGTCGGCGCGGGTCACTTGAACGTCGCTGCGTTGCAGCACTTCGCCCTCGCCATCGCCGGTGGTGGTCGTGATGCCCAGCGTGAGCGTGGCCAGATAGCGTTTGTCGGCCTCAAGGCCGATTTGCGAAAACTTGGTGGCTGCCCCGAAGCACAGCGGCAGCAGCCCCGTTGCCAGCGGGTCGAGCGTTCCGGTGTGACCCGCTTTTTCAGCGCGATACAGCCGTTTGGCGCGGGTCAACGCGTCCTGGCTCGACAAGCCGAGGGGCTTGTCGAGCAGCAGCACGCCATGCACCGCACGGCGCGGGGTTCGCGCGGCCCTCATCAGTCCTTGGCCCGCGTGGCGTTGGCTTGGGCGATCAGCAAACTCAGTTCGGCTGCGCGCTCGGTGGTCCGATCGAAATGGAAGTGCAACGTGGGCACCGTGTGAATCTGCAGGCGCTTGAAAAGACCGTTGCGCAGAAATCCCGCAGCCTCGTTGAGCGCAAGTTCGCACTCCAGCGGATCACCCACCAGCACCGAAAAGAACACCTTCGCGTGGGCATAGTCGGGCGTGACCTCCACGGCATGCAGGGTGACCATGCCGATGCGCGGATCCTTGAGATCGCGAATGAGCTCGGCGACATCTCGCTGAATCTGGTCAGCCACCCGGAAACCCCGGTTGGGTATCGAACGCTTGTGTTTCATCTTGATTTCTGACGATCGCCGCGGCTTCGTGCAAAAGCAAACCCCGCCCTCTTTTGAAGGGCGGGGTCAGCTCCAAAAAGCCTGGGTTACAGCGTTCGCGCCACTTCCTTGATCTCGTAGAACTCCAGCTGGTCGCCCTCGGCGATGTCGTTGTAGTTCTTGAGCTTGATACCGCACTCGAAACCGGAGGCGACTTCCTTGACATCGTCCTTGAGGCGACGCACGGACTCGACTTCGCCGGTGTAGACCACCACGTTGTCGCGCAACAGGCGGAAGCGTGCGCCGCGACGCACCAGCCCGGCCGTGACCATCGAACCGGCCACCGTGCCGATCTTCGATGCCACAAACACCGTGCGAATCTCGGCCGTACCGATGGTTTCTTCGCGTTGTTCCGGCGCCAGCATGCCGGCCATGGCGGCCTTCACGTCATCGACGGCGTCGTAGATGATGTTGTAGTAGCGCAGGTCAACGCCGTTGTTTTCAGCCAGCTTGCGCGCACCCGCGTCGGCGCGCACGTTGAACCCGATGATCACGGCCTTGGAGGCGATGGCCAGGTTGATGTCGCTTTCGCTGATGCCACCCACGGCACCGTGCACCACCTGCACCTTGACCTCGGCGGTGCTCAGCTTGAGCAGCGAGGAAGCCAGGGCTTCCTGCGAGCCTTGCACGTCGGCCTTGATGATCAGAGCCAGGCTCTGAGCTTCGCCCTGTCCCATGTTCTCGAACATGTTCTCGAGCTTGGCGGCTTGCTGCTTGGCCAACTTGACATCGCGGTACTTGCCAGATCGGAAGGTCGAAATCTCGCGAGCACGGCGCTCGTCGGACAGGACCATGAATTCATCGCCCGCTTGAGGCACCTCGGTCAGACCCTGAATCTCCACGGGAATCGAGGGGCCTGCCTCCGTCGCTGGCTTGCCGTTTTCGTCGAGCATGGCGCGCACACGACCGTAGGTGGATCCGGCCAGCACGACATCGCCGCGCTTGAGAGTGCCGGACTGCACCAGCACGGTGGCCACCGGACCACGCCCCTTGTCGAGTTTGGCTTCGATGACCAGGCCCTTGGCCATGCTGGCACGCGGGGCGGTGAGTTCAAGCACCTCGGCCTGCAGCAGCACCTGCTCGAGCAGTTCGTCGATGCCCTGACCCGTCTTGGCAGACACCGGCACGAAGGGTGAAGGACCACCGAACTCCTCGGGCACGACTTCCTCGGCCACGAGTTCGCTCTTGAGTCGCTCGAGGTTGGCGCCGGGTTTGTCGATCTTGTTCATCGCCACCACCAACGGCACGCCGGCGGCCTTGGCGTGCGAGATCGCTTCCTTGGTCTGCGGCATGACGCCGTCATCGGAGGCGACCACCAGAATCACGATGTCGGTGGCCTTGGCGCCACGCGCTCGCATCGCTGTAAAGGCCGCGTGACCCGGCGTGTCCAGGAAGGTGATCATGCCGCGCGGCGTGTCGACGTGATAAGCGCCGATGTGCTGCGTGATACCACCGGCCTCGCCAGCGGCGACCCGGGCAGTACGGATGTAATCCAACAAGGACGTCTTGCCGTGGTCGACGTGGCCCATCACCGTCACCACAGGTGCGCGAGGCAGCAACTCGTGGTTTGCATCGGCTTCGGAGTCTTCTTCCAGGAAGGCGTCGGGGTCATCGAGCTTGGCCGGCACAGCCGTGTGGCCCATTTCCTCAACGAGGATCATGGCCGTTTCCTGATCGAGTTGCTGGTTGATGGTGACCATCTGACCCAGCTTCATCAGTTGCTTGATGACCTCGGAAGCCTTCACGCTCATCTTGTGCGCCAGATCGGCCACGCTGATGGTTTCAGGCACGTGAACTTCCTGGACTTGCTGCTCGACCGGCGCCACGAACGTGGACACCGATCCGTCGCTTCGCTCGCCACGGCGGCCGCCACGCGGTGCACGCCAGCCCGGGCGAGCACCTGATGGCGCATCCGTGCGGGCCTTCAGACCACGCTTCTTGGCGGCGTCGTCGGCCCAGCTGGAAGACAACTTTTCGGACTTGACGGATTTCTTGTCGCCTGGCTTGGCCACCGTGGCCGCAGGCGTGCCCGGCGCAGCGGCGGGTTTGTGAATCGTTCCCTTGATGCCTTCTTTGCCAGCTTCAGGTTTGGGTGGCTCAACGGGGGCCTTGGCCACCATCGCCGCCTTCTTGGGCGCTGACATCATGGCGCGAATGGCCGAGGCTTCGTCTTCAGCCGCCTTGCGGCGCTTGGCCAGATCGATGGCGCGCTGCTTGTCCTCGTCGACAAAATCGGCTGCCTTGATGACGCGAAGCACAGGCTTGGCCGGCTCGGCCGCCACTGGTGCGGGCACTGCCTCGGTCAGTTGCGCAGCAGGCTCGCCCGACGCGGCCAGGCGTGCCGCCTCATCGGCTGCAGCCTGTGCGGCCAACGCCGCGGCGGCAGCGGCTTTTTCGGCTTCGGCACGAGCGCGCTCCTCAGCGGCCTCACGCTCGACGCGCTCCGCCTCTTCACGCACACGCTGGCGTTCTGCGAGTTCAGCCTCTTGCTGGCGCAGCAATTCGGCTTGAGCCTGAGCCTCTTGCTCCAGTCGAACCAGTTCCCGGGAGTCGATCTCAGGTTCAGCTGCGACCTCCGTGGCACCCGGAGCATCGTCACGCTTGACAAAGGTTCGCTTCTTGCGCACCTCGACTTGAATGGTTCGCGCCTTGCCGCTCGAATCAGCCTGCTTGATCTCGCTGGTCGACTTGCGAGTCAACGTGATCTTCTTGCGCTCCGCCCCAGCCGTGCCGTGAGTCGAACGCAAGTAGTCAAGCAATCGCTCCTTGTCGGATTCAGTCAGGGCATCGTCCGTCGATGCCTTGCTGACCCCGGCCGACTGCAGTTGCTCGAGCAGCGCAGCGGCGGGACGGTTCAGCTCGACAGCGAGTTGGGCGACGGTAGTCACAGCCATTGTTGAATCCTTGAATCAGGTCTAGCGGGTCTGGCAGGTCTGGCGGGTTGGCACATGTCGGAGCGATCGTCAGGTCGTGAACCAGTGCTCACGTGCTTTCATGATCAAGGCCTTTGCCTTTTCATCATCAATGTCCGAGATCTCGACGAGTTCATCGACCGCCAAATCGGCCAGATCGTCACGTGTGTGGACGCCGGCGTCGGCCAACTTTGAAATCAGGTCAGGATCGAGCCCCTCGAGGTCGCGCAGATCCTGCGACACGTCGTTGACGTTCTCCTCATGCGCGATCTCCATCGTGAGCAAGGCGTCCTTGGCCCGGGTGCGCAGTTCATTGACCGTGTCCTCGTCGAAGCCTTCGATCTCCAGCATTTCCTGCATCGGAACGTAAGCGACTTCCTCGAGGCTGGCAAAGCCCTCAGCGATCAGGATGTCGGCCACCTCGACGTCCACGTCGAGCTTGTCGACAAAGAGCTTGCGAACCGAATCGCTCTCAACCGCTTGCTTGGCCGACGATTCTTCGGCGGTCATGATGTTGATGCGCCAGCCCGTCATCTCGGAAGCCAGACGCACATTCTGGCCACCGCGACCGATGGCGATCGCGAGGTTTTCCTCATCGACCACAACGTCCATCGCGTGGCGCTCCTCGTCGACCACGATTGACTGCACGTTGGCCGGGGCCAAAGCGCCAATCACAAACTGTGCAGGGTCTTCCGACCACAGGACGATGTCCACGCGCTCACCGGCCAGTTCGTTGGTGACCCCGTTGACCCGTGACCCCCGAACGCCCACGCAGGTACCAATGGGATCGACCCGCTTGTCATGCGACTGCACCGCGATCTTGGCGCGGGACCCCGGATCCCGGGCGCACGACTTGATCTCGAGCAGACCCTGCTCGATTTCAGGCACTTCCTGAGCGAACAACTCCATCATGAATCCCGGAGCGCTGCGCGAAAGGATGATCTGCGGTCCGCGCAGGGACACGTCCACCTCGGCAATGTAGGCGCGCACCCGGTCGCCAATGCGAAGGTTTTCCTTCGGGATCATCTCGTTGCGACGAAGGCGTCCTTCGACCCGGCCCGACTCGACCACGATGTCGCCCTTGTCGAGACGCTTGACCGTGCCCACGAAGATCTTTTCACCGCGCGACAGAAAGTCGCTCAGCAACTGCTCGCGCTCGGCGTCACGAATCTTCTGAAGGATGACCTGCTTGGCAGCCTGGGCGCCGATGCGACCAATGGACACCGAGTCGACCGGCTCCTCGATGTAGTCATCGACCTCGATGTCAGGGATCTGTTCGAGCGCCTCGAAGTGCAGAATTTCCGAGTCGGGAAGCTGCAACCCGGCCTCATCTGCCACCACGTGCCAGCGCCTGAATGTTTCGTATTCGCCGGTTTCGCGATCCACGGTGACGCGCATGTCGACCTCGCCGCCGTGCAGCTTTTTCGAAGCCGAGGCCAGCGCAGCTTCCACCGCGGCAAACACCACTTCAAGGTCAACGCTCTTCTCGCGCGAAATGGCATCCACCAGCATCAACAGTTCGCGATTCATGGTTTGCGGTCTCCATCTAATTCGACACGGGCCGTCTCGACGGAGTCGACCGGCACCACCGAGGGCGCGGCGAACCGACGCCCCTTGAAATCCACCACGGGCACCAATCGGGCCTCGCGCACCTCGTCGAACGTGAAGTCCAGCGCCTGCTCGCTGCCGGCATCACCGAACACGACACGCCAGCCTTCGCCCTGCTGCTCAAGCACACCCTGGTAATGCTTGCGCCCCTTGAAGGCCACCTTCAGCGCCACATCCACGCGCTGACCGATGAACCTCAGGTAATCGGCTTGCTTCTTCAAAGGCCGATCCAGCCCCGGCGAGGAGACCTCGAGGCGCTCATAGGCGCACCCTTCGACCTCGAGCACATGTTGCAACTGACGCGTCACACGTTCACAGTCTTCGACGTTGATGAACTCGCTACCACCTTGCTCCACAGCCGACGGCGGCTTGTCGATGTAGACCCGCAACAGCCCTTTCGGCGTGCGCTCGACGTCGACGAGGTCGTAGCCCAGCCCCGTCACGGTCTTTTCAATGGCAAGTTGCCAGTTCATTAACGATCGATTCCCTGTCTTGATTCCTGCTTGCACCTTGGTGCAAACCACGATTGCCACGCCTTCCGAGAAAACCGTTCAAGAAAAAAAAATGGGCTGGAAGAATCCGCCCATTGAGCATTTTCTAGCTTCTCGGAAAACGAGGATTGTAGCTTGCGACAGTGCTAACGGCAACACCGAAAACTGTCAAGTGAGGCCTGTTTGACCGGGGCCCATGCAAAAATCCGACGACTGTCAACTGGGGAAAAAGAATGGGTTTTTTGACTGGCAAGCGGCTTTTGATCACTGGGGTTCTGTCCAACCGATCCATTGCCTACGGCATTGCACGTGCCTGCCACCGCGAAGGTGCCGAGTTGGCCTTCAGTTATGTGGGCGAGCGTTTCAAGGACCGCGTGGCCGAATTCGCCGCCGATTTCGACTCGACGCTGTTGTTTGACTGCGATGTGGCCGACGACGCGCAGATCGACGCGATGTTCACCCAGCTTGGCGAGGCCTGGCCCGAATTCGACGGTTTCGTTCACTCCATCGGTTTTGCCACCCGCGAGTCGATTGCGGGTGACTTCCTTGACGGCCTGTCTCGCGAAGGCTTTCGCATCGCGCACGACATATCAAGCTACAGCTTTCCGGCCATGGCCAAGGCGGCTGCGAGCCGACTGCGCCCGGGAGCCGCTTTGCTGACCCTGACCTATCTCGGATCAGAACGTGCGGTTCCCAACTACAACACCATGGGCCTGGCCAAGGCCTCGCTCGAGGCCAGCGTGCGCTACCTCGCCGCCAGCCTCGGCCCTCGCGGTGTGCGCGTCAACGGCATTTCGGCAGGTCCGATCAAGACGCTGGCGGCCTCGGGCATCAAGGGCTTCGGCAAGATCCTTGATGTGGTCGCGGCCAGCGCGCCGCTGCGCCGCAACGTCACCATCGAAGACGTGGGCAACGTCGCGGCCTTCTTGCTGTCGGATCTGGCCGCGGGCGTGACCTCCGAGATCACCTATGTCGACGGCGGCTTCAGCCACGCCATGGGCGGCATGGCGGACGTCGGCTGAGACCTCAGTCGGTCACAACTTCGACTTGACCAGCGCGATCGCCTGCTCCGACAGCGGCACCGCGCTGGCCAAAAGTTCGGCGATCTCGTTGCGACACGCCTGCGCGAACACGGCGTCTTGCAGGCTGGGCACATTGATGTCCACGTTGAGCGCCGCACTGCGCAAGGCCGCTTGTGCAGCAAGGGCGCCCACGCCGGCGTCACTGATGACGTTGCGGTTGCCAACCTCGGCGGCGCGCATCGACAGCTTGATCACATCAGCGCAGGCCCGGGCGCAAGCCAGCGGCGCTTCGGTCGCGGCGCGCAGCGCGTGCTGGATGGCAGCACCGCGCGCAGCCTTGTCCTCGTCGCTCAGCTTGGGCAATCCGTAGGCAGCCATCAGTCCGTTGAAGGCGGCGATGTCTTCGGCCACCATGTCGGCAAGATGCCGGCGCAGGGCTTCGGCGTCGTGCAGCACCGAGCGCATCTCGGGTTCGACCTCGGCGTAGTTCTTCTTTCCGATGGTCAGGTTGCACACCATGCTGACCAGCGCGGCTCCCAGCGCGCCCATGATCGCCGCACCGCTGCCGCCGCCCGGGGTGGCCGCGCTGCTGGCGAGTTCGTCGAGGAATTGCGTGACGGGCTGTTCAATGATCATCTCGGTGTCTCCAGTTCAGGCCAGCGCCATGGCCTTGGCCGTGGCATAGATTTCTTCGGCGTCGAGAACCCGGTCCGGGGCCTCGAACAATTGCGCGATGCAGGCCCGGTGGACGGCGAGCTTGAGTGCGCCAAAGCCGATCGCACCCCAGCAGGCGCGACCGTGGCGGTCCGTGCCGCGGTCCATCATGTCGATGCCCTCGATGCCCAGCGGCGGCGTGGCATTCGAGTCGGCCAGATAGCGAATCGTTGGGTTGTTCTTCCAGTCGTCTTCCCGCAGTAGAACGCTGCTCGCGGCCCCCGTGGCGAACACGATGTGAGCGCCCTCGCAGGCCCGTGCTCGCGAATCGCAATCGGGTGCCTCGATGGCCTGCACGTCAATGCCGAAGCCCGCCTTGAGGTGGTCGCACGCCTTTTGCGCGTTCGCCAACGTGCGCGAGGTGATGGCAACTGACGCGCCTTCCTTGGCGAGCATCACGGCGGCGCGCTGGCCGACCGGTCCGGTGCCGGCCAGGATGACTGCGCGCAAGCCGGCCAGTTGCCCGCCCGCGCTCTTGAGCAGGCAGGCCACGCCGGCCGCCGCGGTGGTGTTGGAACCATTGCTGTCGAGCATCACCGACACGCGAAAGTTCGAGAAAAACTTGCCGCGCACCGCCTTGAACAGTGCCTCGCCCGCAGCGAGGTTGCTGCCGCCTACGAACAGCGCCGTGGACTTCTTGTCCTTGGGCGCTCGCGTGAAGATGGCACCTTCGACCAGCGCGGCCACGTTGGCGGCGTTGATGCCGCCGTGGGGCACCACATGGTCGGCGCCTCCGTCATAGGCCACCACGGTGTCGAAGACGGATGGGATCGGGTCGGTGTCGAGCTGGAACAAGAGCTTTTTCATGGGGTCCTCGAAATGAGATCAGATTCAGATGGCTCGCATCAACTCAGCAGATGCTGCGGCTCGCCACGGACAAAACATTCGATGTTGTCGATCAGCTGATCGGCCAGACACTGCATCGCGCCGTCTGACGCCCACGCCACATGCGGCGTGAGGATGAAGTTGGGCAGCCGCAGCTCGAGCAAAGGGTTGCCAGCGGTGGGCGGCTCGACGCTCAGCACGTCGAAACCCGCTCCGGCAATCAGACCTTGGTGCAAGGCCGTCACCAGCGCCACCTCGTCGACGAGCCCGCCGCGCGCCGTGTTGATCAGGATCGCTCCGGGCTTCATCTGGCGCAACTGCGCCAAACCGATGAGGTTTCGCGTGAGCGCCGTCAGCGGGCAATGCAGCGACACCACATCCGACTCGGCCAGCAGCCGCTCCAGCGGCACGACATCCAGATCGGCTGCGTCCGCTTTGGCGTGCTCGGCAAACACCACCCGCATGCCAAAAGCGCGCGCCAGCGCCGCCGTGGCGCACCCCAGCGAGCCGGCGCCCACGATGCCTAGGGTGCTGCCGTGCAAGTCACCGATCGGGTGATCGAAAAAGCAGAACTGCTCGGCCTGCTGCCAGCGCCCAAGCTCGACGTCAGCGCGGTACTCGAGCAGCCGGCGGCGCAGCGCCAGGATCAACGCAAACACATGCTCGGGCACGCTGTGCACCGCATAGCGGCGGATGTTGGCCACCGCAATGCCGCGCTCGCGGCACGCGGCCAGATCAATGATGTCGTGGCCCGTGGCGGCCAGCGCGATCATCTTCAGCCGCGGCAGTTGCGCCAGCTCAGCGGCCCCGAGGCGCACCTTGTTGGTCAAGGCGATGGTGGCCTCGCGCAAGCGCTCGACGGTCTGATCGGGTGACGTCGCCGCGAACTCCTGCCAGGTGTGCGCGAAGGCGGGACGGCGCAGCGTCGCGCGCAACGTCGAGCGGTCGAGAAACACCAGATGTTCGGTCAGGTTGGCCACATCGCATTGTCGACGGGCCGCGCCTGGGTGCCTTGAGCCCGTCGACTTCAGACCCGCGCTCAGTGCCATCATCCCGCCTGAATTCAAGCCCCGCTTTGATGCGACACACCCGCAAGGAACCCTCATGAGCTTCACCCTCATCGAACAGGCCACACCACGCCTGCACCGCTCGGAACTCGCCGTGCCGGGCTCCAGCCCAGACCTGTTCGAAAAGGCCGCGCGTTCGGCCGCTGACATCATCTTTCTCGACTGTGAAGACGCAGTGGCGCCCGACGACAAGGAGCAGGCTCGCAAGAACATCGTCGCCGGCCTGAACGACGTCGACTGGGGCAGCAAGACGATGATGGTGCGCATCAACGGGCTCGACACGCACTACATGTACCGCGACGTGATCGACATCGTTGAAGCCTGCCCGCGGCTCGACATGATCCTGATCCCGAAAGCGGGCGTGGCCGCCGACGTGTATGCGCTCGACATGCTGGTCACGCAGATCGAAGCGGCTAAGGGACGCACCAAGCGCATCGGCTTCGAGGTGCTGATCGAGACGGCGCTAGGCATGGCCAACGTCGAGGCCATCGCGCAGTCGTCGAAGCGGCTCGAGGCGATGAGCTTCGGCGTGGCCGACTACGCAGCGTCCACCCGCGCGCGCACCACGGTGATCGGCGGCGTGCACAAGGACAGCGTGGTGCTCACCGACAAGGACGAGCACGGCCAGCGGCAGTCGTTCTGGACGGACCCGTGGCACGCCGCACAAACGCGCATGCTGGTGGCCTGCCGCGCCTACGGGCTGCGCCCGATCGACGGCCCGTTCGGCGACTTCAGCGATCCGGATGGTTTCGTGGCAGCCGCCCAGCGTGCCGCGGTGCTGGGCTACGAGGGCAAGTGGGCGATCCACCCCTCACAGATCGAACTGGCCAACCGTGTCTACACCCCGTCCGAGGCCGAAGTGAACAAGGCGCGCCGCATCCTCGACGCCATGGCCGAAGCCGCCCGCCAAGGCCGGGGAGCGGTGTCGCTCGACGGCCGGCTGATCGACATCGCCAGCATCCGCATGGCCGAAGCGCTCATCGCCAAGGCCGACTCGATCGCTGCCGGCGGCTGATCCACTCGGGGCGCAAAGCCCCCGTGCCGGCCGGGTCAACCCGCCGCGAGAACGCCACGGCACACCGCCGCGAGCTTGTTTCCGTCCGGATCGCGCACATAGGCAACGTAGAACTCCGCCCCGTAATGCGGCCGCAGCCCGGGCTCTCCCTCTGACGTACCGCCGTGCAGCAAGGCCTGCTGGTGGAACGTCTGCACCTGCTGCCAACTGGTGGCGCGCAACGCGACCATGGTGCCGTTGCCGGCGGCCGGAGGTTGACCATTGAACGGCTCGCACAGCCACAGCGCCAGCTCGAACTGACCGCTGTCCACATAGGCGCCCCACCCCAGCCATCCGTCGCTGTCCTCGCTGCCGGTGTCGCAGCGGCTCAGTCCCAGCGCACCCATCACGGCGTCATAAAACGCCGCAGACCGCTGCAGATCTGCAGAACCCAGGCAGACGTAGGTGAACACGATCGGGCCGCGTGAGGCGTGCGCGACTCAGTCCTGCCGCACGCAGTCCACACCGTAGCGCTTGCCGCCGCCTTCGATGTCTTCTTCGACCAGCCCGTGCACATCGGTGGCAAAGCCGGGGAAGGCCGCGTTGAAGTCTCGCGTGAAGCGCAGGAAGTCGACGATCTTCTTGTTGAACACCTCACCCGGAATCAGCAGCGGAATGCCCGGCGGGTACGGCGTGAGCAACGTGGTGGTGATGCGGCCCTCGAGCGACTCGATCTCGACACGCTCGGTGCGGCGGTGCGCGATGTAGGCGTAAGCGTCGCTCGGCTTCATGGCCGGCTGAAGGTCGGACAGGTACATCTCCGTCGTCAGGCGCGCGATGTCGCCCTTGGCGTACATGGCGTGGATGCTTTGGCACAGATCGCGCAAGCCGGTGCGCTCGTAGCGCGGGTACTTGGCCACGAACTCGGGCAGCATCTTCCACATCGGCAGGTTGCGGTCGTAGTCGTCCTTGAACTGCTGAAGCGCGGTCACCAGCGTGTTCCAGCGGCCTTTGGTGATGCCGATCGTGAACATGATGAAAAACGAGTACAGGCCGGTCTTCTCGACCACGATGCCGTGCTCGGCCAGGTACTTGGTGACGATGCTCGCCGGGATGCCGGTCTTGGCAAACTTGCCCGACACATCGAGCCCAGGTGTGATCACGGTGCTCTTGATCGGGTCGAGCAGGTTGAAGCCCTCGGCGAGGTTGCCAAAGCCGTGCCACTTGTCACCGGCCTTGAGCACCCAGTCGGTGCTCTTGCCGATGCCGTCGGCGGCGATCTTGTCCGGCCCCCAGACCTTGAACCACCAGTCGCGACCGAACTCCTTGTCGACCTTGCGCATCGCACGGCGGAAGTCCATGGCCTCGGACAGGCTTTCTTCCACCAGCGCCGGGCCTCCCGGGGCCTCCATCATGGCCGCGGCCACATCGCAGCTGGCGATGATCGAGTACTGCGGGCTGGTCGAGGTGTGCATCAGGTACGCCTCGTTGAACAGATGGCGGTCGAGCTTGCGCTCCTGCGCGTCTTGCACCAGCACCTGCGACGCCTGACTCAAGCCGGCCAGCAGCTTGTGCGTGGACTGGGTGGCAAACACCAGTTGGTCCTTCGGACGCGGCCGGTTCTTGCCCATCGCGTGGAAGGTGCCGTAGAAGCGGTGAAACGCCGCGTGGGGCAGCCAGGCTTCGTCGAAGTGCAGCGTGTCAACGTAGCCGTCGAGCGCGTGCTTGATCGTCTCGGTGTTGTAGAGCACGCCGTCGTAGGTGCTTTGCGTGAGCGTCAGGATGCGCGGCTTGATGCTCTTGACGTCCACGCCCTTGAGCAGCGGGTTCGCAGCGATCTTCTTGCGGATGGCGTCCGGCGAAAACTCCGACTCGGGGATCGGCCCGATGATGCCGAAGTGATTGCGCGTGGGACGCAAAAACACCGGCACCGCGCCGGTCATGATGATCGCGTGCAGGATCGACTTGTGGCAATTGCGGTCCACCACCACCACGTCGCCCGGCGCCACCGTGTGGTGCCACACCATCTTGTTGGACGTGCTGGTGCCGTTGGTCACGAAGAAGCAGTGGTCGGCATTGAAGATGCGTGCCGCATTGGTTTCGCTCGCGGCGATCGGGCCGGTGTGGTCGAGCAACTGGCCGAGCTCCTCGACCGCGTTGCACACGTCGGCGCGCAACATGTTCTCGCCGAAGAACTGGTGAAACATCTGCCCGACCGGGCTCTTGAGGAACGCCACGCCGCCGCTGTGACCCGGGCAATGCCACGAGTAAGAACCGTCTTGCGCGTAATCCATCAGCGCCTTGAAGAACGGCGGCGCCAGCCCGGCAAGGTAGGACTTGGCCTCACGAATGATGTGGCGCGCCACGAACTCGGGCGTGTCCTCGAACATGTGGATGAAGCCATGCAACTCGCGCAGCACGTCGTTGGGCAAGTGCTGCGAGGTGCGCGTTTCGCCGTACAGATAGATCGGGATGTCGGCGTTCTTGAAACGAATTTCCTCGATGAACTTGCGCAGGCTCAGCACCGCGGGGTCCAGTTCGGGGCCGGGCGTGAACTCCTCATCGTCGATCGACAGGATGAACGCGCTGGCGCGGCTTTGCTGCTGCGCGAACTGGCTCAGGTCGCCGTAGCTGGTGGCGCCCAGCACCTCGAAGCCCTCTTTCTGGATGGCATCGGCCAGCGCGCGGATGCCGAAACCGGAGGTGTTTTCCGAGCGGTAGTCCTCATCGATGATCACGATCGGAAAACGAAAGTGCAGCATGGCAATCCTGACGATAGGCGGGGTAAAGAGCGCGCAGTTTAGGCCGCGCCGATGACCGCCATTTGCTTGCCGCCCACTACACTGCCCGAGGGCCGGTGCGCCGCGGATTTCAAGGACAACATGGACGTTTCACAAGCCACGCTGTGGTGGGTGGCCGCAGGCCTCGCGGTGGTGGCAGAACTGGCCAGCGGCACCTTCTATCTGCTGATGATCGCGTTGGGTCTGGGCTGCGGCGCGCTCGCGGCCCATCTCGGACTGAACGGCACCTGGCAAGTCGCCGCCGCGGCTGCGGTGGGTGCCGGCGCGACTGCGCTGTGGCACTGGCGGCGTTACAGCCAGCCTCGCAGCCTGCCCGCTCGCGAAAACCGCGACGTCAACCTTGATATCGGCGACGCGGTCGCCGTGACCGTCTGGGGTGCCGACCGCACCGCCCGCGTTCAACACCGCGGCACGGACTGGACGGCACGCCTGCAGCCCGGCTGTATCGCCCAACCGGGGCCACACAAGGTGGTGGCCGTCGAAGGCAACTGGCTTGTGCTGGCACCGACCGACACAGCCCCCTGAATCACCTCACGAAAGCGCCCGCATGGAATTCGCCCTGATCCTCGGCGTCATTGCCGTCATCTTCATTTCGCAGACCTTCAAGATCGTGCCGCAGCAAAACGCCTGGGTGGTCGAACGCCTGGGAAAGTACGACCGCACGCTCACGCCGGGCCTGAAATTCGTGGTGCCCTTCATCGAGAAGGTGGCCTACAAGCATTCGCTCAAGGAAGTGCCGCTCGACGTGCCCAGCCAGGTGTGCATCACGCGCGACAACACCCAGTTGCAAGTCGACGGAATCATCTATTTCCAGGTGACCGACCCGATGCGCGCAAGTTACGGATCGAGCAATTACCTGATCGCGATCACCCAGCTCGCCCAGACGCTGCTGCGCTCGGTGATCGGCAAGATGGAGCTCGACAAGACCTTCGAGGAGCGCGACACCATCAACGCGTCGGTGGTCAGCGCGCTGGACGAAGCCGCCGCCAACTGGGGCGTCAAGGTGCTGCGCTACGAAATCAAGGACCTGACGCCGCCGGCCGAAATCCTGCGCTCGATGCAAGCGCAGATCACCGCCGAGAGAGAAAAACGCGCGCTCATCGCCGCCAGCGAAGGCCGCAAGCAAGAGCAGATCAACATCGCCACCGGCGAGCGCGAGGCCTACATCGCCCGCTCCGAGGGCCAGCGTCAGGCCGAGATCAACAACGCCCAGGGCCAGGCCGCCGCCATCACCGCCGTGGCAGACGCCACCGCTGGTGCCATCACCAAGATTGCAGAAGCCATCCGCTCACCCGGTGGCGAACAGGCCGTGCAATTGAAGGTGGCTGAGAAGGCAGTCGATGCCTATGCCCAACTGGCCCAGAAGAACAACACCATGATCGTGCCCGGCAACATGAGCGAGGTGTCGGCGCTGATCGCCACCGCCATGACGCTGCTCAAGAGCAAGCCACCCGGAGGGTCCTGACCCATGGCCGTCAACGTCCTGGGCACGACGCTTGTGGCGTGCTCGTATTCGCCACTGACCGGCTTTTTTCGCGACGGCTGCTGCAACACGCGCGCCGACGACTCGGGCTTGCATCTGGTGTGCACCAAGGTGACGGCCGAATTTCTGGCGTTTTCCTTACAGCAAGGAAACGACCTCGTCACGCCGCAGCCCGAGTACCGTTTTGCAGGCCTCAAGCCCGGCGACCGTTGGTGCCTGTGCGTGGCGCGCTGGCTCGAAGCGCTCGAAGCCGGCGTGGCGCCGCCCGTGGTGCTGGACAGCACCCACATCAACACCCTGCATCACGTGCCGCTCGAGACGCTGCAGGCTCACGCACTGAAGACCGTGGGCTAAACTCGCCGGCTCCGGAGAGGTGGATGAGCGGTTTAAGTCGCACGCCTGGAAAGCGTGTGGGGGCTAATAACTCCCCGCGGGTTCGAATCCCGCCCTCTCCGCCAGGAAGCTAGGAATCACGGGCCTTTGCGGCCCGTTTTCTTTTGGTGACCCAAACAGTCGCAACGCTTGCCCATGCGCTGGATCGTTTATCGAAGCGCCAAGGCAATCCGGCACGCCCGAGCGCAGTCGGGCAGGACGCTTCAATACATCCGCCTGATCACTTTCCCGCCAAGCAGCTCGCTGCGTGAGTACATGTTGCGCCGCCTCGGTAACGGCTTGGGCAGGATCGATTTGGCATTGCCCGACGCAAACGGTGCTCGCAGAACCATACCGTTTTCTGCTCGGAAAAATGTCGGCGTTCCTTTTTCGGAAACCGCGCCGTCCGTCAGTTTCCAGGGCAGGCAGGACGTGGGCCAGGACAACGTCACCTTAGGTGGCGCAGCGTCACTTCAGTCGACGTCAGCCGCGACGATCCCGGAAAACAGAACCTACACCCTGATCATGGCCGGGTCGGGTGTTGCTGCCAGGTGGCGTCAAACTGAACCACGCTGGTTGTCCTGTCGGTCCAGAACCGCAAGCTTTGACCCCCCCCAAGCGTCATAAACGTGTCCGAAGCCCTGTGCCACAGCCGCCTGCTTAATTCGGCCATAGAACAGTCGCTGGGTATCTATATCGGCCTGAGCGAACCTGAGGATGTCATCGTAGAGCTCGTCGTTTCCCAGCTTTTGGCGCAGCGACCTGTTGAGGGGGCTCATCCGACCTTCAAGGGCCATCAGGCAGCCAATCAATGGCGCGATTGCATCGCTCGCATAAAGCATTGCGGGGGCGTCCTCATTTCGAACGTTGCAAATCACCGAACGGTAGGTGACGTGGACGAAGAGTTCCAAATGTGTTTTCAGCTGGTGCTCAACGCAGTCACCCGAAAGGGGTCGATAGGCCTCGAAAAACGAACGCAGCGCACCTTTCGACCGGCAGAAAGCTCGCCGCCAGTGTCGAGCATCAATGAGGTTGGCGCTGGACCTGACTTCACCCGCATTCCGATGCCCCCAGACTTCGAAATCCTCCCCGAACCCCCTCGCCACTGCGCCCCGCCGAATACGGGCATACACCTCGCGCTGCGCGTCCAAGTCTGCCGCTGCGCACAGGACAACCTTCTTGAAGAGCTCATCGTCGCCAAGCTCGAGCTGAAGGTACCGGTGGTAGGGTGCGACGCGGCCCTCAAGGGCAAACAGGCAACTGATCAGATGCGTGCTGGCTTCCGCTGCGTCCAAGCGGGCCGCGCCCCAGTTCCCTTCGATGTTGTTTTGCAAGGATCGGCAGGTGCATCGAATGAACTGTTTCAGGTGACGACGCAGCTGTAGCTCGATTTCTTGCTCCGAAAGGGATCGCTTCGCGTCGGCCAGTTGAGTCAGTCGGCCATCGGTTTTGTCGAACAACAGCTCTGCGTGCACGAAGTCGAAGCGCGTGAGTTCGAACTTGCTGCCGATAAGGGCGAATCCACGGAGATCATCGAAAGCCAGTATGGCTTGATTGGAAAGGTCGATACGCAGCATCGGTCGGTAGTCCCGCCGGACAACCCTTCGAATTTCGTTGCCGATTAGTTCTGGTTGACTTCCACTCACCACGATGTACACGTCTATGTCAGAGTGGGTGTCGGCCATTCCAAATACGCGTGATCCGACGAGTAGCAGCCCGAGTACATCATCTCGCTCGCGCAGGTAGTCGACGAAGTTTTCAAAAAGAATCTCGTTCATGCTGAACTATTCCTGTTGTGTCTTCCTACTGATAAAAGGTGGCGAAATGGTATGAGACGGTATGTTGTGGAGTTCGGCGGAGACGGACGCCCTCCGGTGACAAGCCAGGAAATACGGGCCTGTGCTGCCCGTTTTTGGCTATCCCACAATGCGTCACCTAACCCATGCTGGGCTGGCTCCCGGCAAGAAGACAACCATGCACAAATACCTGCTTGCTGTTTGCGTTTGCTCGTTCTCCCTGAACGCCAGCGCCCAAGCTTCGGATCCATGCGCTTCCGCGAGCAACACCATTGAAGTCAACGAATGCGCGCAGAAGGTCCTCAAGGAAAAGGATGGTGAGTTGAACAGGGCCTATCAGGCCTTGCTGAAGTCACTCAACCCGTCGATGGCCGGCGACACCACCGACTACGCCTCGGTAAAGCGCGAACTCGCAGAAGCGCAGCGCTCGTGGATCAAGTACCGCGACAGCGACTGCAGTGCCAAATACAAATTCTGGGAGCAAGGCTCCATTCGCGGGGCGATGTACCTGTCATGCCTGAAGGAACGTACGGAGCAACGAACAGCTGAACTGCGCAAGTGGGCAGAAATGTGACGCCAGCTCCGACGCCTTCCAGTTCTTCGAGCGCGCTTTTATCGGCGGAACCTTGCGAGGCAACGAGCCAGCTTGCTCCGCCGCCATGAACGACAGCGGTCATTTCGAACGGATAGAACCCCTTGCCAATTGGGCTGCGCCTCATCCGGCCCTACATCACTTCCGCTGCGCAATCCGGTCTGAGGTGCGCCCTGCACCGGCGAAGTAGCATGGTCTACTTGGCAGGCGAGCCCAAACAAGGAGTTCCGGCATTGCGAATGCTTGACGTCGTTTTGCCACTGAAAGTGGATGGGCCGCTGGGCCGCTCGGACCTTGACCGGTTCAACCTGCTGTTGTTGCCGTCGTTCGATCGTTTCTTCTCGGACATCGATGCGCTGCGTTTCACCCTGATCTTGCCGCGCGAAGACATGCATCGAGTGGCCAGTCAGTTGCGTTCGAATCCGGCCTACAACATCGTTCTGATTTGCGAAGATGACCTTTGCCCAGACCTCAAGGAAATACGCGGCAACGGATGGTTTAAGCAGCAAGTTTTGAAGCTGGCGGCGGCGCGCCTGTCCGGTTCGCCCTATTACCTTGTGCTGGACGCCGACGTGATCCTCAAGCGTGCCTGTTCACTGGAGGACTGGTTTCCAAACGGCAAACCGCTGGTGCAGCTCGCAAAAGCCGCAACCCACTGGGACTGGTGGGAAGCGAGCAGCCGCATCCTCAAATCGAACGTGAAACTTGGCGAGTATTCGCCCGTCATGGACGTGACGCCACAGTTTTTGCATCGCTCGAGCTGCGTCGCACTGCAACAGGCCATCGCTTCTCGCAACACGGCACCG
>CANBSV010000051.1 GCA_947372225.1 Burkholderiales bacterium | reverse complement strand
GTCGTTGTGCTGTGGCTGCGCGCCATCGGGCGGCATGTCGGCTCCGACGATCTGCGAGGCGTTGGGGAAGTACGCGCGCCACACGTCGATGGATTGACCGATCCCGAGCACACGAACCGGTTTGTGCCGGTGTGCGAGCAAGACCCGGTCGTAATCGCTCAGGTATGGCCCTGCCGCGGTGGTCTGATCGGCAGCGCGAGTCATGCGAACGCGCCTTCCGTGGCATTCGCGGGCAGCGCCTGGGCGCTGACCATGCCGGCATACAGACCCCGGCGCTCCATGAGCTCGGCGTGCGTGCCGCTCTCGGCCACCCGTCCGTCGGCCAGCACGCAGATGCGGTCCGCATTGCGGATCGTGCTCAGGCGATGGGCGATCAGGATCAGCGTCTTGCGGCCATGCCACTGGTCGATGGACTGTTGAACGATGCGCTCGGACTCGGTGTCCAGTGCCGAGGTGGCTTCATCGAAGACCCAGATCGGCGAATCCTTGTAGAGCGCACGCGCGATCGCCAGCCGCTGCCGCTGACCCCCGGACAGGCGGCTGCCATTGGTGCCGATGGTGGTGTGCATGCCCTCGGGCAGCGTCTGCACGAAGTCCCACAGGTTGGCAGCGCGCAGCGCTGTTTCCACGCGCTGCAAGTCTGGCGGTTGCGCGTAGATCACATTCGCCGCGATGGTCTCGTCGAACAGCACGATGTCTTGCGACACCACCGCGAACTGCTGGCGCAGCGACGCCTTGCGCAAGGTCTGGATGTCGATGCCATCCAGCGTGATGACCCCGGCGCGCGGCGCCACAAAGCCGAGCAGCGAGCTGACCGCGGTGGTCTTGCCCGAGCCCGACGGGCCGACCAGCGCGACGGTCTTGCCGGCATGGATTTCGAGATTCAGATCGGTCAGCGCGGGTTGCTCGCTGCCCGGATATCGAATCCGCACGTCCTGGAAAGAGATGTCTCCGCGGCAGTGCGAGATCTCCCGGGTGCCGGAGTCCGGTTCCTTCGGCGTGTCGATGAGAGAAAAACACGCATTGGCGCCGATCAGGCCACTGACCACCGGCTGGGTGATGTCCGCCAGGTGCCGCATCGGCCCGATCGTCATCAGAAGCGCGGTGATGAACGCCACGAACTCGCCGACCGACGAGGTTCCCGCGCGGGCCTGCGCCAGTCCGAGCGTGAGGATCAGGGCCACGCCGGTGCTGGCGGCGATCTGCGTGAGTGGCGTCATCATGGCGCCGGCGGCCAGCGTCTTCATCTGCGCGCGGCGCAGCCGGCTCGCTTCCGCATCGAAGCGCTTGCGCTCGAAGTCGCCTGCATCGAAGGTGCGCACCACGCGCCAGGCACGCGTGAAGTCATCGACGATGCCGACCAACCGGTTTTGCGACTCGTAAGACAGCGAGCCGACCCGCACCGTGCGTGCGTGCACCTTGCGCACCACCAAAGCGAGCAGCGGCAGGGTGACGAACGACAGCAGCGACAGCTTCCAGTTCAGGTAGAAGATGTAGCCCAGCAGCGCGAGCAGCGTGGTGCCGTCTCGCAGCACCGTGGTGATCGCGCCGGCCAGCGCGCCCGTGGTCGTTTGCGGATCGTTGATCACGCGGCTGGCCGCCACGCCGGGGCTGAGCGACGAGTACAGCCTGGCGTCAGCGCGCAAGATGGCGCCCACGAGGTCCGAGCGAAGGTCCAGCACGACGCGTGAACTGGCCCAGCCCAGCAGGTAGTTGCCCGCGAATGCCAGCGTTCCGCGCGCGGTGAACAGCCCGATGATCACCACCGGCACCAGCCACAGCGGGTAGCCCAGAGCGTCCTTGAAGCCTTTGTCGAGCATCCTGTGGAGCAGCGCGGGGAGGACCGGCTCGATCGCTGCCGACAGAAAGAACGCCAGGATGCCCAGCAGTCCTGCCCACTTGTAGGGGCGCGCGTAGGTCAGGAGCCTCGCGGCGACAGGTTTCAGGTTCATGGGCACGCGGCACTTTAACGAGTGTCCAGGCGCTGCCGACAGCGGCGTTTACCGGATGGCGCCTTTGGCGAATCGGTAAAGCGCATACCCGTTCGATGACAGCACCGCTGGCGTGGCCGCAGCCCAGGCCACCGTGCAGTGCGGGGTGACGACCAGCCAGGAAATGTTCAGCTCGCCCGCTGCCGCTGAGGCAGCGCTGAAAGTGTCTTGCGAGAGCAGACTTTCGATCCTGGAAAAGCGTCGGGCTTCCTCAACGCTCTGAGGGGCGCCGTTGACCATGATCTTCGAGACATACACGGGCCGCTCAGACAAGGTCGCGAGTTGATTGAGGGGGTCGTTTTCGCAAAGTTGAACCAGCTCGGACGACTTTGAATGTCGCTTGATCTCGGCGGCGGCATCCATCAGACCTTGTGGCACCGGGGTGTTCCAGAATTTTCCTGAAGGCCCCATGTGCTGCAGCGTGGGCGCCTTGGCCGCCGACACGCAGATGCCGGCCACGAGAAAAGCCATCAAGGTGATGCGCGCGGTGCGGCTCAAGACGGGGTGTTCAGACAACTTGAAATACAAGAGCATCGAACAGCAGTAAACGAAAACGAAATAGGGCAAGACAAACGTCTTGTGGTTGATTTCACTGGGGTCGCCATAGCCGGTGTTGTCGGCAATCATCAAGCGCACACAGGCGTGACTGAACAAGGCGATGGACACGATGATGAGCGTGTTTCTGGCGACGGGTTTCTTGCGCGCTGAAACCATGAGCTGAACCGCCACCGGAAAAAGCAGCCCGTAGGTCAGAAAAAACAAGGGAATCACCAGAACCGGAAGCGCGATGAGATTGAAGGGAAAAGGAATGGACGGGGCGCGAAGTTTGGGCAGAAACGCATCGACGTTGGAACTGAGCGTGTTCAAGGAAAAGGCCAGACTCGGTGCATTCGGTATGCCGTGCAGGGCCAGCAAGGCCAAGCCATAGAGCGCCGTGAACGCTGCGGTGCCGGCGATCTTCAGCGTGACTGATGTGTTCGGTATGGCCCACAGCAGGCACGGAAAGAAAAACAGGCTGTAGGTCAGTACCAGCTGGATCTTGAACAAGCCTGCACACAGGAAAAGCAGGCCGGCCCAGATGAAATCAGCCCGGGACCCGCGACGCAGACCGCGCAGCACACAGGCCAAAGACAAGCCGATCAGCGCCACCGCATAGGCGCCGCCCGGAGCGATCTGCTGGAAGAAAAAGTAGCTGTGCCAGCGGGACGCGTGGCTGTGCATCAGGGATCCCAGGCTGGGCACGAAAAACAGCAGGCACACCGCAAGGAATGCCGCGCTGGCACCCGCGGTGACCTCGCCCAGCATCAGCATCGCCGCGCCCGTCAACACCATCCCTGAAGCGGGATAAACGCTGGTGGCGGTCTGTATCGAAGGTATCGAGCCGAGGTCTGAGATCAGCGCCGACACCATGTAGCTTCCGTAGTGATAAGGCGCCAGCCGCTCACCGTACAGGGTGAGATTCAAGCTGCCCGCATCGCCACGGAAATGGGCGAAGTTTCCGATTTGTCGAGCATGGTGGAGGAAATCAACCCATGGCACCAGCGTGGTCCCGTCCGACAGGGGCTGCAGGCTGATGATGCTGTTGCTCGACCAGATCAGCGAACCCATCACCACGACCACGATGCCGCTCAGGTACCACCTGTTTTCGCGGGACGTCGATGGGTGGGTGACGCCTGTGATCACCGTGGCTCTTGATTGACGTTTGCGGGTCAACAGGCCGAGCAGAACCACCACGGCACTGCCCAGAAAAAAGGTGTTTCGAAGGCTCGCACCGAGCAGGACGTTGATGAACCCCACGACGCTGAAAAGGACCACGCCGTACAGCCAGGATTCCATGAACACCGCGGCCGGTGCTTTGCTGATCCGCACGCAGGGGGCCAGGCGCAGAAACAGCAATCCCCACGCGCTCAAGACCAGCATCACGACCACGGACACCACCGTGACCCAGACCCAGGGGGAGTGAAAGCTGTCTGGCGCTGCGAGTGACATCGATGGAAGTGGCTTGAGGGCTGCGGCGCTGACCACGTCAAGCGGTCGGCCTGAAAACAAACCGGGACATGATGGCGTAGGACAACACCGCCAGCGGCACCGTCAGAACGGCCTGTGCGGTGATCGCGTCGAGTTGCAAGCCGCCCAGCCATTGGATGCCCAGCCAGTTGATCGCGTACACAGCGGCATACGCGATGGCGAATCGCGGAAATCTCGCGAGGACCCGACAGCGAAAGGCATAACCGCCCGTGGTGAAGAAATTGAAGACCACGCCCGACAGGTTGGCCACCAGCAGCGCGGCCCACACGGCGCAACCCAGCACGATGGCAGCGCTGTAGACGGCGAACCCGACGCCGGTGTTGATCAGGCCGGCGACGAGAAAGCGCAAGAAGCGATGGCGTTCCAGGGCCTCGATCAATTTCAGCCCTTGGTCGCCACCACGCCGTAGCCCAGCGGATCTTCCCGCGAGCCCAGCCCCAAGCGCATGGACACGTGGGCAGCGATCACGAAGCCTGAAGCCACCGGCGCGAGCACCAAGGCGAGAGGCCAGCACCAGATCCGCTGCGAGCGCTTTGCGGGTCGCAGCACGCGGATGAGCATCACGATGAGCTTGTTGGCGACCACGGCCACGTCGTTGCCGCGCTCTTCGATGCGGATGTCCGTGAACCCGGACGCCTCGAACAAGGCGACCAGCCCCTGCCGCGTCAGACGCCGGTAGTCATGGGGCAGGTGATGCAACCGCGCCGACCAGGGCACCGTCAGCACGAGGCTGCCGCCGGGCCTGACGACCCGGGCCACTTCGGCCATGAACGCGCTGGCGTCGGGGACGTGCTCGAGCACCTCGGAGCAAAGCACGTGGTCAAAGCTGTCGTCGGGAAACGGCATGGTGATGCCGTCGTAGTAGATGACGCCTGGCGTGCTGCGCATGCCGAAATCGCCCGCCGACTCGACATCGAGCCCGACGTACTCGGCTTGCGTGAGCAGTTCGCGCCACGGTGCCTGCCCGGCGCCGACGTCCAGCACACGGCCTCGGCAAGGTGCGAGTTCACGCCGCAAAAACCGGTAGACGCTCAGCAGTTGAAGGTCGACCAGACATCGCACGGCAAACAGCCAGCGGTTGTCGCCGGGTGCCGCCACGGGGATGGGTTGGAACGATTCGGCCATCGGCTTCACGAGGGCTTGAAACCCACGCTGACGGTGTTGCCCACGTTGAGGCTCACCTTGAGCCGGCCCAGTCCGATACCCGACAGGGCTGCTGTCGTGGCGCGCTTGAGCGGAGCGGGCAGCGGCATCAGCCGCATCCAATAGCTCAGGGCGTACCGGTTGGCAAAGTCGACGACGCTGATGTCCTGGTAGCCGCAGCGTTCGAACAGCTCACGCGCGCTCGGCTTCGAGAACAGCTGCATGTGTTCGATGTCGATGATGGGCGAGCGCTGACCCATCGCCCGGTTGACGAGGCTGCGGTAGTCATGCGTCACGGTCACGAACGCCCCGCCGGGGCGCAGCAGGCGCATCACCGAGCGCGCGATCTGGCCGGGGTCGAGCACATGCTCCAGCGTCATGAAACAGCACACCAGATCAAAGGACGCGGGTTCGAAATCCTCTTCGACGAAGATGGACTCGCGTATCCAGGCCTGCCGATGGGCCGGCGCGCTGGCAATGGCTGCCCGGGAGGGCTCCACGCCGTGGAGATGCTTGAAGCCCGCGCGTTGCAGGTGCTCAAGGAACACGCCGGTTCCGGTGCCGATCTCCAGCGCACGGCCCTTGTCGGGCAAGCGAGCCAGCGTGGGCGCGATCGCCTGGATGTAGGCCAGCGCCGCGTCGTTGGCTTCTTCGGAGCTGTCGTACTCGGCCTGGTGGTAGGCGTGGGCCAGTTCGTCCTGACGCGGAGGTGTGTCGACGTACACGAGGTCGCAGACCTGGCAGCGCACCATGCGGTGGCTCATGTACTCGGGCTCCTTGCGCGACGCGAAGCTGAACGCGTTGATTCGCGCAGGGTCGACGGTTTCGTCGACAAACAAGGCCGTTCGATCCGGGCCGCTGTCGCACACGGGGCAACGGCGTGCGGCGTTCCCGGCGGTCATCGGGCCTTCCCGTCAGGCAGCAAGTCGGTGCTGCGTCCGTTGCGGATCAGGGCCGAGCGGATCAGCCGGGGTCGTCCCTTGACCTCGGCCATGATCTTGGCCACGTACTCGCCCACCAGCCCGATGGCGAACAGGTTCGCCGAGCCGAACATCAGGATGAGGATCTGCAGCGTGGTCGCCCCCTGGGCCGCGATGTCGGGGAAAAACAGCTTGAGCAAGGCGGTCACCACGGCCGCCACGGTGGACAGCACCAGGGCCAGCAGTCCCGCGCTGGTCAGCATCGTCAGCGGGGCGTCGCTGAACGAGAAGATGCCTTTCTTGGCCCATTCGATGTTTTTCAGCAGGTTGTTGGTCGAGCGGCCGAACATGCGCTCGGGTCGAACGTAGTCGACACCGGTCTGGCGGAAGCCCACGTACGCCCGCAGCCCCCGCATGAACAGGTCGCGCTCGGGGCAGTTGAGCAACCACCCGACGACGCGCCGGTCCATGAGTGAAAAGTCGCCCGCGTCGTGCGGCATGGGGATGTAGCTGAACCACGCAAATACGCGGTAGAAAAGCTTGTACATGAGGCCCCAGAGGAAGGGCATCTCGCGCTTGACCCGGCGGCCGTAGACGACATCCCAGCCTTCCTCCCAGCGCTGGTGAAACTGCTCGATGAGCTCGGGTGGGTCCTGCAGGTCGCCGTCGAGCAGCACGACGCTGTCCTTGGTGCACAGCTCCATGCCGCTGCGAAACGCCATCTGCGAGCCGAAGTTGCGCGAATGCGAGATGCCGATCACGTGCGAATCGTCGGCGCTCAATTCGCGGATGACCTGCGCGCTGTCGTCCGGGCTGCAGTCGTTGACGAAGATGATCTCGTAGTCGATGTCGAGCTTGCGGAAGGTGTCGATCAAGCGCCGGTACATCACCGGTATGGCCTGCGCGTCCTTGTAGCAAGCGATGATGGCCGACACGCTGCGCTTGCGGATGTTGGGATCGCGCTTGGTGGCCGCGGCATGTTCCGCCTCGCTGAGCGTGTTGACCCACTGCGCCGTGCGCTTCAACCCCTCTTCGAGCGTGACCTCAGGCTGCCAGCCGAGCTTGGCCAGCGCCTTGCGCGGGTCGGCGTACCAGTCGGCCAAGTCCCAGGCGCGGCCGTCCATGGTTCCGAAGCGCGGCTCGGCGCTCACGTCGAACAAGCGCCGGGTGGTCTCAGCCAGTTCGGCGATGGTGGTCTTGTGGCCGGTGCCGATGTTGAAGCTCTCGCCGTACAGCTCGGGCTGCATGGACGTCGCGGCGCGCACGAACGCGGCGATCACGTCATCGACGTGGACGAAGTCGCGCGAGGTGCGCGGGTCCACGAAAGGGGGCAACTCGCCCGCCAGCGCCTTGCGCAGCAAGTTGGGAATCAGGCGCGAGGTGTCTTCGTAAGGGCCGTACACCGCGTACAGGCGCAGGTTGACGCACGGAAACCCCTTGTGCTTGCCGACGTACTGCAGGTAGTTGGCCACCGCCACCTTCGACACCGCGTAGTGGCTGTTGGGCAGGCAGGCGCTGTCTTCGGACGGCGCGGTGCAGTTGGTGCCGTACTCGGATGAACTGCCCGCATGCACGTAGGCGGCGAACTGGCGACCTTCGAGCATGCCGACCAGGTTGACGATGGAATGGAAGTTCGTCTGGTAGATCAGTCCGCCGTCTTCCTCGAACGAATAAGCGCCATAGGCCGCGCAGTCGAAGATGGTTTGCGGCTGCAGTCCGTTGACCAGGTTCTTGGTCGAAGCGAAGTCGTTGAGGTCCACGGCCGCCAGGTGGTCCTCGCTGATGTCATGCAAGCGCCAGTTCTTGCCTCTGCGCACGGCGGCGTACACATCCTTGCGCACGGCAAGCAGTGCACGAAACAGGTTGGCGCCAATGAACCCGGACGCGCCCGTGACCAGGATCGGGCCGCGCAGGGCGCGGATGTGGGCGTTCAGCTCTGACATGACGTGGGTCTCGTTCTAGACGCTGGCCAGGCGGGCCAGCAAGGCTGACGCATCCAGCCCGGATTGACGGCGCAACCAACCCTGCGAGCCGTATCGCTCGTAGTGGTGGGCCAGGGCGTACAGGTGCACAAAGCGTGGCACCGCGTGACCCCGCCCGGCCAGATGCAGTGCGACTTCCGAGCCGAAGCCGCCACGCCGCACATGCTCCTCGGCCACGCAAAGCGCGGGCGCCGCGGTGATCTGTTGCCACAGCTCGTCGGGCATCGGGTTGTGTTCGAGCGGCAGTTCCGACACCGCCCACAGGTTCGGGCGTTCGCTTTCGGGCAGCGCCTCGAACGCTTCGAGGTAACTGCCAGCCAGCGGCCCGACGGCGATCACCACGGCACCGCTGCCTCGCGTCAGCTGCCGCCACGGCGCGTACGGCGGAACCGCATAGCCCTTGGGCTTTTCCCCACGGCCCAGGCGCAGGTAGGCAGCCCCGGGCGCGGCGCCTGCACGCGGGACCAACGCACTCAGATCCTCGTCGAACACCGGCACATAGACCGACATGTGGGGCAGGCACAGCAGCACACCGTAGTCTTCGATGGCGTGGTGCGTGGGTCCCATCACGCCGTAGCCATAGCCGCCGCCGTTGCCCACCAGTCGCACCGGCAGCTTGTGAAAGGCGACGTCGTTGCGGATCTGCTCGAACGGACGTGCGTAGCAAAACGGCGCGATGCTGTAGGCCCACACGTCAAAGCCCTGGCGCGACAGGCCGGCTGCCACCGACACCATGTTTTGCTCGGCCACGCCGGCGTTGATGAAGCGTGCTCCCATGGCCTGCTGCAGGGGTTCCAGCGCCATGAAGCCCAGATCGCCGGTGAGAAACACCATCTTCGGGTCGGTCGAGCGCGCGACCATCGCATCACAGAATTGAAGCCTCATGAGAGCGCCATTTCTGCCATCGCGATGCGGAACTTCTCTTCGTTGAGTGGCAGGTAATGCGAGTCCATGCGGTTTTCCAGGAAGCTCACGCCCTTGCCCTTGACGGTGCGCAGCACGACAAAGCGAGGCCGCTCGGCGTTGCGGGCCAGGGATGCGCGGATGGCCTCGGGGTCGTGACCGTCGATCACCTCCAGGTCCACATCAAACCCTTGCAGCCGCTGCCACAACGGTGACATCGAAGCCACCTCGGTGGTGGAGCCGAAGCCTTGCAGGTTGTTGTGGTCCACCAGCACCAAGAGGTTTTTCAGCTTGTGGTGCGCGGCAAAGATCAGCGCCTCCCAGGTCGAGCCCTCCTGCCATTCCCCGTCGGAGGTGAGGCAAGCCACGCGGGCATCGCTGCCGATCAGACGCATGCCCAGTGCGGTGCCCGCCGCCAGCGAAAGCCCGTGCCCGAGGCTGCCGGTGGCGAAGAGGATTTCGGGGATGCCTGAGGCAGGAGGATGCCCTGCGAGCAAGGTGCCCTCCTTGTGGAATGACTTGAGGTCGTCGTCGCTCAAACGGCCGACGCTCCACAGGGCGGTGTAGAGCGCTCCAGCCGAATGTCCCTTGGACAGGATGAACCGATCCTGAGGCCGCAACCACTCATGGAACACGATCAGCATCGCGTCGAGCGCCGACAGGTTGCCCCCAATGTGCCCAACGCCGCTGTCGTAGTGCATTTGGAGCAGGCGAATGCGTGCCCGTTGCATGTCGAGATCAGAGATCGTCATTCGGTACTCTCAAAAAGGTGAGTCCACGCTCGATTGACACCTTCTGCCGCCACTCGCCCGAGGGCCAAGCGCCCGCAGCAGGGAGGCGAGTTCGAAACGGCTACGACCCAACCGGCGGCGCCACGGAGGCTACCCGAACTCTGCGGCGCCTCGGTGCCCATCGACCGTCACAGTGCAAACGACTTCGCGGCCAAGTCCACTCGAGGCTGGATTTATTTTGCAACGCGAGGCGAATATCGAATCAGTGTGTAGGCCCCAATTTTCTTTTGCTCTTTTCTCTCGTAGGCGGCGTCATATTCTGATATCCAATCTTCGGAAATAAAATTCTCATGAACCATCAGCCAGCCTGTTTTCTTGAGTTGGGACGCGCCATTTTTCAGGAATTCGACTCTCTTGTGGCTGCTGATGTAATAGTAGTTTGCGGGATTGTTGATTGAACTCCAGGCACTTCCTGGGAAAGTCGAGCTCATGTTCATGTCGGTATCGATGATCGTCGTGGGTTCGTTGAAGTTCGATTTGACGTAGATGCTGGCTCTCATCGCATCCTCGTCATGGCGTAGCAGGGACTCGGCTGCCAGCTCGAATTGATCGGTATTGAACTCCAGAACATGGGTGAGTTTTGAATACCCGAAATTTCCCATCCACGCGAGGATGGATGCCGTCATGGCGACGGATGCCCCCTTTTTCCAATCTGAGGCGTGATTGATATTGATGCAGTGGAGTAAAACCAGCAAAAAGAACGGCATCAGGTTGGCCACGTTGTTGTCATGGCTGCGTCCTAGAAAATAGGAAAAACATGCATAACCCATCAAAAGAAAAATGATACTTTTCCGGAACGCAAAGCCATCGCCTTGACGTGCATGCATGTTGAAGGTTGTCAGTGATCCAACGAGCAGTGTGAAAACGGCAAACCACACGGATCCGTTCCACTTGATTGAGATGACACCCGGCGGGTTGATGGCGTATGTCAGGTATGCAGCAAGGCTGGGCTTCGCCCGGTAAATCAACCAATAGATGGCGATGAATGAGAAAATGGTGAAAAACACCAATATGGCAAGCCGAAAAATTCCAAAAATTAGATTTTTGCTTCTGGATGAATCATTGGTTGCCGCGGTTGCTTCCAGGTATAAAAAATAGGGGCACCAAACAAAGGTTGCGTAAAACGCAGACTCGGGTGACCAGAGCAGGGCAGCGATCCATGCGCTGTGCAGCGTCCATTGATGAACGGTTGACCTTGCTCGAAGAGGTTGATCGAACACGAGCAGCAGGCTCGCCAGGATCAAAACCGGGGCAAATCTCAAACCGCCTGTGGAAGGGAATGGTGTCGGCAGCGAGATGTCGTTGGGCAATGTGGTCCAGAAGAAGCAGGCCACGAACACCAGTGCTGTGATGACATGGCGCACCGCGCTTTTTGTTTCACCGGAAATCGCCAGCCTGTAAATGAGCGTGATGTGCAGCAGCGATGCGAGGGCGCTGACCTCATACATGCCCGAGAAGCAGTTTTTCCCACAAAAAGCCGAAATCACCAGGGTCGGCCCGAGTCCGTATTGGATGGGAAAGTCCAGAAAAGGTCTGGCACCGCTCAATAACAAATCTGCCGGGGAAATATAGGCACCCCAGTGGTGAAGAGAGCTTTGGGTCAGGGCGCCTGTCGAGAAGGTCAATCCGATCAGAATGATGCTGATGGGGATGAATGTGACCGCCGATTTGGATGTCATCAATCCACTGATGATTCCATCAAGCGACTTTGGTCGATCCCCGAATACCTGGCTTGATACGGGTGGTTGGCTGTCAGGTGACGGCTTGACGTCGTGGGCTATTGCGGGCGACTTTCCCGGCCTGTCCAATAGATAAACCACCACCAGACTGAGCGTCATGAAGCATATCAATTCGAAGGCATTGACAGTCAACATGTGCCCCGTCTCTCGCTTCCACCACAGCAGCGATGAGCCGATGATCAACCCGAGAAGCATGCCAAGGTGGTAATCCTGCCTCCATCGACCCAGGAATACACAGGAGCCCAGCACGACGCCGACGCACGCGGCGAACATCTTGGCCTCAAGATGAATTCTCAGTGCGAAAAAAAGTATCAAAAAGGAAAGTAAAAACAGGGCAATCCGGGAGTTGACCGCCGAAGGGGTGGTCTCTATTTTCGGTGGTACCAAGGCCTTGGAATAAGGCAATCTCAGCAGCATCACGCAGATGATGAGTCCGAATATCGCGTAGGCCGACAGTACGTATATTTTGGAATTCATCGTTCCAGGTGTCTGTCAGTTGCTGAACCTGCCGATGGTAATGACGGGCGCCGAATCTGGATTCGATGCGTTCGTTGCCGAGCGGGCCGGGGAGCTGCGTGTGAGTTTCCCAACACGGACCGCCCGTTGAGCGCGACCGGGTGGTCTGCGACGCGCCAAGACCCCGCGGGATTTTGGACGGCGAACAGAAAATCCGTCCACCAGAGATTCGAACTCTTACCTTGCGCGAGGGGGTGGAAACAACAGGCCGGACTTCGATCCGCGTCCTACAAAAGCACCAGGTGCTCGGCGAGATGCCGGTACACGGCCGAGACCCGCCGAAGATGCCGGGCCTCGGTGTGCGTGAGCAGCCATAGCTCGGTCTCGCATTCCACGATCTCGGGACCGAGTTGCCGCAAGTCGCTGCGTTGCTGCGCCAGGAAGAGCGGCAACAGGCCGATACCCATGCCCTGAGCGACCAGTTCGGCCACCGTGAGGATGCTGTTGACCCGGTACTTGAATTCTTCTATCTCGACAAATTCGCCGACATCGAAGACTTGAAGGCGGGGCTACGCCGCTACATTCATTACTACAACCATCAACGCATCAAGCTCAAACTTAACGGCCTGAGCCCGGTGCAGTACCGAATTCAGGCGTTGGGCTGCTAGCTTCAACCTGTCCAACTTCTGGGGGTCAGTTCAATTCAGGGGGTTTTGCATGAGCGTTGCATGAACTGTTCGTGACGGCGTTGGCGCTGGCGGAGTGCGTCGGATGCTGCCCGCAGGCCCAAGCCCTTAGCGTTGAGGGCATCAGCACCCATGCCGCCTGAAACAAAAGTTTGGTCTTGCGCCACGTGGCCCAAACGACTTGAACCCGCGTTCAGGTCCAACCTGTGTCGGCTACAAGGCGACGGCAGAGCCGAATCTCTCTACTTGATCTTGAGGAATTCCACGCGGCGGTTATTCGCCCGCCCTTCGAGCGATGCGTTGTCGGCCATCGGTTTGGTGTCGCCGAGTCCCTTCGTGGTCAGGCGTGCGTCGTCAACGCCCATGGCGACGAGTTGCTGCTTCACGGCATCCGCGCGTTGCTGCGACAGCTGCAGGTTGCGCGCTGCAGCGCCGCTGTTGTCGGTGTGGCCCTGGATTTCGAACCGGACATCGGGGTCGTTCTTCAAGACCTTCGCGATGGCATTGAACGTACCCATGCTCTCGGGCTTGAGCGTGGCCTTGTCAGTATCGAAGTTGATGCCGTGGGTGACGATCTTGGCATCGGTGAACTTCGTGTCGCCGATCTTGATGCCGGCGCCGTTGGCGATGCGCACGTTCGCGATGACGCCCGGCTTGGTCCGATCGCCGGCGGCACCCAGCGCAATGGCCTGCGGGCGAACGCCGAGGTCTTGCAGCGAGTAGACCCGGAACTGGTCAACGTAGATCTTCAGACGGCCTTCGCGGTAAGCGACGGCGATGTGGTGCCACTGATTCTTGAAGCTCGCCTTCTGCATGAACTCGGGGTTGGCCGTTTGCAGGTTCACTTCGTCGGCGTGGTCCTTCGTGTGCGTCTGGAGTTGCAAGTCAGAGAAATTGCCCTTGCTCAGATTGATCATGGCGACCCAATCCGACCAGGCAAATCGATCCGGCCCGCGCACCTTGTTGTCGGGATTGAGAAATATCCGTGGCATCTCGGCGCCATCGATCGCGTAGGTGTCGAATTCAAGCGTCCAACTGTCCGCCAGGTATTTCTTGGCCTTGATCGCCGGGCTCACCTGAGTCAGGCTTCCCGCGGTGACCGTGAATGCCTTTTGGCCAGCGAACAGATTGACCGCGCCTTGGCCATCCCCCTGATTCCAATGCGACGGGAATTCGCCGTCCTCGTCCTTGTCGAAGTTGTCCTCGAAGACGATGGTGTCGCCGGGCACGAAGTCATAGCCCTGATACGCCTGCAGCGAGGGCGTCGACGGCTGAGTCCCGTTGCTGCCCGAATTGCCCGATGCCGAGCGGCCATCAACCTTGGTCGGGGAGTCAGCGGGTTTGTCTTCGACCTGCTTTTGCAGCGCCTTGGTCGCCTGACCCTTGAGCAGGTCCAGGAACTGGGCGTGCGCGGTCGAACCGGCCAGCATCACGGCCAGCATCATGAGGACGTTTCTCGGCAGCGACTTGATCGACGGCTTCATCATGGGCATGGGTCGGAACTCCGGTGGCGGGAGGTTGTTCGATTTGTTGGCGATGTGCAGCTCGCGGGGTTGGCGTGTGAGTGGCCTGGCTCAGTGACCGTGTTGTTGCGGTCTCAACCCTGAGCCTCCGGTCGAGACTCTGCCGAAACTGGCGGGATATGGATACCCCATTCAAAGGACATCGCAACGGTTGGGCAAGAAAAAGCCCGCAGGCGGCGGGCTTTGTTCCGTGTTGGGGCGATCAGGCAGCCTTGCGCCGGCGGGCCATGAAGCCCAAGGCACCCAAACCAGCCAGCATGAGCGCGTAGGTTTCGGGTTCAGGCACGGCGGCCACAGTCGAGGAGAAGGACAAGAAACCATCTGCATCAAGCACCCCGGTTAACCCGCCGGCATCGCCCAATATCTCGATATCGCCAAAGAAGCTGCAACCGTAGGTGCAGGTGAGCAGGTCCAGCGACAACCCGTCGAGCCCCGCCAGGTTGGGCCCCAACAGCACTTTGATCAGGCTGCCCTGTTCAAAGCTCATCCAGTCGGCGGTCACGTTGTCCCAGTGCAGCTTCCCGTCGAGCCCGAGTTGGACTTCCAACTCCAGCACACCGCCGGCCAACAAGGTCAGGCCGCCGTTGATGGTCATCTGGCCGGGGCTGTGGCCGGGCCGGAAAATTGCCGCACCAGGCCCGCCGCCCACGAACACATCGCCGTTGATCGTTCCGGTGCCGTTGAGCACGCCGCCCAGCAGCGTTGTCACTCCGCCGTTTTGGCCGTTGTCTAGCGTGCCGTCGACGGTCAGGACGCCATCCGTCTGGGTGAGGTTTTGTGCATTCAGCGTGCTGCCCGTACCGATGACCAGGGTGCCGGCGTTGGTCAGGTCACCGTTCAACGTGAGCACTGCACCGTCCAGCAAGGCCAGCCTGGCGAAGGAAAGGTTCTGCGTCAGGTTGGGCAGAGCGGCGTTGCCGTCCGCGCCCACGATGCGCGCGGTGTCGTGCAACTCAATGTCTCCGGCGTTTGACACCAGCGTGGGCGACGGGGCGTCGGGTGGGGACTGCGTGTGCAGTTCAGACAGCGTCAACACGGCGTCGTTGCGCAGCACGAGCTTGCTGCCCGCCTTGATGGACGACAACGGCGCCGACGTGTTGGGGTCGGTCTCGAGGAACCCGGATTTCACCGTGACGTCGGCCTTGTCCACCTCCAACGTTCCACCCAATGGCTGTACCGAGTTGATGGTGGCTCCCGGCCGAGAGGCGCTGCCTTGAATCAGGACCGTCCCGCCCTTGCGCAAAGTCAGAACCTGGTCCACGGTCAATGACGTGTCGACGAAGTTCGCCGCGCCGGCGTTGTCGAGGTTTTGGAAACTCGCGGTCGAATCGGTCAGAGTCATCTGACCCGTGCTGGTGTTGGTGGCATCCGCGTAAGCGGTCAGCGAACCTCCCTGCAGGTTCAGGCTGCCGGAGTTGATCAGCGTCCGACCAACGGACACGTTGGCGCCGTTCCCCGTGAAGGTGCCCTTGTTCTCCAATTGGTAGAAAGTACCTGTGCTGCCCGACTCGAAGCTCAACGTGCCGCCGCTCTCGTTGATCAACTTCGCATCGACGCTGTAGTAACTCATGGTGCCGCCGCCTTGCACCGTGATGTTCCCCGAGTTGCTGAACGTCGCGTTTTGCGCCCAATAGCCGCCGCCTGTCACTTGTATGGCCGAGTCCGCGGCTTGCTGAAAGGACCCGGTCTCGGTCCGGACAATCCCGCTAAAAACGGTGGGGTTGGTTTTGCCGCCGTCGAAAACGATGCCGTAGCCGGTCGGGTGGTCGCCCTTTGCAGTGATTCCGTCCAGTCCCGCGGAATCAGCGAAGAGCTTGGCGAAGCCGTCGTACGTGCCGCCACCCGTCAACGTCACTTGCCCCGCAGCCACGGCCAACGTTCCGTTGGTCTCGTTGAAGGGCGTGCTGATCACGACGGTGCCGGTGCCGGTCTTGACAACCAAGCCGTTGAAATCCACGTTGTTGAAGCTGGCCTGCGCACCGGGTCCGCCAGCGATGCCGCCCGTGCCCTCAAGCCTGAACGTGCCGTAGTTGTTGAAGACCACGTTTTGCAAAAGCGCCAATTGGCCGTTGTTCTTCTGAACAAAGGTGCTGTTGGCCGTGTTGTTCAGCACCAGCCCCTGGGTGTCGAAGATGCTGGCAATGAAGGACAGGTTCTTGACGTTTTGGTCGTTCGCGTCGAACGGCCCGGGTAACTGGGTGCCGAGCAGTTGTGTGGTTCCGGTGAAGTCGATGGCGAAGGGGCCGTACTGATCACTGCGCAGCGAGACCACACCGCTGTAAAAAGTTGCCCCGGATGCGGCAATGGACGGCAGGTCGCCCAAGATGCCGGCACCAGGGCTGGGACCTCTTCCGCTGCTGTCGATCACGAGCGCGTTGCCATCTGCCAGCCAGGCAGGGTCCCATGCGTTTGTGCCGGTGAGAGCTACCGTGCATTTCAGATGAGAAAACACGCCCGGCCCGCAAACGGGCACCACAGCCGCAGCCTCATCGTGCGCGATGAGCCCGATGGAAATGGCAAGCAAGGGAGCCAGCAGTTGCGGCATGCCCGAACGCGAGGGCCAGTTTGGCTTCCAGGCGTTGACATGAGGTTGGGAGCGGACAGCGGCGCGCGATGGCCGCAGGGCAGACGAAAAGTTCATGGCATTTTCCGAGGCGATGCAGCACAAAATTGGCGTTTGCGGCGCCCGTGATGGCGTGAATCGCCTTGCGAGCGATCTGTTTCAGGCAAACGTGGGAAAAATGTCGCAAAAATCGCTGCTGCCGAACACCCCCTGTTCAGGGGGTTTGCATGAATTTTTTGTTACAGCCGAGCCGGGCAGGGACGACTGCGATGAATTCGCCTTGCCGCGGTACCCAACACCGTCAGACCCGGCAGCATCAAGGGGCAGCTTTCGGCCGCTGAGGCGGCGATGATTCAGGTGTTTGTTTCGCGCTCAGCCGTACTTGCTGACCGCATCCTCGAAGGCGCTGCCCGCCTTTCCCAGATCCTCCGGCACCATGACCGGATGAACGGAAACGCTGGCATTCAGTGCGAGGAACCACGGCTCGGCAATTGCCGGGATTTGGGACGCATCGTGCATGTCCAGGAAGATCAACGCGGTCCGTTGACCGTTGTCATCCGTGAAATAAACGGCCTCAGGCTTGAGGTCGGCAAGGATGGTCTGGATGATCGCGCCCAGTTTCCCGGCCTTCACCGCGGCGTTCCCCGCCTCGACAGGGATGTTCACTTTGACAAGAAATCGCATGGATCACCTCGAAGGTTGATGCGTTTGATGAGTTCATAGAAAACGGGCCGCGAAGGCCCGTTTTTGCTTGCTTTGTGGTGGAGAGGAGGTCCGCCGGGATCGTACTTTACACCGTCTCATGACACTTCGAGAAAGTGCATATCACCTATGTTAATCAACCATCTATTGACTCACATCGCTTCACCGTACATCATGCAATCACATCATTGATGATGGGTCGATGTAGGGGTCAGATATGCCGAGGAAGTCGCAGGAGTTGTCAGCGCTTGAGGTTGGGCGGCTTCGTGCGCCTGGTCTTCACTTCGTCGGTGGTGTGGCAGGTCTGGCAATGCAGGTCCAGCCAAGCGGCGCACGAAGTTGGGTGCTGCGCTTTTCCGTGGCTGGCAAGCGGCGCGAAATGGGTCTAGGCGGCTTTCCTGACGTGACGCTTGCCGATGCGAGGCGCCGAGCCCGCGAGGAGCGCGAAAAGGCCGACAAGGGCGCGGACCCCATCGCCGAGCGCAAGGCAGCGGCTAGTGTGTTGCGGGCCGAACAAGCGAAAGCGTTTACGTTCAAGGCATCCGCTCTTGCGTATATCGAGGCCCACGAATCGAGCTGGCGCAACGCGAAGCACGGCGAGCAGTGGCGCAACACGCTGGCGAGCACCTACCCGACCCTAGGCGCTTTGCAGGTTCGCGATGTCGGATTGCCGCACGTTATGGCCGTGCTCGAGCCGATCTGGAAGACAAAGACAGAAACGGCATCGCGGCTGCGTGGCCGCATTGAGTCGGTGCTTGATTGGGCGACCGCCCGCGGCTATCGGGAAGGATCGAACCCGGCGCGCTGGAAGGGGCACTTGGACCAGTTGCTAGCGGCGCCGGGGAAGATTGCCAAGACCGGCCACCACGCCGCCGTGCCTGTGGGCGAGATCGGTGCGTTCATGAAGTGTTTGCGGGCGCGCGAGGGCACTGGCGCCAGAGCGCTTGAATTCGTCATCCTGACTGCGGCGAGGTCTGGCGAGGTACGTGGGGCAACGTGGGCTGAGATGGACCTCGATGCGGCCACATGGACCGTTCCGGGCGAGCGCATGAAGGCGGGCAAGGAACATCGCGTTCCGCTCTCACAGGCCGCGCTCGACTTGCTGCGCGCTTTGCCGCGCATTGCGGGTAGCGACTTGGTTTTCCCGGCGCCGCGCGGTAGGGTGCTCTCGGATATGACTTTGGTGGCCGTGATGCGTCGCATGGAGGTCGATGCGGTGCCGCACGGTTTCCGCTCGACGTTTCGCGACTGGTGCAGCGAGCGCACGAACTACCCACGAGAGGTGGCCGAGATGGCGCTGGCACACACGATCACTGACAAGGTGGAGGCGGCCTACCGGCGTGGAGACTTGTTCGAGAAGCGGCGCCGGCTGATGACCGAATGGGCCGCGTTTGTTGCAAAGCCCGAAATCAAGGGCGAGGTGGTGCCATTGAACGCACAGCGCGCCTGAGCCTTGTTGGCCGACAAGTCAGCCCCAAATTCCCTCGCAAATTCATGGCGTTATGAGTTGAAACCGCGCCGGCCGGATGCCGGTAACAGACGGGGCCGGAAGCTGCGCTAACAGCGACCGACCCCTGACCAAGAAGGACGATGGAGGTCCAAACATGGCTGAGGCTATTTTCAACCAGACGGCGAGCAGCGCGCCGCCCTTGGATACTGTGCTGCTGTGGCTCACCACCACGGTGGAACGGGACTTCGATGAACGCGGCGCCTTCCCAAGACTGCGCCACGCCCACGCCCAGGCATATCGCGGAGCGGCGACGCTGCACTATCTCTC
>CANBSV010000050.1 GCA_947372225.1 Burkholderiales bacterium | reverse complement strand
GTCAAAGCGCGCATCACCCGCTTTGATCGCAAGGGCCGGCCCGAAGCCCGCGTGCTCGAGATCATCGAGCGCAAGAAGGCACCCATCATTGGCCGCCTGTTGCACGAGAGCGGCGTATGGCTCGTGGCGCCTGAGGACAAGCGCTACGGGCAAGACATCCTGATCCCCAAAAACGCCGTGGCGAACGCCACCGCCGGTCAGGTGGTGGCGGTCGAGTTGACCGAACCCGCGTCGATGTTCTCGCAGCCCGTGGGCCGCGTCACCGAGGTGCTCGGCGAGATCGACGACCCCGGCATGGAAATCGAGATCGCGGTGCGCAAATATGAAGTGCCGCACTGCTTTTCGGCCGAGACGCTGGCCCAGGCCGCAGGGTTGCCCGACAAGATCCGCCCCATCGACCGCAAGCAGCGCATCGACCTCACTGACGTGGCGCTGGTCACCATCGACGGCGAAGACGCGCGCGACTTCGACGATGCGGTGTACTGCGAGCCGGCCAAGGTCGGCCGCGCCAAGGGCTGGCGTTTGGTGGTGGCGATTGCCGACGTCAGCCATTACGTCAAGCCCGGCGAGCCACTTGATCACGACGCCTACGAGCGCGCCACCTCGGTGTATTTCCCGCGCCGGGTGATCCCGATGCTGCCCGAAAAGCTGTCCAATGGCCTGTGTTCGCTGAATCCCAACGAGGACCGCCTCGCGATGGTGTGCGACATGCTGATCACCGCCACCGGCGAGATCTATGCGTACCAGTTCTTCCCGGCGGTGATCAACTCCCACGCGCGCTTCACCTACAACGAGGTGGCCGCCATCCTGGGCAATACGCGCGGGCCCGAGGCGTTGCGCCGCAAGGACCTGGTCGACGATCTGCTCAATCTCAACGAGGTGTACCGCGCGCTCATCAAGGAGCGCGGCAAGCGCGGTGCGATTGATTTCGAGACCACCGAGACGCAGATCGTGTGCGACGACAACGGTCGTATCGAAAAGATCATTCCACGCACCCGCAATGAGGCGCACAAACTGATCGAAGAAGCGATGCTGGCGGCCAATGTGTGTGCGGCCGACTTCATCGCCACGGCCAAGCATTCGTCACTGTTCCGCGTGCACGAGGGCCCGACGCCCGAGAAGAAAACACTGCTGCAGAACTACCTCAAGGCGCTCGGTCTGGGTCTGTCGATCAGCGACGATCCGCACCCGCGCGAGTACCAGGAGATTGCCGCCGCCACCAAGGACCGCATAGACGCCGAGCAGATCCACTCGATGCTGTTGCGCTCGATGCAGCAGGCGGTCTACACCGCCAGCAATGCCGGCCACTTCGGGCTGGCTTATGAGGCTTACACCCACTTCACGAGCCCGATCCGACGCTACCCGGACTTGCTGGTGCACCGCGTCATCAAGGCCATCCTGGGCGCCAAGCGCTACTTGCTGAGCAAGGGCCTGGTCGAGTCGATGCCGGCCCCGCGCGTCACCCGCAAGCCCGCGAAACAGCCCGTAAGCGCCAAGGCCGTGACGTTGAGTGCTGAAGGTGAGTTGTGGGAACTGGCGGGCGCGCATTGCAGCGCCAACGAGCGGCGTGCCGACGAGGCCTCGCGCGATGTCGAGGCGTGGCTCAAGTGCCGCTACATGCGCGAGCACCTGGGCGAGGAATACAGCGGCCGTGTCAGCGCCGCCACCAGCTTCGGTCTGTTCGTGCAACTCGATGGGCTCTACGTCGAAGGGCTGGTGCACATCACCGAACTGGGCGGTGAATACTTCCGCTTCGACGAGGTGAAGCAGGAACTGCGTGGCGAGCGCACCGGCGTGCGTTACGCCGTGGGTTCGCGCGTTCGGGTTCAGGTCAGTCGGGTGGATCTGGATGGCCGCAAGATCGACTTTCGCATGGTGCGGGACGGCGAAGAAGACTTGGCCATGGCGCGCGCCAAGCGCGACCGCAGCGCCGAGCGCAACACGAGTGCCGTGGCCGAACTCGCCGCGGTCAAGGAGACCGACCGCGCAACCAAGGCGATCACCAAGCGCAAGGGCTTCAACGCCTCGGGAGCTCGTGCCAACCCGGTCCGTGCAGCCAAGTCGCCAGCGCGCAAGGGGCCACCCAAGGCCGCCAAGTCGGCCAAGCGGCGCTGAGACGAGAGCTCAGGTCTGGCGGCTTCAAGCCCCCGGACCTATGGCTCGAAGCTCGCGCTGGTCCGGTCCGGGACGCGCCGGGATCATGGCTGCGTCAAGCCGCCGCCCGGCCCATTGCCAAACGGTGGCGCAAGCGTTCCACCAACTCACTCGCCGCCAAGACACCGGGCCGCTCGGGTTCGGCTGCGGCGCCGTGATCGGCCACGGCTTGCGAGGCCGTGGCAAACGCCAGCTCGAATTCATCGATCAGCAGTGTCCCGGGGCGACCGGCCTGCGCCCAGCGCCCCCCCAACCAGCCGGCCAGCACATCGCCAGTGCCGCCGCTGGCCAGTGACGCATTGCCGGTGCCGTTGATGTGGGGCTTGACGCCCGGTGCGGCGATGACGCTGCCTGAGCCCTTGAGCACCGCCACGCATACGGCGCGTTCGGCCAACGCCGTCGCGGCGGCCAGTCGGTCCGATTGAACCTGTGCCACATCGCAGCCCAGAAGCCGGGCGGCTTCCAGCGGGTGCGGCGTGATCACCGTGGCCTGTCCGCGCTGGCGACGCTGCTTCAGCTGTTTCATCAACTGCGGGTCGGCGGATACGGCATTGAGCGCATCGGCATCCAGAACCAGGCGGCCTGCCAGGCTCAGCAGCCGCGGCAGCCGCTCGCGGATCGAGCTGCCGCCACCGCATCCGCACACCACGGTGGCAGCGTTGAGCACAGCGGGTGCCGACAGTGACCAGCCGCGCGACATCATCAATTCGGGGCGGGAAGCATCGACGCCGGGTGCGTGCATGGCGTCCTGGAGCGAGTCGACAAGCACCCGTCCTGCGCCTGCGGCGTGAGCGGCGCGGGCGGCCAGCCACGCCGCTCCGACCATGCCCGCAGCACCACCGACCACTACCACGTCACCGAAGCTGCCCTTGTGCTGGGCGTGGCGGCGCGCGGTGACCACGGCTGGGGCACCGCTCAGCCAGGCGTCGGGAGCATCGTCGTCGCTGACCTCCAGCGTGTCGAACCACACGGCGCCGCCATGGTCGCGCCCGCTCGCGGTGAACAAGCCGGGTTTGAGCGTCAGCAGCGACAACGTGTGATCAGCCCGCACGCAAGCCGCACCCCAGGCCTGTCCGCGGTCTGCATCCAGGCCCGATGGCACATCGACAGCGATCACCGGGCAGGTCAGCGCATTGAGTCGATCCACGATGTCGGCCATGCGGCCCACCGGGGCGCGCGTGGCGCCGATGCCCAGCAGCGCGTCAATGGCGACGTCAGGCGGCTGAAGTCCACAAGGCCACTCGGCGTTGATGAGCACGCCGGCCGCCGCTGCGCGGGCATGGGCATCGAGCGCGTCGGCCGGCGCGCGCTGCTCACCTTCAGCGGCGCCCAGCCAGGTCACGTGGACTTGCTTGCCGGCCGCCTGCAAGAGTGCTGCGGCTTCGAGCCCGTCGCCGCCGTTGTTGCCCGGACCCGCCGCCACCCACACACGCTGGGCATGCGGGGCGATGGCCAGCGTCAGCCTGGCCAGCGCCTCGCCCGCGCGGCGCATCAGGGTGTGAGGCGGCAGCGCGTCGGTGGCGTCGGCCTCGATTCGGCGCGTGCCGGCCACGCCGTGCAGCGGCCACGCCCGCGTGGGAGGAAGGATGCGGTTCATCGTGTGCAGCCGGCGCGAGCACCGGTCGGGCGGTGAAAACGTGCCCATGATGCGCCTGCAGCCCCCGGCTGGGAACGCTCAGCGACTGACATGACCCCAAACCTACAATCCGCCGCACATCAACCACCGGGGTTTCCATGAAAGTCACTGCGTCCAACTTCAAGGCTTACGACATCCGTGGTGTGGTCGGCAAGACCATCAGCCCAGCGTTCGCGGAGCACTTGGGGCGGGCTTTCGGCACCGAGGCGTTGGCCGCCGGTGAGAAGGCGGTGGCGGTGGGACGCGATGGTCGCTTGTCGGGACCCAAGCTGGCAGCTGCGCTGATTCGCGGTCTGGTGTCGACCGGGCTGGATGTGGTCGATCTGGGCGCCGTGACCACGCCGATGCTTTACTACGTGGCTGCCACGCGCGGTCGGCGCGGTTGCCACAGCGGGATCATGGTCACGGGCAGTCACAACCCCAAGGACTACAACGGCTTCAAGATGGTGCTGGCCGGTCGTGCCATTTATGGCGACGACATCCAGCGCCTGCGCCAGCGCATGGAAGCCGAGGATTACGTGGCCAGCCCCGGCCGCTCGGCGCCGATGGACATCGTGCCCGAGTACGGCGCGCGCATCGCCGGCGACTGCAAGCTCAAGCGTCCCATGAAGATCGTGGTCGACTCGGGCAACGGCATCCCGGGCGCTTCGGCGCCGGCGATCCTGCGCTCGCTGGGCTGCGAGGTCACCGAGTTGTACTCAAAGGTCGACGGTGACTTTCCCAACCACCACCCCGATCCGAGCAAGCCTGAAAACCTGGCCGATCTGATCCGCACAGTGCAATCCACCGACGCCGAAATCGGCCTCGCCTTCGACGGCGACGGTGACCGACTGGGTGTGGTCACCAAGGACGGCAAGATCATCTACCCCGACCGTCAGCTGATGCTGTTCGCCAAGGACATCCTCGGTCGCAATCCCGGCAGCACCGTGATCTTCGACGTCAAGTGCACGCAGCGCCTGGCTCCGGTGATCCGCAAGGCCGGCGGCAAGCCGCTCATGTGGAAGACCGGCCACTCGCTGGTCAAGGCCAAGATGAAGCAGGTCAAGGCGCCGATCGCCGGCGAGATGAGCGGCCACATCTTCTTCGGCGAGCGTTGGTACGGCTTTGACGACGCCACCTACACGGCTGCGCGGCTGCTCGAGATCCTCAGCCGCAGCAAGGACCCCAGCAAGGTGCTCAACGCGCTGCCCACCAGTTTCAGCACGCCCGAGCTCAACGTTCCGTGCGCCGAAGGCGAGCCCAAGGTGCTGGTGCAAAAGCTGCTGGATACGGCCAAGTTCCCCGGTGCGCTCGAGGTCATCACCATCGACGGCCTGCGCGCCGAATACAAGGACGGGTTCGGGCTGATCCGCTCATCGAACACCACGCCGGTTCTGGTGATGCGCTTCGAGGGCCACACCGAAAAGGCGCTGCGCCGCATCGAGGCCACCTTCATGGCCGCGCTGCGCTCGGTCAAGCCTGACGCACAGATCGCCTCCGCGGCGCACTGAGGCGTTGGCGTCAGCTGCCGCCCTGACCCGCGCGCAGCGCCTCGCGCGCATCGGCTACGCGAGCTTGTTGCGGCTGGCCTTGCCGGCCTATGCGTTGCGCCTGTGGTGGCGCGGTGGGGCCGAGCCGCTGTACCGCTTCGCGCTGCGCGAGCGCGTGGGCGTGTACCGCGAGCCGGCCCGCGGTGCAGGTCGGCTGTGGGTGCATGCGGTGTCGCTGGGCGAGACGCGGGCTGCGGCCGCGCTGATCGACGCGCTGCGCGAGCGTCGCCCCGGCATGCGCTTGCTCCTGACCCACGGCACGGCCACCGGCCGCGAAGCCGGGGCAGCCTTGCTGCGCGAGGGCGACGCCCAGGCTTGGCTGCCGGTCGACACGCCCGGCGCGGTGGCGCGTTTCTTTGATCACTTCCAGCCGGCCCTGGGTGTGCTGATGGAAACCGAGGTCTGGCCCAACCTCCTGCTCGAGGCCGAGCGTCGAGCCATCCCCATGGTGCTGGCCAATGCGAGGCTGAGCGAGCGCAGCGCGCGCCGCGGCGAGCAACTGTCGGTGTTGCTGCGCCCGGCGGCTCAGACCATCGCGCAGGTGCTCGCACAGACGCCACTCGATGCGGCCCGTCTGCAGACCGCTGGTGCACGGCGCGTCGAGGTTTGCGGCAACCTCAAGTTCGATGCGACACCCGATGCGGCGCTGCTCGCGCACGGCATCGCCTGGCGGCACGCGGCCGGCCGGAGCGTGGTGCTCGCGGCGAGCACCCGCGAGGGAGAGGAAACTGCTCTGCTGGCGGCATGGCAGCGGCAACCCGCGCCACGCCCGCTCCTGCTGATCGTGCCGCGCCACCCACAGCGTTTTGACGAAGTGGCTGAGCTCATGGCCGCGGCCGGCCTGAGCGTGTCGCGCCGCAGCACCTGGGCCGAAGCGCCGCCAAGCGAGGCTGCAGCGGCCGATGTGTGGCTGGGCGACTCGATCGGCGAGATGGCCAGCTACTTCGGCTGCGCGCAGGTCGCATTGCTCGGGGGCAGTTTCGAGCCGCTGGGTGGCCAGAACCTGATCGAAGCCGCCGCCTGCGGTTGCCCGGTGCTGATGGGCCCGCACACCTTCAACTTCGCTGATGCCGCCGAGCGCGCGATACAAGAAGGCGCGGCGCAGCGCGTGGCCGATATCGCTGACGCCGTGCGGCTGGCGGTGGCGATGGTCGAGCCCGGCGCGTCGGGTTCAGTCGCTGAACCGGGCCAGGCAATGCCGAGCGCCGAGTGCGCGCTGGCATTCGTGGCGCGCCACCGGGGTGCTGCAATGCGCATGGCCGAGGCGATCACGGCGCTGATGCGCTGACGCGGTGTTCGGCTGGTGCACAGCGCCGCGCCGTTACGCGGACTGACGCGCTTTCAGCGCGCCAGCAACCGGCTCACCGCCGACAGATCGTCCGGCTTGAGCTGGCCTGCCGCCTGGCGCAGCTTGAGGCCGGCCACAAGGGTGTCGTAGCGGGCCTTCGAGAGATCGCGGCGGGTGGTGTAGAGCTGGGTCTGGGCGTTGAGCACGTCGATGTTGACCCGCACGCCCACCTTGTAGCCGAGCTGCGTGGCTTCGAGCGCCAGCGCGCTCGATGATTCAGCGGCCTCGAGTGCCAGAACTTGCGCTTGCAGGGATGCCACGCCGAAGTAGGCCTGACGCGTGGCGATCGACACCACGCGTCGCGCAGCCTCGAGGTCGTTGCGGGCCTTGTCTTCCAGCAGCAGTGTTTCCTTGATGCGGTTTTGCACCGAGAAGCCGGCAAACAGCGGCAAGTTGAGCTGCAGACCCAGATTGCCCGAATTGGTCGTACCGCCAATGGACGTCTGGCCACTGCCGCTGATGCCGCTGCGCGAGCTGTAGTTGTTGCCCAGGCTGGCCACCGCATCGATGGTGGGCAGGTGACCGGCGCGTGCCTTCTCGGTTTCGAGCTGTGCCACTTCGAGGGCCAGCCGGGCTTGGCGCACCGACGGGTGCTGCGCGTCGGCGTTGCCCGCCCAGACTTCGGCATCGGCCGGGGTGGTGGACGGCAGCACCACGGGCAGCGTGAGGCCCTTGGGCTCGACGTTGGTGCGGCCCACCAGCTGATCGAGCGCGATGCGCTTGTTGCGCAGGTCGTTGTCGGCGGCGATTTCCTGGGCGGTGGCCAGATCGAAGCGCGCTTGCGCCTCGCGCGTGTCGGTGATGGTCGCGGTGCCCACCTCGAAGTTGCGCTTGGCCGAGGCCAGCTGCTCGCTGATGGCCGTCTTGCTGGTGCGTGTGGTGGCCAGTGCGTCCTGCGCGGCCAGCACATCGAAGTAGGCCTGCGCCAGGCGCACGATCAGGTCCTGTTCGGCCGCTTCGAGCTGGTAGGTCGAGGACTCGAGCTGGCGTGCCGCCTGATCGATGGTGGCGCTGCTGGTGCGGTTGAACAGAGGCTGGCGTGCCGACAGACTGGCTGATCGGTTGCGCGAGGAGATGTCGGCCACGCTCGATTCGGTGCGCGACATGTTCGCGCTGGCCGTCAGGTTGGCCGTGGGGCGCATCAGCGCGTTGGCCTGTGCTGCCTTGTAAGGCGAGGAGTCGGCCAGCGCGCGCGCCGACAGGTAGATGGGGTCGTAACTGAGCGCAGCGGTGTAGAGCTCGTCGAGGCTTTGCGACCAGGCGCTGCCGGCGCCGGCCAGACTCAGAGCCAGGGCAATCAGGCTGACGCGAAGCGGCTGGCGCATCGCAATGATTCGGGGCAGGGCGGGGCGGCGCATGGTGCTTCCTTGGGTCGGTGCGCGCTCAATAGCGCGGCACAGTGGGGTCAACCTGCACCGACCATGCATCGATGCCACCGCTGAAATTGGTCACTGCGGTGAAGCCGTGGCGCCGCTCCAGAAAGCCTGCCACCTGCGCGCTGCGCACGCCGTGGTGGCACAGGCAGATGGTGGGTTGTGAGGGACACAACTCGCCCACGCGTTCAACCAGTTCGCTCATGGGCAGGTTCAGCGTGACCAGACCGTCTGCACGCAGCGCAGCGAGTTCGAACTCCCACACCTCGCGCACATCCAGCAACAACGGAAGCCCCGATGCGGGGGGCGAGGCGAGCAGCGCAGCGAACTCGGTCGGCGTGATCTGCGACATCAGAATTGGAAGCGGCTGGGCTCGTCGAAGCCCGACAGGCGCGCTGCCACGGTGTCGAACAGCTCGGTGCTGCCCACGGATCCGTTGGCGCTCTTGGTGTAGAGCGTGGCCACCATGACGGGCAGCTGGCCCACGATCGCCACCAGGCGGCCACCGGGCTTGAGCTGGTCCAGCAAGGCCTGAGGGACCTGCGCGACCGAGCCCGACAGCACGATCGCATCGAACGGCGCATCGCCGGGGCAGCCCTTGGCGCCATCGACCTGTCGCACCGTCACGTTGTGCAGCCCGGCGCGTGCCAGATTGGCCTGGGCAAAACGCGCCAGGTCGGGGTCGATCTCGAGGCTGAGCACCTGCTGCGCCTGATGCCCCATCAGTGCGGCCATGAAGCCTGAACCCGTGCCGACCTCGAGCACACGCTCGTGGCGGCGCAGCTTGAGTTCTTGCAGCAATCGCGCTTCGACGCGCGGTGCCAGCATCCACTGTGTCGCGCCGGCAGGGCCGGGCAGCGGAACTTCCGTGTCGACGAAGGCCATCGCGCGGGATTCGGCAGGCACGAAGTCCTCACGCTTGACCGAGGCCAGCAGCGCCAGCACGTCGGTGTCGAGCACGTCCCAGGGGCGGATTTGCTGCTCGATCATGTTGAAGCGGGCCAGTTCAATGTCCATGAGGTTTCTCTTGCAGGGGAATGGGGTTCATTTTATTGGCGCGAACCGGCGCCGCAGCCAGTTGCCCAGGTCGTCAAGGTAGCAGTAGACCACCGGCACCACGACCAGCGTGAGCAACGACGAGGCGATCACCCCGCCGATCACCGCCTGGCCCATCGGGGCGCGTTGTTCCGAGCCTTCGGTCAGCGCGAAGGCCAGCGGCACCATGCCGAAGATCATGGCCAGCGTGGTCATCAGAATCGGACGCAAACGCACCTGTGCGGCGTGGAGCAGCGCGTCGTCGCGACCCAGGCCAAGGCCCGGCTTGAAGAGCGCGGCCGCAGTGCCGGATGGCGCGACGGTGCCCTCGCGCAGCCGGATCGCGAAGTCGATCAGCAAGATGGCGTTTTTCGTCACCAGCCCCATCAGCATGACCACGCCGATGATGCTGAACATGTTGAGCGTCGAGCGGAAGATCAGCAGCGACAGCACCACACCGATCATCGTGAGCGGCAGCGAACTCATCAGCGCGATCGGCTGCATGAAGCTGCGGAACTGGCTGGCCAGGATCATGTAGATGAACACCACCGCCAGGCCCAGCGAGCCGATGGCGTAGCTGAACGACTCGTTCATGTTCTTGGTGCTGCCGCCAAAGGTGTAGCGATAGCCTGGCGGCCAGGCCACGCCGTCGAGCACGCGGCGGATGTCGGCCGACACGTCGCCGCTGCTGCGTCCGTAGGCATTGGCGTCCAGGGTGATTTCGCGGTTGAGGTCGCGCCGGTTGATCTGGTTGGGCCCGGTCGAAGCGCGCACATCGGCCACCTGGGACAGCCGCACGATGCGCGGCATGCCATCGGCGCCGGCCACCACGGGCACGGGCAGGCGCTGCAGGTCGGCAATCGAATTGCGCGCACCGGGTTCGAGCCGCACGATCACGTCGTAGTTTTCGCCGTCGGGTGCCCGCCAGTTGCCCACCGTGGTGCCGGCCACCAGCGAGCGCAGCGACGTGGCCAGCGAATTGACGCTGAGCCCCAGGTCCGAGGCGGCCTCGCGGCGCACGTCGATGGCCACCGTGGGCTTGTCGGGCTTGAGCGTGCTGTCCAGATCCACCAAGCCGGGAATCTGTTTGAGCTGCTCGATGATGGTCTTGGACAGCCGCTCGAGCTCCTTCAGATCGCTGCCCTGGATCGAGAACTGCAGGCTCTTGCCGCCGCCCATGTCGGTGGTGCCGAGATTGGTCACGGTGATGCCCGGAATCGATTCGAGCTTTTCGCGCAGCGGCGCGGTCATGTCGTTGACGCTGCGCGTGCGCAGGTGGCGGTCGACCAGCCGCACATAGGTCGCGCCAAAGATCTTGCCCGCGGCATTGCCGGAATTGATGGTCGTGACGGTGTGCTTGACCTCGGGCAGTTCGCGCAGCGCCGCGTCGATCTGCTTCGCACGCGCTTCGGTCACCTCCAGCGACGAGCCGACCGGCGTGTAGAAGTTGATCTGCGTCTCAGAGAAATCGGCCTTGGGCACGAACTCGGCGCCCAGCAGCGGAATCAGCACAAAGCTGCCACCCAGCGTGGACGCCGCAATCATCAGCGTGGCCCGACGGTGTCGCAGCGACCAGCGCAAGATCGCCTGGTAGGCGTCCCCGAGGTGTTGGGTGAGGATGTCGAACCCGTGCGTCAGGCGACCCAGCGTGCGGTCGTACAGGCTCTTGCGTGCAACGTCTGTCGCGCCGCCGTGATGGGCCGACTGAGGGTCGTGCCAGATGCTCGAGAGCATCGGGTCGAGCGTGAAGCTCACGAACATCGAGATCAGCACCGCGGCCACGATGGTCAGCCCGAACTCGTGGAAGAACTTGCCCACGATGCCACCCATGAAGCCGATCGGCAGGAACACCGCCACGATCGACAGCGTGGTGGCCAGCACCGCCAGTCCGATTTCCTCGGTGCCTTCCATCGCCGCGAGGTACGCCGTCTTGCCCATTCGCACGTGGCGCACGATGTTCTCGCGCACCACGATCGCGTCGTCGATCAGCAGCCCCACGCACAGGCTGAGCGCCATCATCGTGATGCTGTTGATCGTGAAGCCAAAGGCGTACATGAAGCCGAAGGTGCCGATCAGCGAGATCGGCAGCGTCAGCCCGGTGATCACCGTGCTGCGCCACGAGTTGAGGAACAGGAACACGATCAGCATGGTCAGCGCCGCGCCCTCGAACAGCGTGCGCTTGACGTTGGCCACCGACACCCGTATCGCGCGTGAGTTGTCGCGGTTGACCTCGACGACCACACCCGGCGGCGTGACGGCAGCCGCGGCGGCGAGCGCCGCGCGCAGGCCGTCGACCACCTCGATGGTGTTTTCGCCTTGCGACTTCAGCACCGACAGCAGCACCGTGCGCTGGCCGTTGTAGAGCGCGAGGCTTTCGATTTCCTGCGGGCCATCGACCACGTCGGCCACCTGCCACAGCTTGACCGGCGAGCCGCCGCTGACCGTCGCGTTGCCGGTGCCCGGGCTGGCCGCACCACGCCTGGCCACCACGATCTCGCGGAATTCCTCGGGGCGCTTCAAGCGCGCATTGACCTGCACCACCCGGTCCTGCTCGATGGAGCGGATCGAGCCCATGGGCAGTTCCTGGTTCTCGCTGCGCACTGCGTTGATGACGGCATCGACGCTCACACCGAGCGCTTCCATCGCCGCGGGCTTGAGGTACAAGTTGATCTGTCGCGACACTCCGCCCACCACGCTGACCGAGCCCACGCCGCGCACGTTCTCGAGGCGCTTTTGCAGCACTTGCTGCGCCCAAGTCGTGAGTTCCTGCGGCGACTTGCGACCATCGGGCGACAGCACCGCCACATTGAAGATCGGCGTGCTCGCCGGGTCGAAGCGCGACACGCGCGGCTCCTTGACCTCGTCGCGCAGGGTTGGACGCACCAGCGCGATCTTCTCGCGCACGTCTTCGGCGGCCTTGCGCCCATCGACATCGAGGTTGAACTCGATGATCACGATCGAGTTGCCTTCGTAAGACCGCGAGTACAGCGAGCTGATGCCCGCCACCGTGTTGACCGCTTCTTCGACCTTCTTGGTGACTTCAGTCTCGACGATCTCGGGCGACGCGCCGGGGTAGTCGAACTGCACCACCACGGTCGGGAAGTCGATGTTCGGGAACTGGTCGACCGATAGCTTCTGGTAACTGAACAGCCCGAGCACCACAAAGGCCAGCATGACCATCGTGGCCATGACCGGATTGCCGATCGAGACGCGGGTGAACCACATGCTCAGCGTGCGGCCGAGGCGCCCGGCGTGGCCGCGGCCGACGCACCGGCGGAGCCGGCCGAAACGCGCACCTTGGTGCCGTCGCGAACCGCACCGGCCGAGCCGCGCAGCAGCACGGCGCCCTCATCGACACCACGGGTCAGCTCGACCGCCGGTTCGACCCGGCCATCCAGTCGCAAATCGCCGCGCGCACCGAGCGTGACCTTGCGCTGCTCGATGTGGTCGCCCACCACCGCCAGCACATAGGGCTGAGCCTGATCGACGCGCACCGCGCTGGTCGGCACCGCCAGCACACGGCGGTGTTCCAGATCGATGGAACCTGTGGCAAACAAGCCCTGACGCAGGCTCGGGTGAGGTTCGAGCGACAGGTAGACCATCACCGCGCGGGTGCCGGCCTGGGTGCTCGGGTTGATGCGCACCACGCGCGCGCTGACCGGGGCCTCCAGGCCATCGATCGTCAGCCGCGCCGTCTGGCCGATGGCCACGCCGCCCACATCTTCGGGAGTCACGGCGGCCTCGAGCTCGATGCGCGAGAGGTCGACGATCTCGACCAGCCGTGCGTCCACCGCCACGCGCTCGCCGGGCTGCACCAGCCGCTGCGAGACCAGGCCCGACAGCGGCGCGATCAGCTGGGTGTCGGCTCGCGACTTGCGCGCCAGATCCACTGCCGCCACGGCCGCACGCAGCGTGGCACGGGCGGCCGAGTCGTTGGAGACCGAGTTCTCGAGTCCCGTGGGCGAGATGAAGCCTTGCTCCATCAGCGCTCGGTTGTTGTCGAGCGCACGGCGGGCGATGTCGAGTTGTGCGCGCGCCGAAGCGGCGTTCTGCTCGGCTTGCTGCACGCGCAGATCGACTTCGAGCGTGTCGAGCTGGCCGATGACCTGACCGGCTTTCACGGTATCGCCTTCGCGCACCGACAGCGACTTCAATTCGGCGCCGACCTTGGCGCGCAAGACGGCGCTGTTGTAGGCCTTGAGTCCGCCGGTCACCGACAGCGTGCGATTGAAGTCCTGGGTGGTGGCCACCAGCGTGTCGGCGGCCGCGAGTTCGAGCGGCGGCGCCGGCTTGGGTGGCGCTTGCGCTGCCGCATGTTCCTGGGATCGGATGTACAGCGTGCGGGCCACCAGGCCGGCGATCAGCAGCGCTGCGAGCAGCGCGACGATCCAGCCAATGCGGCGCTTGCGGGGGTCGGACGGGGGTGTCGCGGAGGGGGTTGCGGGCAGGTTCAAGGAGGTACTTCAGCGCTTGGGGGCACGGTACTGTAGTGGGCGCGCGAGTAGCGGGGTGGCGCGCTGGGGTAAAGCCATGGCCGCGAGGGGGCGCTGCCTAGAATCGTTCGCATGAAATTCAATCGTTGGTGGGGCGTGGCCGGTGTGGTGATTGCGGCCTCGGCAGGGGCGGTGTGGTGGTCGCAGCAAGGTGACCCCATCGATGCCGCCTACAAGACCGCCAAGCTCGAGCGCGGACCGCTGCTCGCGGCGGTGTCGTCGTCAGGCACTGTCAACCCGGTGCGTCAGGTCACCGTGGGCAGCCAGGTGTCGGGGCAGATCAAAGAGATGCTCGTCGACTTCAACAGCGAAGTCAGGCAAGGCCAGGTGATCGCCCGCATCGACCCGCAGGTGTTCACCTATCGCGTGAATCAGGCGACGGCCGATCTCGACGCTGTTCGCGCCTCGGTGCTCAACGCGCAGGCCAATGTGGGCGCCGTGTCGGCCAGTGTGTCGCGTGCGCGGCTCGACGCCGACAACGCGCAGCGCGACCGCTTGCGCAAGCAGGACTTGCTCGAACGGCAATTCATTTCCCAGGCTGATTTCGAGACCTCCCGCAATGCCGCCGGCACGCTGGCCGAGGCGCTCAAGGTCGCGCTCGCGCAACTCGAGGTGGCGCGCGCGCAGGTGGTGGCGGCGCAGGCGGTGGTGCGTCAGCGCGAGGCGTCACTGGCGCAAGCACGCGTCGATCTCGAACACACCGAGATCCGCTCACCGGTCGATGGCGTGGTGATCAAGCGCAGCGTGGATGTGGGCCAGACGGTGGCCGCCAGCCTGCAAGCGCCCGAGCTGTTCGTCATCGCACGCGACCTGTCGGACATGCAAGTCGAAGCGGCCATCGACGAAGCCGACATCGCGCGTGTGCGCGTCGACCAGAAGGTCACCTTCACCATCGATGCGTTTCCCGGACGCAGCTTCGAAGGCCGCGTCGGCCAGATCCGCAAGGCCGCCGTGTCGGCACAGAACGTGGTGACCTACACCGTGGTGGTGGCCTTCGCCAATCCCAACGCGGCGGTGCTGCCGGGCATGACGGCCAATGTGCGCATCGTCACCGAGGTGCGCGACAGCGTGCTAAAGGTGCCCAACGCCGCGCTGCGTGTGCGGCTGCCGGGTGTCGAGCCGGTGGATGTCGCGGCCTCTGCAGCGTCCGGGGCCTCTGCGGCGGCCGAGACACACCGCCGCACGGAGCCGGGCGATGCCGATCAGAAACCGCGTCAGCGTCCTGAAGGCGGCGCCCGCTCGGGCACACGCGGTCGCATCCACATCCTCGGGCCCGATGGCAAGCCGCGTGCGTTCTTCGTGCGTCTGGGGGTGACCGATGGCCTGTCCACCGAGCTGTTGATCGGCCCGGGCACCGCCCGCCAGCCCGATGCCGACCTGATCAAGGAAGGCGCCGATGTGGTGATCGCCGCCACCAAGCCGGCCGGCGCCCCGCCAGGTGCCGCGCGCACCGCTCCCGGCGCCGCACCGCGAGCGCCGTTTTGAGCCTCGGCGAGCCCTTGCTGGTCGCACGCGACCTGGCCAAGACCTACACCATGGGTGACCAGACGGTGCACGCGCTGCGCGGCGTGTCGCTGGACATCGCCGAGGGCGATTTCGTGGCCATCATGGGCGCATCGGGATCGGGCAAGAGCACGCTGATGAACATCCTGGGCTGTCTGGATCAGCCCAGCGGCGGCACCTACCAGTTGGCGGGCGAGGCGGTCGATGCGATGAGCGCCGATGCGCTGGCATCGATCCGCAACCGGCGCATCGGCTTTGTGTTCCAGCAATTCAACCTGCTGCCGCGCACGTCGGCGCTCGAGAACGTCGAACTGCCCATGGTGTATGCCAACGTGCCGCCGCCCGAGCGCCAGGCGCGCGCACTGCGCAGCCTGCGGCGCGTGGGGCTGGGTGAGCGTTCCGGGCACACACCGGCCGAGCTGTCGGGCGGCCAGCAGCAGCGCGTGGCGATTGCCCGTGCGCTGGTCAACAACCCGCAGCTGATCCTGGCCGACGAGCCCACTGGCGCGCTCGACAGCCAGACCTCCGAAGACATCATGCGGCTGCTGGCCGAACTCAACGAGCAGGGCATGACGGTGGTGCTGGTCACCCACGAGCCCGACATCGCCGCCTGGGCGCGCCGGCGGCTGGTGTTTCGCGACGGCCGCGTGCTCGAAGACGTGGAGCAAGTGCCGTATCGACCCGCGAGCCAGGTGCACACGACGGCATGAACACCTTCACCGCCTTTCGCTCGGCCTGGCGCGCGCTGACCACCAACCTCATGCGCAGCATCCTCACGATGCTGGGCATCATCATCGGCGTGGCTGCGGTCATCACCACCATCGCCATCGGCAACGGCGCGCAGCAGCGTGTGGCCGAGCAGATTCGCGGCTTGGGCACCAATTTGCTGATGGTCGTGCCCGGCTCGGTGAACGCGTCGGGACAGCGCCTGGGCGCCGGCAGCAACCAGCGGCTGACCGAAGGCGATGCCCTTGCCATCGCTGCCGAAGTGCCCGAGGTCTCGGTGGCGGCGCCGTCGGTCACGGGCACCTTTCAACTGGTGTCGGGCAATGCCAACTGGTCGACGCGCGCCGTGGGGACCACGGCCGAGTACCTCGATGCGCGCGACTGGCCCCTGGCCGCCGGCCGCGCCTTCGATGCGGCTGAGCTGGCCGGCTCGGCCAAGGTCACCCTGCTCGGACTCACCGTCGCCAGAGAGCTGTTCGGCGAAGAAGACCCGGTCGATCGGGTGATCCGCATCAAGGGCATCCCCCACACCGTGATCGGGGTGCTCGCCCGAAAGGGCCAGAACTCGCAGGGAGAGGACCAGGACGACACCTTGCTCGTGCCCATCTCGACCTTTCGCAACCGGCTGTCGGGCTGGCTGGCCGGGCCGCTCAAGCGGGTCTACGCCATCAGCGTGAAAGTGCACGAAGGCGACAGCCTGAGCGTCGCCGAGGACAGCATCCGTGCGCTGCTGCGTCAGCGCCATCGCCTCGCGCCCGGCGCTGACGACGACTTCAATGTGCGCCAGCTCACGGAGGTCTTGCAGGCCCAGGAGGAGTCGAGCCGCATCATGACGCTGCTGCTGTCTGCGGTGGCGGGCGTGAGTCTGGTCGTGGGCGGCATCGGCATCATGAACATCATGCTGGTCAGCGTGACCGAGCGCACCCGCGAGATCGGATTGCGCATGGCCGTGGGTGCGCGCGGTCGCGACATCCTGCTGCAGTTCCTGATCGAGGCGATCACGCTGAGCTTGCTGGGCGGCGCCATCGGCGTGGCGCTGGGGGCGGCGGCCACCTGGGGTGTGGCCACGTTTGCCGGGTGGCAAGTGGCACTGAGCGGTGCTTCGTTCGCGCTGGCCGTGACGTTCTCTGCCGCGGTGGGTGTGTTCTTCGGCTACTACCCGGCGCAGCGCGCCTCGCAGCTGCTGCCCATCGACGCCTTGCGCCACGAGTGAGCCTCGTGACACACCCGGTTCGTATGATCTGCCGATCTTTTCTGTGGGGGTTTTCTTGGACCTGATGCTGTTGTTGAAAGCCGCCCTGATGGGCCTCGTCGAGGGGCTCACCGAGTTCTTGCCGATCTCGAGCACCGGGCACCTGATCCTGGCCGGATCGCTGATCGACTTCACCGGCGAGACCGCCAAGGTCTTCGAGATCGCGATCCAGACCGGCGCCATGTTCGCGGTGGTGTGGCAGTACCGCGAGCGGCTGCAGCGCACCGTGAGCGGGCTGGGCAGCGAGCCGGCGGCGCGGCGCTTTGCGCTCAACGTGCTGATCGCCTTCATCCCGGCGGTGGTGCTCGGGCTGGCGTTTGGCAAGGCCATCAAGGCGCACCTGTTTCACCCGGTGCCGGTGGCGCTGGCGTTCATCACCGGCGGGCTGGTGATCCTGTGGGTTGAGCGCCGCCATGAGCGGCTGTACGGCCACCTCGATGCAGCCGGCACGCGCCACGCGCGCGTGGAGTCCGTCGACGACATGGGCGTGCTCGACGCGCTCAAGGTCGGGTTGCTGCAGTGTCTGGCGATGATCCCCGGCACCAGCCGCTCGGGCGCGACCATCATCGGCGCGATGGTGCTGGGCTTTTCGCGAAAGTGCGCCACCGAGTTCAGCTTCTTCCTGGGCATTCCCACGCTGATGGGTGCGGGTGCCTATGCGCTGTGGAAGCAGCGTGAGTCGCTGCATGCGGCCGATCTGCCGCTGTTTGCCGTGGGCTCGGTGGTGGCCTTTGTCAGCGCCTTGCTGTGCATCCGCTGGCTGATCCGCTTCGTCTCCACGCACAACTTCACCGGCTTCGCCTGGTACCGCATCGTGTTCGGGGCGATCGTGCTCCTCACGGCGTGGCAGGGCTGGGTGGTGTGGGCCGACTGATGCGGCAGCACCCCGCTTGAAATCGTCAGACCTGCTCGACCTGGGCATCCTCGCCGCCCTGTGGGGCGCGTCGTTCATGTTCATGCGACTGGCCGCGCCCGAGTTCGGGCCCGTCGCGCTGGCGGCGCTGCGTGTCATCGGCGCGGCGCTGCTGTTGATGCCGCTGCTGGTGTGGCGTGGGCAGGGCCACGAAGTGAGTCGGCACTGGCGCAGCCTGCTGGTGGTGGGCCTGGCCAACTCGACGCTGCCTTTCATGCTGTTCACCTACGCCGCGCTGTCCGTCAGCGCAGGCATGGCATCGATCTTCAATGCGGCCACGCCGTTGTTCGGCGCGGTCATCGCCTGGCTGTGGTTGCGCGATGTCCCCACACGCTCGGGGGTGGTCGGTCTGGCGATCGGCTTTGGCGGCGTGCTGTGGATGGCGTGGGACAGCGCGAGCTTCCAGCCCGGTGGCTCGCCCTGGGCGGTGCTGGCCTGCCTGGGCGCGCCGCTGCTGTACGGCATCTCGGCGAGCTACACCAAGCGCTTCCTGACCGGCGTCCCGTCGCTCGCGGTCGCTGCCGGCAGCTTGCTGGCCGCCGCGCTGCTGCTCGTCGTGCCCGCCGTGATCTGGTGGCCGCCGGTCCCACCTTCGGCCAGCGCCTGGGGCGCCGCGCTGGTGCTGGCGGTCGCCTGCACCGCGGTCGCCTATGTGCTGTTCTTTCGCCTGATCGCCAACGTCGGCCCGGCCCGCACGATCGCCGTGACCTTCCTGATCCCGGCCTTCGCCATGCTGTGGGGGCGGGTGTTTCTGGGGGAGGTGCTGACGTGGCACATGGTGGCCGGTTGCGCCGTGATCCTGCTGGGGACGGCGTTGGCCACCGGGGCTGTCAGGTTGTCTGGCCGGTGAGGGTGGGGCGGTGCCTTTGCGCTGCCCGCGCGAGGGGTGTTTCGCGTCCCGCGTGGGTTTCTCGTTGGGCGAGAGCCCGCCGGGTTTCGGCCCGGCTGCCGAGTGACTTTCTTCTGCAGGCCCAGAAGAAAGTCACCAAAGAAGAGGGCCTGAACACCAGCCCATTTGGCTGGTTCGCTGCGGCTACAGGCGGACTGCCGCGGCTGCTGCACGAGAACAGGCACTGAGAACCGGACAGAGCGGCGACAACTCGGGCATCCCCCCCAGCCGTGGACCCGCAGGGTCGAGGCGAAACGAACTTGAGCGGCTGAACGTGAGCGAGGTAACAGCAAAAAGTAGCTCGCTGAATGTTCTCGAGCCAGAGCCTCTGAAGTAGGCCTCTAGCCGCAGCGATCAACTCAAATGGGCTGGTGTTCAGGCCCTTTGCTTTGGTGACTTTCATTTGGGCC